>NZ_JBFACE010000005.1:0-301472 GCF_040640655.1 Streptomyces sp. NPDC021749 | reverse complement strand
TCTGGCGTTGACTTTTGGCACGCTGTTGAGTTCTCAAGGAACGGACGCTTCCTTTGGAATCCCTCTCGGGCTTCCTCCGGGCGCTTCCCTTCGGTCTTGCGTTTCCGACTCTATCAGATCCTCGCGGTCCTGATTTCCGCCGGTGCGTTTCGGCCTTTCGGCTTCTTCGCGGTTCCAACCTTACCAGATCCGTTTTCGTCTCCGGCGCCCTGTTGGAGCGGGCCCGGCCGCTTCGCTTTCGCTTTTCGGCCTTTCCGACTCTATCAGATCTTGTTCGTTCCGTTGACCGGCCCGAATTCGTTTCCGATTCCCCGTCGGAGGGGGGTGCCTTTTGGCTTTTCCGACTTTATCAGAAGCGTTTCCGGCGAATTGAATCGCCCGGGGCTTCCGGTAAGTGGTCGGTTGCGCTTCGTCGAATTCAGGATCCTGCGCGAAGCGGAGAAGAGACTAACCGTCGCTGATGAACTTGTCCAGTTCGTTGCAACCGTTCGAATCTACCTCCCCCAGCTGCTCGTGTCAACGGTCGCCGGGGCAGAGAGGAGATTAGCAGGTCAGCGGGGCTCTGCGCACATCACGCGGCGGTGGGGAGGCTGGCGTCGCGGTCGGCGGGATCGACGTCGCCGGTGGCGCCGGCACGTACCGCGCGGCCGCCCAGGACCTGTACGTAGAGCAGGAACGCAAGCTCGGTGGCGGTGCCGATGCCGATGCGGGCCCAGGTGGGCAGGCCGGAGGGGGTGACGAAGGCTTCGAGGGCGCCGGAGACGAAGAGCACGGCAGCGAGTCCTATGGCGACGCCGAGGGCCGAGCGGCCTTCCTGAGCGAGGGCGGCGCGGCGGGTGCGGGGGCCCGGGTCGATGAGGGTCCAGCCGAGGCGGAGGCCGATGCCGGCGGCGATGAAGACGGCGGTCAGCTCCAGGAGGCCGTGCGGAAGGATCAGTCCCAGGAAGGTGTCGAGGCGGCCCGCCGAGGACATCAGGCCGATGCCGACGCCGAGGTTGAGCATGTTCTGGAAGAGGATCCAGAGGACGGGCAGGCCGAGGAAGGCGCCGAGTACCAGGCACATCGCGACGGCCTGGGCATTGTTCGTCCATACCTGGGCGGCGAAGGAGGCGGCGGGGTGGCTGGAGTAGTAGGTCTCGTACTCACCGCCGGGGCGGGTCATGGCGCGGAGGTCGTCGGGGGCGCCGATGGCCGCCTGGACCTCGGGGTGGGCTGCTATCCACCAGCCGAGGAGCGCGGCCACCACGGTGGAGAGGACTGCGGTGGGGATCCACCAGTGGCGCAGGCGGTAGACCGCTGCCGGAAAGGCGGTGGTGAAGAAGCGCGCGGTGTCCCGCCAGGAGGACTTGCGGGCGCCGGTGACCGTACTGCGGGCGCGGGCCACGAGGGAGGTCAGGCGGGTGGTCAGCGCGGGGTCGGGGGCGCTGGAGAGGAGGAGGGAGAGGTGGGTGGTGGTGCGCTGGTAGAGGGCGACGAGTTCGTCGGCCTCGGCTCCGGTGAGGCGGCGCTTGCGGTGCAGGAGTGCGTCGAGTCGGTCCCATTCGGCGCGGTGTGCCGCGATGAAGACATCGAGGTCCATACGGGGTCGCTCCTCGTAGCGCCGTAGTGGGTGAGTGCGGAGTCAGCTTGGCAGACTGGCCGGGCCCGGCGTGGTCCGGGCGGGGTTCGGGGAGCGAGAGGGAGTGGGCGCGGCGTGAGTGAACTCGTCACGGGTGAAGCGGTGGTGCTGGGGCTGCGGCCGGCGAGGCTGCCGAGCCGGGGGCTGGCGGTCGCGGTCGATGTGGCCGTGGCCTGGAGTGTCTATATCGCGGTGTCGATGATGCTGGTCAGCGCGACGTCGTCGATGGACAGTGCGGCGGTGGCTGCCGTGTCGGTGGCGACGTTCCTGTTGGTGCAGGTCGGGATTCCGATCGTGATCGAGACGCTGAGCCATGGGCGGTCGCTGGGCAAGGTGATCTGCGGGCTGCGGGTCGTGCGGGAGGACGGCGGGCCCATCCGGTTCCGGCACGCGCTGGTGCGGGGCGCCATGGGGGCGATCGAGACCGTGCTGACCATGGGGGTGGTGGCGGCCATCGCCTCCCTGGTGTCGGCGCGGGGCCGCCGGGTGGGGGACGTGTTCGCCGGGACTCTGGTGATACGGGAGCGGATGCCGGCGGCCGAGGTGGGGGCGGCGCTGCCGCCGCCTCCTCCGTGGCTGGTGGCGGAACTCGGGGCGCTGGATCTGTCGCGGGTGCCGGACGGGTGGTGGCTGACCGTGCGGCAGTACCTGGCGCGGACGGGGCAGCTGGACGCGCAGGCCGGGGCGGCGATGGCCGGGCGGCTGGCGGAGGATCTCCGAGGGTTCACCGGCGTGCCGGTGCCGGCGGGGGTGCATCCGGTCGCGTACCTGGCGGCAGTGGTCGGGGAGCGGCAGGGGCGGGA
Organism: Streptomyces sp. NPDC021749; assembly: GCF_040640655.1. NCBI lineage: Bacteria > Bacillati > Actinomycetota > Actinomycetes > Kitasatosporales > Streptomycetaceae > Streptomyces > Streptomyces sp. NPDC021749. The sequence continues at coordinate 299,051 of NZ_JBFACE010000005.1, read as the reverse complement.
GTCGCGGCGGGCGTTCGGGACGGCGTCCACGGGTCATGGGGCGGCCGGGCCGGGCAGTGGTGGGGCGGCGGCGTACGGGGCGGAGGCGGGGGGCCCGGCGTCGTACGCCTCGCCGTACGCCTCGGCCTATGGCGCGTCGCGCGGCTTGTCGTACGGCTCGTCGTCTGTGCCTTCGTCGGCTCCGGATGGGGCTGGGATTGCGACTGGGGCTGGGGCTGGGGCTGAACCGGGGGCTTCTTGGTCGTCTCCGTCTTCTTCGTCGGCTTCGATGTCTTCGTCTTCTTCGTCGTCGCCGTTTCCGTCTCCGGCTCCCTCTGCCGCTCCTTCTTCGGCGGTGGCTTCCGGGTCGGCGTCCACTGCGGGTGCGGGCCCGGCTTCTTCGGGAGAGTCGCGGCCGCCGCGGACGGGGTTCGCGCCGCCGATGTGAGCGGGGGTCGGGACGGGGACCGGCTCAGGTGAAGGTGGACGGCGGGGAGTCGAGGGATTCGAGTTCGATGCCGGGGGCGGAGAGGACCACGTCGCCGGCGAGGTGGACGGTGTGCTGTTCGCCGGTCTCCATGTCGTTGACCTGGTATTCGTCCGCGATGAGGGGGGCGTTGTCAGTGGCGTGTGGTGTGCTGTTGAGCAAGGCCCAGGACTGATCGAGGGTGCGGGGGGCGAGGACGGGGGGTGTGAAGGCGACGAGGCGGGCGCGGACGGCGCCGGCGCCGAGGGCGGGGCGTAGCAGCCGGGCGGTGGCGACGAGGAAGGCGGGGGACGCTCCGGTGAAGGCGTGGGCGCGGGCGTTGCCTTCGGTGGCGTGGGTGCCGGTCGGGTCGGTGCGTACCCAGGTGACGCCGTCCAGGGCGGCGCCACGGACCTGCCAGGCGGAGGCGTGCAGTTCGAGCCGGATGGGGCGGCCGAGGTCGTCGAGGGTGAGGTCCACGGAGCCGATGTGGTCGCCGGAGGGGTTGGTGATCTGGGAGACGTAGCGCCAGCCGGAGGGGCCGGTGGCGCAGTGGAAGTGTTCTTCACCGAGGGGGGTGTGATCGTGCGGATCGTGGAGGGAGTAGCGGCCGCGGGGCATGAGGGGTGCAGTCCTTCGAGCGGCGACGGTTCGGTGCGTCGGGGGCGGTGCGGTAGGGAGGGAGCCGGTACGGGCCAGGCCCCCGCCGTGAGTGGCGAGGGCCTGGGGCAACCGGCTGCTGGAGCGTGGTGCTCGGTATCAGTAGCGGTAGTGGTCGGGCTTGTACGGGCCTTCGACGGAGACGCCGATGTAGGCGGCCTGGTCCGGACGGAGCTCGGTGAGCTTGACGCCCAGGGCGTCGAGGTGGAGGCGGGCGACCTTCTCGTCCAGGTGCTTGGGCAGGACGTAGACGTCGGTCGGGTACTGCTCCGGCTTGGTGAACAGCTCGATCTGGGCCAGCGTCTGGTCCGCGAAGGAGTTGGACATCACGAAGGACGGGTGGCCGGTGGCGTTGCCCAGGTTCAGCAGGCGGCCCTCGGACAGCACGATCAGGACCTTGCCGTCGGGGTGGGTCCAGGTGTGGACCTGGGGCTTGACCTCGTCCTTGACGATGCCGGGGAGCTTCGCCAGGCCGGCCATGTCGATCTCGTTGTCGAAGTGGCCGATGTTGCCGACGATCGCCTGATGCTTCATCCGCGCCATGTCGGAGGCAAGGATGATGTCCTTGTTGCCGGTCGTGGTGATGAAGATGTCGGCGGTCTCGACGACCTCGTCGAGGGTGGTGACCTGGTAGCCGTCCATGGCGGCCTGCAGGGCGCAGATCGGGTCGATCTCGGTGATGATGACGCGGGCGCCCTGGCCGCGCAGCGACTCGGCGCAGCCCTTGCCGACGTCGCCGTAGCCGCAGACGACGGCGGTCTTGCCGCCGATCAGGACGTCGGTGGCGCGGTTGATGCCGTCGATGAGGGAGTGCCGGCAGCCGTACTTGTTGTCGAACTTCGACTTGGTGACGGCGTCGTTCACGTTGATGGCGGGGAAGAGGAGCTCGCCGTCGCGCTGCATCTCGTAGAGACGGTGCACGCCGGTGGTGGTCTCCTCGGTGACACCGCGGATCTCCGAGGCGAGCTTCGTCCACTTCTGCGGGTTCTCCGCGAGGGAGCGGGTGAGCAGCTCCAGGATGGCGCGGTGCTCGTCGCTCTCGGCCGTCTCGACGGCGGGGACCTTGCCGTCCTTCTCGTACTCGACGCCCTTGTGGACGAGGAGGGTGGCGTCGCCGCCGTCGTCGAGGATCATGTTCGGGCCGCCGGTGGGCGAGTTCGGCCAGGTCAGCGCCTGCTCGGTGCACCACCAGTACTCGTCGAGGGTCTCGCCCTTCCAGGCGAAGACCGGGACGCCCTGGGGGTTGTCCGGGGTGCCGTTCGGGCCGACGGCGATGGCCGCGGCGGCGTGGTCCTGGGTGGAGAAGATGTTGCAGGACGCCCAGCGGACCTCGGCACCGAGGGCGACCAGGGTCTCGATCAGGACGGCGGTCTGCACGGTCATGTGCAGCGAGCCGGTGACACGGGCGCCGGCCAGCGGCTGCGCGGCGGCGTACTCCTTGCGGATCGCCATCAGGCCGGGCATCTCGTGCTCGGCGAGGGTGATCTCCTTGCGGCCGAAGGCGGCGAGGGACAGGTCGGCGACCTTGAAGTCCTGGCCGGTGGCTGCTGTCGTCATGCGGGCTGCTCCTCGAAGCGTCGCGTGGTTTCGGGCTGGGCAGTCTGCGGCGCGGGCTGGGGTTCGCCAGCGGTGGCTGACGGAAGGAGCGTACGCAGAGGCGACCTGCCTCTGCGGACATACCTGTCCCCTGGCCGCAGCGCAGTCCGTCGGAGGCCCTCTCTCCCTCGGCCGGTCCGCGGGGCGGGCCGACCGACCGCCATCAGCAGCGACGTCTGGCACTAGTCACGAATCTACACCGATCGGCCCAGTGAACCCCAGCCCGAGGGGGGACGGAGGGGCCGGTTCCGGGCGGTCCGGCCAGGAGGGGGGAGGAGGGGCTGGGTCGTGGGGTGGGGGTGCAGGGAGCGGTGCGGGGGCGTTTTTTTTGGGGGGCGGACTGGGGGGTGGATTGGGAGCGGTTGGGAGTGGTTGGGAGCGGTTGGAAGTGGTTGGGGGAAGCGGTTTGGGAGCTGTTTGGGGTTGGAGGCGCAGGTGGGGGTGAGCGGCCGGTGGGCAGGGGTCTGTGAGGGGGGCCGATCTCGGTGGGACGGTTTTGACGGGGCGGGGGCGGGGGCGGACCGTACGGGGCGGGGCGGTTTGGGCGGGGACGTTTGGCGGGGCGGTTTGGGCTGAGCCGTTTGGGAGCGGCGGAGCGGCTTTGGACGGGGTGGGGTGAGCCGGACGCGGTGGGGCAGGCCGGGCTGCGGGAGGTGGGGTGGAGGTGGAGGGCTTGTGAGGGGCTGCGGAGGGCGTGGTGGGGGGTGCGGAAGCTGGTGCGGGAGGGCTTTGCGGGGGCGGGGACGTCGTGCAGGATGCCGGGAGCGCGAGGACACCGGAACGTCTGCACGACCGCGCATGTTCGTGAGGAGAACCACGTGACCACGAGTCCAGCTGATCCCCCCAAGGGCGCGGGGACGGACGGGCAGGGGCTGAAGCTGCTTGCAGTGACGGCCTGCCCGACCGGTATCGCCCACACGTATATGGCCGCGGAGAAGCTGGCCCAGGCGGCCCGGTCGCTCGGTCATGAGATCAAGGTGGAGACCCAAGGTTCCATCGGGGCTGAGAACGTACTGTCTGACAACGATGTCAGAGGCGCGGACGGGATCATCATCGCGGCGGACAAGGACGTCGACCGCAGCCGGTTCGCCGGCAAGAGGGTCCTGGCGGTCGGGGTCGCCGAGGGGATCCACCACCCGGAGCAGCTGATCGAGCGGGTGCGGAGCGCACCGGTGTACGAGGGCGGGGACGGGGGCGGCGCCGGTACGGGCGACCGCGCGGCGTCCGGTGCGGCGAAGGCCTCCGGAAGCGGCGGCAAGGAGCGCAGCGTCGCGTACAAGGCACTGATGAACGGGGTCAGCTACATGATCCCGTTCGTGGTGGTCGGCGGCCTGCTGATCGCGATATCGCTGGCGCTGGGCGGGCATCCCCAGGCGGACGGCGGTCTGGTGATCCCGGACGGCTCGTTCTGGAAGCACGTGAACGACGTCGGAGTCATCGGCTTCACGCTGATGGTGCCGATCCTGTCCGGCTACATCGCCTATGCGATCGGCGACCGGCCGGCGCTGGTGCCGGGCATGATCGGCGGCTGGATCGCCAATACGGGCGCGCTGTACGACTCCAAGGCGGGCGCGGGCTTCATCGGCGCGATCGTCACCGGGTTCCTGGCCGGTTATCTGGTGCAGTGGATCAAGAAGGTCAGGGTTCCGAAGTTCGTCCAGCCGATCATGCCGATCATCGTGATCCCGATCGTGGCAACCACGGCGCTCGGGCTGTTCTTCATCTACGTCATCGGCAAGCCGGTCGCCTGGGTGTTCACGCACCTCACGGGGTGGCTCGGCGGGATGACCGGGTCGAGCGCGATCCTGCTCGGCGCGATCCTCGGGCTGATGATCGCGTTCGACATGGGTGGGCCGGTGAACAAGACCGCGTTCCTGTTCGGCGCGGGACTGATTGCGTCCGGCAACCAGACGGTGATGGGCATGTGTGCCGCGGCGATTCCGGTCATGCCGCTGGGGCAGGGGCTGGCCACGCTGGTCCGCCGTCGGCTGTACTCCGAGCAGGAGCGTGAGACGGGCATGGCAGCGCTGTTCATGGGGCTCTTCGGGATCTCGGAGGGCGCGATTCCGTTCGCCGCGGCCCGGCCCGCCCAGGTCATTCCGGCGAACATGCTCGGCGGCGCGGTGGCCGGTGCGGTCGCGGGGATGACCGGGGTGACGGACGCGGTGCCGCACGGCGGGCCGATCGTGGCGGTGCTGGGGGCGGTCGGCGGGGTGCCGGCGTTCTTCCTGGCCGTGGTGATCGGGGCGGTGGTCACGGCTCTGACGACGGTGACGCTGGTGGATCTTTCGGAGCGGCGGAAGGGTGCGGCGGCTGTCGGGGCGGGCGCTGCTGTGGAAGCTGTGGGCGGGTCGGTGGGGGCGGTCGAGGCTGGCGAGGTGGCTGAGGTGGTTGCGGCTGGTGGGGCGGCCGAGGTGGCCGAAGTGGGCGCGGCTGGCGAGGCGGCCGAGGTGGGCGCGGCTGGTGGGGCGGCCGACGTGGTCGCGGCCGGTGGGACGTCTGGTGGGGGGTCTTCTGACGCGTCTGTTGTGGCGTCTGGTGGGTCTGGCGAGTCTGCTGGGGTGCTTGCTGGGGCTGCCGAGACTGCTGTGGATCCTGCTGAGGCTGCCGGGTCTGCTGGGGCGCCTGGTGCGGCCCGCGAGTCTGCTGGGGCGCTTGCTGCGGTGTCTACGGAATCCCCTGCGGGAGCTCAGCCCAACGTCTCCGGCGATGTCCCCCGTAACGTCCCTACCGAGGTGCTCTCGGGTTACCTGACCGAGGAGACCGTCAAAACGCAGCTCGCCGCCGACGGCAAGGAAGCGGCGATCCGTGAGATGGCGGAGCTGGTGGCCGGCACCGGTCGGGTGACGGACGTGGCCGAGCTGGTCCGGGTGGCGCTGGCACGGGAGGTGCAGGGCACGACCGGGCTGGGTGAGGAGATCGCCATTCCGCACGCCAAGACGGACGCGGTGAGCGCGCCGGTTGTCGGGTTCGCGCGGTCCGTGGAGGGCATCGACTGGGGGTCGCTGGATGGCACGCTCGCCCGGCTGGTCTTCCTGATCGCGGTGCCGGAGGCGGCGGCCGGGGACGAGCATCTGCGGATCCTGGCGCTGCTGTCGCGGAAGCTGATGGACGCGGACTTCCGGGCGCGGCTGCAGGAGGCGGCGGACACGGAGGCGCTGTTGGCCGTTCTCGGGGAGATCCAGTAGGGATCCGGAGGGCCCTGGCAGGGTGGGGGTGGGGGTGGGGCGATCCCGTAGGGCGTCGTCGAACAGATCCCGTAGGGGGTACGAGCGCCCCCTCGGGGCCCTCAACACGGCGGCAGCGGGACGGTATTCCCGGCAGCGGGACCCCGTACTACCTGCAGGAGGAACGGTAGTCCCGACGCGGGACGCTACTCCCTGCAGACGGGCCGGTATTCGTAGCAGAGGGACGGCACTCCCTGCACAGCGGCGGCGCCCCCTGCACAGGGACGGCAGTCGCGCAGCGGAACCGTGCTCCCGGTAGAGGGGCGGTACTCCCAGCCGGAGCTCGTCGCGTGGCCCGGGGCCGCGTGGCAGGCGCCCCGCCGAAACGGCCCGGCCCCCACACTCCACCTGAGTGTGGGGGCCGGGCCGTTGTCGGGCGGCTGCCGGGCGGTGCCGGGCGGGCCGGCCGGTTCAGTGGCCGCCAGGGGTCTTGGCAGGGTTGGGGCCCTTGGCTGCGGTGGCCTCGTCGTAGACGTCGGGTTCGAGGTAGATGACCCGGGCGATCGGGACGGCCTCGCGGATGCGGGCCTCGGCGGCGTTGATGGCGTCCGCGATCTGGGTGGCGGTGTCGTCGTGCCGGACCGCGATCTTGGCGGCGACCAGCAGTTCCTCGGGGCCGAGGTGGAGGGTGCGCATGTGGATGACGCGGGTGACGACGTCGCCGTCGGCGACCGCGGCGCGGATCTTGGCGACCTGGTCGGGGCCGGCCGCCTCGCCGAGCAGCAGCGACTTGGTCTCGGCGGCCAGGACGAGCGCGATCAGTACCAGCAGCGCGCCGATGCACATCGTGCCGATGCCGTCCCAGACGCCGTCGCCGGTGAGGAGGGTGAGGCCGACGCCGCCCAGGGCGAGGACCAGGCCGACCAGGGCGCCGAAGTCCTCCAGCAGCACGACGGGCAGCTCGGGGGCCTTGGCGCGGCGTACGAACTGGGCCCAAGTCTGCTTGCCGCGCAGCTCGTTGGACTCCTTGATGGCCGTGCGGAACGAGAAGCCCTCGGCGATGACGGCGAAGACCAGGACGCCGATCGGCCAGTACCAGGCCTCCAGGGGGTGCGGGTCGTGGATCTTCTCGTAGCCCTCGTAGAGCGCGAAGACGCCGCCGATGGTGAACAGGACGATGGAGACCAGGAAGCCGTAGATGTAGCGTTCGCGGCCGTAGCCGAAGGGGTGTTCCTCAGTGGCCGCGCGCTGGGCCTTCTTGCCGCCGAGCAGCAGCAGGCCCTGGTTGCCGGAGTCCGCGATGGAGTGCACGCCTTCGGCCAGCATCGAGGACGAGCCGCTGAAGGCGAAGGCCACGAACTTCGCTGCGGCGATCGCCAGGTTGGCGCCCAGCGCCGCAACGATCGCCTTTGTCCCGCCTGATGCGCTCATAAGTGCCGCATGTCCCTTCCGTCGACGGGGCTCGCCGCTTTACCGCCCCTTTAATGCTGTGCGGCGGTCATTGTTGCAGCCCGGCGTCCGGCGGACGCGGGGAGGCCACCTGCCGGACGGTCTCCCGCCCCACCTACCGAATAAACGCCCCGTGCGGTCCCGGTCGCGCTACGCCACCGTGTACGCCCCTTACGGACGCGTGACGTCCACCGCCTCCCACCAGCGCCCAACGGCGCTCACCGGCGCCCGCCTACGCCCCTCGTCCTACGTCATCACCTACATCGTGCCGCGCGCCACCACGGCCGCGCGCCCACCCCCGGTGATCTGCAGTCACCCGCAGTCACCAGCAGCCACTCGCAATTACCCGCTATTCCCCGAAGACGCCCTCGCGGCGCGCGCCCCGTACGGCACTGCGCACCCCGGCGCGCGCCCCGTACGGCGATGCGCATCCCGCTACCGGCCGTGCGACGGCCCGGCGGCCACTCCCCCGCGACGCCGGCTCGCAGCTCCTCGGCTCGCCGGCTCCTCGGCTCCCCGGCTCCCCGGCTCCCCGGCTCCGCGCTATACCGCCACCGTCGCCCGGAAGAGCGTGCCCTCCCCGCCGAGCGTGAGGTGCTCGCCGGCCGGTACGAAGACGGACTCGCCCGGGGCCAGGGTCAGTTCGGCCGGAGGCCCCTGTGTGGGTCCGTCGGCCGGTCCGTCGGCCGGGGTGCCGTCCGGGGTGCCGTGGAGGTGGACCGTGCCCGCGGTGCACAGCAGGATCTGCGGGGTGGCGGAGGCGAGGGGGTGGGGGGCGGCGCCGGGGGCGAGGACGAAGCGGGAGAGGCGGAACTCGTCGACGGGGGTGTCGTAGAGCTCTTCACCGCCGATGTCCTCGGGGCGCAGGACGCCCGCGTCGCCGGCCTCGAAGCGGACCACCCGCAGGAGTTCGGGGACGTCGACGTGCTTGGGGGTCAGCCCGCAGCGCAGCACGTTGTCGGAGTTGGCCATCAGCTCGACGCCGAGGCCGCTGAGGTAGGCGTGCGGGATGCCGGCGCCGAGGAAGAGGGCCTCGCCGGGCTGTAGCCGGACGTGGTTGAGGAGCATGGCGGCGAGCACGCCGGGGTCGCCGGGGTAGTGGTGGGCGAGGCCGGCGTAGACGGCGTAGGCGTCGGCGTGCGGTCCGCCCTTGGCGGCGAGTTGGCCGGCGGCGACGGCGGCGCGTTCGACGGTGTCGGCGATGGCGTGGTGTTCGGCGCTCAGGACGGCGGTGAGGACCTCGCGCAGCGCGTCGGCCTCGGGGCTGGCGCGGAGGATGTCGACGTACGGCGTGAGGTCGTCGATGCCGAGGTCTTCGAGGAGGTCGGCGGTCTGTGCGGGGTGCCGGAAGCCGCACAGGCCCTCGAAGGGGGTGAGGGCGCAGATCAGCTCGGGTTTGTGGTTGGCGTCCTTGTAATTGCGGTGGGGGGCGTCGAGCGGCACCCCGCGCCGTTCCTCGTCGGCGAAGCCCTCGCGGGCCTGGGCCAGGTCGGGGTGGACCTGGAGGGAGAGCGGTGAGCCGGCGGCGAGCAGCTTGAGCAGGAAGGGCAGCCGGGGGCCGAAGGCGCGGACGGCGGCGGGTCCGAGTTCGGCCTCGGGGTCGGCCTCGATGATCTCGGCGAGGGAGCGGGGGCCGGTGCCGCGGTCGAGGCGGGAGGGGGCGCCGGGGTGGGCGCCCATCCACATCTCGGCCTGGGGTTCGCCGGTCGGTGCGGTGCCGAGGAGCTCCGGGAGGGCGGTGGTGGAGCCCCAGGCGTAGGGGCGCACGGTGTTGGCGAGGCGGTCCATGGGGTGCTGCTTCCTCAGGTCGTACGGGGCGGCGGGCGGGCTCGCGGGGTGCGGCTCGCGGGCCCACGGGTGCGGGCCGGCCGGCCCGTGCGTGCGGGCCGGCCGTCAAAGATCACTCGGTGCCGGCGAGCGCCAGGTAAACGGCACCGAAATCCGCGATGGCGAGTAGTTCCGCGGCCATCTCCAAATCGCTGCCGGGGCCGGGCTGGAGCTCGGTGAGGGCGGCGTCGCGTTCCTCGGCGAGGGCCCGGGCGGCGCGGGTGGCGGACAGTGTGCCGGGCTCCTGGTCCCGGAGCAGGACGACACGGGCGTGCAGGGTGATCGCGGTGGGCTGTTCGACGCGGTCTCGGAAGAAGTCGTCCGCGTCGGCGCCGGGGGCCAGGGCGCCGGCGAGGAGGGTGCGGTGGGTGGTGAGCGCCTCGGGGAGTTCGGCGGCGAGGGCGGGGCGGCCGGCGAGTCCGGCGAGTTCGGTGGCGAAGTGCCGGCCGACGGCGTGCGCGAGGGTGCCCTCGGTCCAGATGAGCGGGAGCGCGTCGGCAAGGTGGGCGGCGAGGGCCTTGCCGGGGTTGGAGTACGTGGGGATGGCCGGGCCGCAGCGTTCGGCGAGGTGGTCGAGGCGGTCGGCGAGTTTGCCGAGGGCGTCCTGGGGGGCGCTGATCAGGCCGGTCCGGTCGGCGAGCGAGAGCAGCGGGATGAGGACGGACCAGAGGGTGCCGGGGGCGGCGGGCGGGGCGCCCTCGATGTCGAACTCGGTGTCGTACGCGGTGGTGGCGAGTGGTACGGCGAGGCCGCGGGCCTGGATGACGGCGTCGGCGAGCGGGCCGCCGGCGGGGGTGACGGCGACGACGGCGCAGCCGCGGCGGTAGGCCTGTTCGACGAGTTCGGCGAGGCCGGGGTCGGCGGCGTCCGGGCCGGCGAGGAGCAGCAGGTCGAGCGGTCCGGCCCAGCCGGGCAGGGTCCAGCGCAGCGCCCCGGGGAGCGGGGCGACGCCGGTGGGCTGGATGAGGCTGACCGGGCAGCTGCCGCCGCTGAGGGCGCGCAGCAGGTCGGCGACGCCGGCCGCGGCGGGGCCGGGCCCGGCGACGAGGACGGAGCGCGGCCGTCCGTCGGGGGTCAGCTCGGGGATGCCGGATTCGGCGGCGCTGCGGGCGGCGGTGCGGGCCCGGGCGCCGGCTTCGGCGACGCCGCGCAGCAGGCCGAAGCGGTCGGCCCGGGCCAGCGCGTCAGGGGTGTCGAGGAGGGACTCGTCGAGCATGGTGGGCGCGGCCTCCGATCGCCGGTGCGGGCGGGTTGTGCCGGGCGGTGCCGGGCCCGCTGGCCCGGCGGGCCCGGGTCAGGCGGGGCGGCGTGCTTCGTCGACGAGGAGTACGGGGATGCCGTCCCGGACGGGGTACGCGAGGCCGCAGTCGCCGGAGGTGCAGATCAGCTCGGCCGGTTCGGTGGCGGTCCGGTCCTCCAGGGGGGCGTGGCACGCCGGGCAGGCGAGGATCTGGATCAAGCTGGCTTCGACCGGCATGGGCGCTGCTCCTTCGGGTGGTTGCGGCGTGGCCAGCGTACCGCCGGTGGGGCGGGGCCGGCCTGCGCGGCGGGGTGTGGCGGGACGGGCGGGGCGGGTGCCCCGCCCGTGCGAGGAGGTCAGCCGCGGATGATCGCCAGGGCCTCGTCGCGGACCCGGGCGACGGTGTCGGCGTCGCGGGCCTCGGCGTTCAGGCGCAGCAGCGGCTCGGTGTTGGAGGGCCGGACGTTGAACCACCAGTCGTCGGCGGTGACGGTCAGGCCGTCCAGTTCGTCGAGGGTGATGCCCTCGCGGTCCTGGTAGGCGGCCTTGAGCGCGGCGATCCGGCCGGTCTGGTCGTCGACGGTGCTGTTGATCTCGCCGGAGGCGGCGTAGCGGTCGTACTGGTCGACCAGCTGCGACAGCGGGCCGTCCTGGCCGCCGAGGGCGGCGAGGACGTGCAGGGCGGCGAGCATGCCGGTGTCGGCGTTCCAGAAGTCGCGGAAGTAGTAGTGCGCGGAGTGCTCGCCGCCGAAGATGGCGCCGGTTTTGGCCATCTCCTCCTTGATGAACGAGTGCCCGACGCGGGTGCGGACCGGGGCGCCGCCGTTCTCCTTGACGACCTCGGGGACGGACCAGGAGGTGATGCAGTTGTGGATCACGGTGGCGCCGGGGTGCTTGGCGAGCTCGCGGGCGGCGACCAGGGCGGTGATCGCGGACGGTGAGACCGGGGCGCCGGTCTGGTCGACGACGAAGCAGCGGTCGGCGTCGCCGTCGAAGGCGAGGCCGAGGTCGGCGCCGGTCTCGCGGACCCGGGCCTGGAGGTCGACGATGTTCTTCGGGTCGAGCGGGTTGGCCTCGTGGTTCGGGAAGGAGCCGTCCAACTCGAAGTACATGGCGTCGAGTTCGATGGGAAGTCCGGCGAAGACGGTGGGGACGGTGTGGCCGCCCATGCCGTTGCCGGCGTCCACGACGACCTTCAGGGGACGGATCGAGGTGAGGTCGACGAGGCGGCGCAGGTGGGCCGCGTAGTCGGCGAGCACATCGCGTTCGCCGATGGTGCCGGGGGTGGCGGCGGGCTCGGGGGCGCCCTGGTCGGACCAGCGCTCCACCAGGGCGCGGATGTCGGCGAGGCCGGTGTCCTGGCCGACGGGGGCGGCGCCGGCGCGGCACATCTTGATGCCGTTGTACTGCGCCGGGTTGTGCGAGGCGGTGAACATGGCGCCGGGCAGGCCGAGGGAGCCGCTGGCGAAGTACAGCTCGTCGGTGGAGCACAGGCCGATCAGGGTGACGTCGGCGCCGCGGGCCGCGGCACCGCGCGCGAAGGCCGCGGCCAGGCCCGGCGAGGAGGGCCGCATGTCGTGCCCGATCACGATCGCGTCCGCGCCGGTGACCTCGACGAAGGCCGCGCCGAACAGCTCGGAGAGCGGTTCGTCCCACTGGGTGGGGACGACACCGCGTACGTCGTACGCCTTGACGATCTGCGACAGGTCGGTCACGAGCCGGTCCTCCTGGGGTGTGTTCGGGACATCCCAACCTACCGTTGTCCGCTTTGCGGTGCCGCTCACGTACCTCGCTTTCACGCCGCGGTTGTTGCTCGCCGCGGGGGAGCGACGGCGGGCAACCCCAGCGGCGGGACGGCCGGGTACGCGGGAGGTACCGCCGAGTGCAGCAAAACGGTCAGGAATCCGGGGACCGCAGGACCCGTAGGTGCCCCCGGCGGGCCACTTCCATGGGGGCGCGGTCGCCGGAGGGGGCGTCCGCGCCCGCGGCGCGCTCGCGTTCCTGGGGGCGGGCGGCCTCGCGGACCGCGTTCGCCAGGGCTTCGAGGTCGTCGCCGCTGGGGCGGGCCGGGCCGGAGTCGATGGCGAGGCGGACGACCTCCCAGCCGCGGGGTGCGGTCAGCCGCTCGGAGTGCTCGGCGCACAGGTCGTAGCAGTGCGGTTCGGCGTAGGTGGCGAGCGGTCCGAGCACGGCGGTCGAGTCCGCATAGACGTACGTCAGCGTTGCGACGGCGGGGCGGCCGCACGCAGTGCGCGAACAGCGACGTACAGGGCTCACGACGTTGGACGGTACCGCACTCTTGAGCGGGCCGCGACGACTCTCCCCCGGCTCACCCAACCGTGTCGTCCCGCTTCGTCCGATGCGTCTGACCTGCACCCGCTCGGCCCGTCCTGGGGCGGGTGGGGCGGGGCGGTCGGTGCGTGGGAGGGAATACCCTCACGAGTTGATACATTTCCGGCCATTCGGCGGGAGTTCCGCGATCTGATGTGGGGAGGGAAACGAAACCGATACGGACCGGTCCGGTCAGCCTGCGACATGCCGCATCTTGTGGCGGTCTGCGGTTTCCGGCGGTCCGTGACGGCTACGCTCGATGCTGATGGACAGGCCCGTACCTCCCCGACCGGCGGAGCCGCGGCTCCGCCGCCGCGACCGTCACGGCCGCGGCATGCGCGGCCCGATCGCGCCGCCCCAGGTGCCGCTGTCGGTGACCCGCGCGGATGCCTTCGTGGATCTCGTCTACGACTCGCGGGACCGGCTGGAGCGGCGCTGGCCGCAGCTGGCCCAGGTCGACTTCCTGGTGGTCGAGGTGCCCGGGTTCGGGCCGGACGAGGGGGATGCGGGGGCGGACGAGGGGAGCGTGCCGCTGGGGCGGGTGCTGCCGGCGGCGGGCGGACATCGCGACCGGATCGTGATCTACCGGCGGCCGGTGGAGATCCGCACGAAGAGCCGGGACGAGCGGGCGCTGCTGGTGCACGAGGTGGTCGTCGAGCAGGTCGCGGATCTGCTGGGGCTGGCCCCGGAGTCGGTGGACCCGCGCTACGGGCAGGAGTGAGGCCCGTAGCGCGGGCGGGGTGGTTCAGTCGGTGAGCAGGGAGAGGTCCTGGCCGGCGGTGGGGACCGCTACGGAGCCGCGGTCGTCGGGCAGGGGCTGGACGGTGAAGGCGGGGATGCCGCCCTGGGGGCGGGCGAGCATCCGGGCGGCGTAGACGGGGCCGCTGCCGGGCTCGGGTTCCGCGGTGAGGGCGTAGCTGCCCTTGAGGCCCTGGGGGCGGGGCGGGGTGATGTCGAGGGTGGTGCCGCCCTTGACCGTGTAGGTCCTGGTGACCGGGGTGCCGCCGTCGCTGCCCGCGGAGGCGGTGATCTTCACCTTGGCGTCCTTGCCCTTCTCGGGGGCGACCAGGGACAGGGTGCTGCCCTTGGCCCCGTTGTCGGCGGCGGTGGCGCGCTTCTCCACCGGGCGGGTGGCGGGGATGAACGCCATCTCCTGGTTGCCGCCCTTGCCGCGGGTGACCCGCAGTGCGGCCGAGACGGGGGCCTTGGCGCCGGGGTCGGTGGGGGTGAGCACCAGGGAGCCGGCCTCGCCCTTGGTGACGTCCTTGAGGTCCACCGCGGTGGTCATGCCGCTCTTGAGGTGCAGCGTCTCCAGGCCGGCCGGGGTGATCAGGCCGGTGGGGGTGGCGAGTTGGACCTTCAGGTCCGCGTCGGCGTCGCCGGGGGCGAGGGCGACCAGCCGGACGGAGGTGGCGTCCTTGGGGATGCCGGGGAGGACCACGCTCGGGGCGGGGTCGGCGGCGGGCGGCAGCCAGTCGCTGCCGAGCTTGCCGTCGGTGGCCTGGACGGCGGCGCCGACCCGGCCCTCGCGGGCGAGGACGTGCAGGGTGGCGTTGGTGGCGGGCCGGGTGGTGAGGGTGGAGAGCAGGACGGGGACGGTGGTGTGCGGGGGGACGGTGATGTCCTCGCCGGCCGAGCCGCCCAACGCGCCGTCCTTGCCGTGCAGTTCGAGGTCGACGACGGCGGGGGTGGTGTCGGGGTTGGTGAGGTGGACGTAGTCCTGGCGGTCGGTGGCGGTGCTGACGCCGGGGAACCAGAACGTGGTGTCGGGGGTGGTGCAGGTCAGCCCGAGCAGGCCGCGGCCGGCTCCGGCGGCGACGGTGGTGGTCTGCTGGACGGTCCAGCCGGGGGCGAGGGTGCCGTCGGCAGCGCCCACGAGGGCGGGGGCGTCGGCGCGGTCGGTGGTCGCGGTGACCGGCTTGCCGGCCTGCCGGAGCGGGACGACGGGGTGGGTGTCGGCGGGCGGGACGGTGGTCCGGCCGGTGTCCGGGGTCTTGTCCTTGCCGCCCTTCTTCTTGCCGGCGCCGGCGCCGGCGTCCTTGACGGTCCCGGCGGGCAGCAGTTTCGCGGTGCCCTGCTTGGTGTCGGCGCCGGCCGCTGCGCCCTGGGGCACGAAGGCGGTGTAGGTGGTCTCGCCGACGTCGGAGGAGGTCGGCGGGGGGCAGAGCAGCGCGGAGCGCTGGACGGGGAGCCGGGTGGCGCCGCCGGGGGTCTGCGGTGCGCTGCCGGGGGCCGCGACGGCGGCGATGCCGGTGACGGCGGCCAGCGCGGCGGTCGCGCCGATCAGGGACGTCATGGTGCGCTTCACTGCTGGTCGCTCCCGTCACGGCGCGGCTCGGGGTAGGAGCCGGCGGGCCCGGAGTACCCCGGGTAGGTGGTGCCGTCGTCGTAGGGCTGTTGCTGGGGCTGCGGGGTGCCGTCCGGGTACGGCTGCTGGGCGTAGCCGTACGGGTCGTAGGCGCCGGCCTGGTAGGGGTCGCCGGGGTAGGTGCCGGTGGGCTGGTAGGGGTCCGCCTGCGGGTACCGGCCGTCGTACTGCGTGCCCTGGTACGGGTCGTAGGGCTGCTGCTCCCCCACGGGCTGGCCGGAGGTGGCCGGCCAGTCCTCGTAGGCGGGCTGCTGCGGTACGGCGGCGTACGGGTCGGCGGTCGCGGCGGGTTCCTGGGGGGCCGTCGGGTCGGCGGCCGGGGCGGGGGGCTCCTCGCCGGTGCGGGCGGACGGGATGTCGGGGCCGGCCGTTTCGGGGGTGCCGGCGGCCTCGGCCTGGGCGCGCAGCCGGCGGGCCCGGCGGCCGTCGCCGGTGGCCGCGGCGGCCTGTGCGGCGGCGGTGTCCTCGGGGAGGTCGTCGTCGATCTCGCGGCGGCGGCCGGGCAGGGCGAGGACGACCAGGACGACGGCGAGCAGGCCCTGGGCCCACAGCCAGAGGGTGTGGCCCAGCGGGTCGTCGTGGGTGAGGTCGAGCCGGCCGCCGTTGGAGGGCAGCGTGAAGCCCTGGGCCCAGCCGTCGACGGTGACGGGCTTGAGGGGGGTGCCGTCGAGGGTGGCCTGCCAGCCCTCGTCGGCGGCGTCGGCGAGGCGCAGCACCCGGCCGGCGGGTCCGGCGGGGATCTTGGTGTGGGCCTCGACGGGCCCGGCGGCCACGGCGGTGGGCGCGGCGGCCTCGCCGGCGGTGGTGCCGTCCTGGGCCTGCGGCGGAACGATCGAGACCCGGGAGACCCGGCGGTCGACGCGCCACAGGGCGCTGCCGTCCTCCTGGCTGAGCCGGGTCAGGCCCGGGGTGGCGTCGAGGACGCGGCCCATTTCGCGCGGGGCGCCGTTCTTGACCAGGACGTAGCGGACCGCGTAGCCGCCGAGCTGGTTGGTCTGGTCGGCGCCGGAGCCGGCGACGAGGTTGGCGACGATGCTGCCGAAGCGCTTGTCCTCGCCGGCCTCGGCGGCCAGGTCGGCGTCGCCGAGGCGGGCGCCGGAGCCGCGGACGAGGGTGTAGGAGACATGGCCGCGGGTGCCGTCGAGGACGAGGGTGCGGGGCCGGTCGGCGCTGCCGGACTCCTCGGCGACGAACGCCGGGACCTGTTCGGGGCTGCGCCGTTCCAGCGGGCCGTCCGCGCCGGTGATCATCCAGCTGACCGCGGCGTAGAGCGGGGCGAGCACGGACGCCAGCGCGATCAGTACGGCGACCGGCTGCTTCCAGCCGAAGCCGAGGCTGGCCATGCGGGTGCGGATGCCCTCGGCGCCGAGGGCGGCGGCGCACAGCAGGGCCAGGCCGTAGACGAGGACGGCGGGGCCGGTCCAGCCGGAGCCGTTGCCGAGCGCGGCGAAGAGCAGGCCGGTGACGGCGACGGCCCAGGCGGTGCGGATGGCGAGCTGGCGGGCGTCGCGCAGGGTGGCGGCGAGCGCGGCGAGGACGATGCCGAGGAGCAGGAACCCGCCGGTGGCCTTGGGGCCGCCGGGGCTGAGCCCGATGAGGTCGAGGACGGAGGCGGAGCCGGTGCCGTAGGCGAGGCCGGCCTCCTGGAAGAAGCGGGACGGGTGGGTCAGCAGGGACAGCGACCAGGGGGCGAGGACGACGAGCGGGGCGAGGACCACCGCCAGGAAGCGCAGCCCGTAGGCGACGATCAGGTCCCGGCTGCCGTCCATGAGGCGCAGCACCAGCAGGCCGATGCCGAGCAGGACGGCCATCGGCCAGACCACGGGGGTGAAGGCCGTGGTGAAGGTGATCAGCAGGGCGTAGGCCCAGGTGGCGCGCCAGCTGGGGCGGGTGCCGACGGGCAGCCGCAGGCCGCTCGCGGCGATCGCGGCGCGCGCCATGAGGGGCAGCAGGATCGCGAGGACGGCGGTGCCGAGCCGGCCGCCGGCCAGTGCGCCGGCGGCGGCGGGCAGGAAGGCGTAGGCGATGCTGCCCCAGGCCCGCAGCAGCCGGGAGGTGACCAGCGGGCGGGAGGCGAAGTAGGCGGTGAGGCCGGCCAGCGGGACGGAGCAGACCAGCAGCAGGGTCAGCGTGAAGCCGGTGGAGCCGAGGAAGACGCTGGAGACCAGGGCGACGACGGCCAGGTAGGGCGGTGCGGCGGCGCCGGCGCCGGTGCCGACCGCGTGCCAGCTGTCGAGGTACGCCGACCACAGGTCGGCCACGCTGCCGGGGGCGGGCAGCAGGGCGCCGCCGGTGAGGGCGCCGGAGCCGAGCAGTCCGCGGCAGGCGACCAGTGAGACGACCAGCAGGACGAGGAAGAGGACGGGGGCCGGTTTGCGGGCGATCCGCTTGAGCCGGGCGAACTGCTCGATCTCCAGGAAGTCGGCGTCGTCGCCGCCGGGCCCGGATTCGACGGCGCCGTGCCGGCCGGCCGAGGCCACGTCGGGGGCGGCGCGGCCGGCGAGGTTGCCGGCGATCTGCTCGACGGTGGCGCGGACGGTCGCGCCGGGCGGCGGGAAGAGCGGCCGCAGCTCGCCGGCGTCGACCGCGGGGCGGCCTCTGCGTTTGCGGGCGGCGAGGATCTTGCCGGGCCGCAGCAGGGTGCCGAAGAGGCCGGCGAGTTCGTCGAGGGCCTGGCCGGGGACCTTGCCGACGAGGTAGGCGAGGACCCGCAGGAGGGTGCCGAGCAGCAGCCGCAGCAGGACGTACGGGAGGAGGGCGCCGCGGGTGTTGGTGAGCAGGGTGTAGACGGCGCCGGCCTTGTCGACGCGGTGCGGGTTGGCGACGCTCCGGCCGACGCAGTCGATGGGGCGGCGTTCGCGGGCGGCGGCCTCGGCGTGCCGGAGGACGGCGTCCGGGGCGACGAGGACCTGGTGGCCGGCGGCCTGGGCGCGCCAGCACAGGTCGACGTCGTCGCGCATCAGGGGCAGCCGGCGGTCGAAGCCGCCCAACTCCTCGTAGACGTCGCGGCGGATGAGCATGCCGGCGGTGGAGACGGACAGCACCGGGCGCACCTGGTCGTGCTGGCCCTGGTCCTGTTCGCGGCGGTCCAGGCCGGTCCAACGGCGGCCGCTGCGGGCGATGGTGACGCCGGCTTCGAGCAGTTGCCGGCGGTCGTACCAGCTGCGCAGCTTGGGGCCGACGATGACGGCGGAGGGGCTGGCGTCGGCGACCCGCAGCAGTTCGGCGAGGGCGTCGGGCTCGGGCGCGCAGTCGTCGTGCAGCAGCCAGAGCCACTGGACGGGTTCGCCGTGCGGCAGTTCCGGCATGTCGTAGGCCTCGTCGCGCCAGGTGCGGCTGACCGGGTCCCAGCCGCTGGGGCGGCGCAGGTACGGCAGGTCGTCCGGGCCGAGGACGGGGGCGGCGCGGACCGCCTCGTCGACGGCGGTGCCGAAGCCGGAGCGGCGGGCGAGGTGCAGGACGCGTTCGTCGCCGAGGGATTCGGTGAGCAGCTGGGCGGAGTGGTCCGCGCTGCCGGTGTCGGCGCCGATGGCGTTCTGCACCGGGCGTTCCTGGCCGAGCAGGCCGGTGAGCGCGTCGGGCAGCCAGCGGGCGCCGTCGTGGGAGACGATCACGGCGGTGACGACGTGCCGCGGGAACTCTGGCGTGGCGGCTGCATATGAGGCGGCCTGCGCCGCCGACTGGCTGTGCACGGACATCGAGGTACGGGCCCTCCGGACCCGGGAGTTCGAAGGCCCGTGGCGAAGTCGCTTAAGGGCCCCGCCCCCGGAAGACACTGCGACGGACTACGAGGCGACGCGCGCGCCCCGGTGGGCGGCGGCGCATCTCGGACGGGGCCCCACACTAATGGTTCGTGCCGGTGCCCCGACCGGGCCCGTACACAGCAGTCCGCCTCCGGCGCCCGGTGCGCTGGAGGCGGAGTGTTCGCTATAGGGGGATATGGGGAGTTGGGGCGGTGCGGCGGCGGGGTCCGTGAGGCCGCGCGCGGTGGGCAGAGTTGGCTGACTCGTCACGGTCAGACGGCGGCCTTCTTGAGCCGGCGCCGCTCGCGCTCCGACAGACCGCCCCAGATACCGAAGCGCTCGTCGTTGGCGAGGGCGTATTCGAGGCATTCGGAGCGGACTTCACAGGCGAGACAGACCTTTTTCGCCTCGCGGGTGGAGCCACCCTTCTCCGGGAAGAAGGACTCGGGGTCGGTCTGGGCGCACAGCGCGCGCTCCTGCCAGCCGAGCTCCTCGTCCGCCTCCTCGACCAGCAATTCCTGGAACAGCTCGGTCATGTGCGCCCCTCGTCTGTCTTTACGTCCCCGTGATCAAGCCGTGATCGATTTCGGCTGAACGACACGAGTGAAATTACAAGTGTGGTGATCCGGGCCAGTCAAGCCGAGATCTGCTATTGAGCCTCTTATTCACTCGGCGGAACCAAGCGGATGCGGAAAGTGTTCAAATCAGTAAAAACCAGGACACTTCCCCGGGCGTACCTCCCGGCACGTCCGTGTCATTGCCTGAAGACGTGATCAGGCGGCATTCGCGTTGCACCCCGCGCGCCGAAGCGGGGAAGATCACAGACGGATCACGGGACCGCAACGGCGTTTGGAGCAGCGATTGCCGGTCGATGTCTCCGCGTCCAGGACTGCACAAACCTTTCTCCGGCCGGAGTAACCGGATGCGGTGAAAGATTCGCGGCAAACCAGTCATCAGGTTGACATTGCGCCGGGAACCCGGTCTCCTTGACCCCATGCCAGTGACTGCCGCGCCCCGACTGACCCGTGCCTACGGGTCGCTCTGCGCTGCGCAGGCTCGCTGTCGCTGTTCCAGCTGTTGATGCCACTGAGCTCCGGCTTTCCGCTCGCACCACCCCGCAGCGCCCCGCATTTCCCGCCCGCGCCGCGCACCCCACAGGGACCGCCCGCGCCGGCCACCCCCTCCCCCGGCTACGGCCGGGAGGCCCCCCAGCTCTTCCGCCGAGGAATCCGAAACCGATGAACAGCGACGTCCAGATCGCCGGCGACCCGCTCGCCGTCCCCCACCTCCTGCCGCCCGTTCCCGCCCACCCCGACACCGTCGCCGGATTCGTCGGGCTCGCCCGCACCGTCGCCGCGGACCGCGCCGCCTGGGCCCCGCTCGTCCGGTACGACGCCACCACCCGCTGGTACCACCGGCTGCGCACCGGCCCCGGCTACGAGGTGTGGCTGCTGAGCTGGCTCCCCGGCCAGGGCAGCGGGCGGCACGACCACGGGCGGTCCTCCGGCGTACTGACCGTCCTGGAAGGCGAGTTGACCGAACACGGGCCCTCCGGACCGCGCGCCCTCACCGCCGGCACCCAGAAGGTCTTCGCCCCCGGCTACGTCCACGAGGTCGTCAACGACTCCCTGACCCCCGCGGTCAGCCTGCACGTCTACTTCCCCGGTCTGACCGAAATGCCCATGCACGACGCGGCCCACTGCTCCACGACGGCCCGGGAGACCATCGCGTCCTGAGCCCGTCGCCCGACCACCGCCCCTCATCGAGTCAGCCTTCGGCTGACACACTGTTTCCATGCGAATCGTGGTTCTGGCCGGCGGTATCGGCGGCGCCCGCTTTCTGCGGGGACTGAAGGCAGCGGCTCCGGGCGCGGACATCACCGTCATCGGCAACACCGGTGACGACATCCACCTGTTCGGCCTGAAGGTGTGTCCCGATCTCGACACCGTGATGTACACCCTCGGCGGCGGCATCAACGAGGAGCAGGGCTGGGGCCGCGCCGACGAGACCTTCCGGGTGAAGGAGGAGCTGGCCGCCTACGGCGTCGGCCCCGAGTGGTTCGGCCTCGGCGACCGGGACTTCGCCACGCACATCGTGCGGACCCAGATGCTGGCCGCCGGCTACCCGCTCAGCGCCGTCACCGAAGCGCTGTGTGCGCGCTGGCAGCCCGGTGTGCGGCTGCTGCCGATGTCCGACGACCGGGTCGAGACCCACGTCGCCATCGAGGAGGACGGCGAGCAGCGGGCCGTGCACTTCCAGGAGTACTGGGTGCGGCTGCGCGCCTCGGTGGACGCCAGGGCCGTCGTCCCCGTCGGCGCCGAACAGGCCAAGCCCGCGCCCGGCGTCCTGGAGGCCCTCGGGGCCGCCGACGTCATCCTCTTCCCGCCGTCCAACCCCGTCGTCAGCGTCGGCACCATCCTCGCCGTGCCCGGGATCCGCGAGGCGATCGCGGACGCCGGGGTGCCGGTGATCGGGCTCTCGCCGATCGTCGGGGACGCGCCGGTGCGCGGCATGGCGGACAAGGTGCTGGCGGCGGTCGGCGTGGAGTCCACCGCCGCGGCGGTCGCCCGGCACTACGGTTCGGGGCTGCTGGACGGCTGGCTGGTCGACTCCGTCGACGCCGGCGCGGTGGCCGAGGTCGAGGCGGCCGGGATCCGCTGCCGGGCCGTACCGCTGATGATGACCGACCTGGACGCCACGGCCGCGATGGCCCGCGAGGCACTGACGCTGGCCGAGGAGGTCCGGGGGTGACCGGCACCGATGTGCCGGCGTACCGGGTCTGGGCGGTGCCGGGGATCGGCGAGGTGCGGCCCGGCGACGACCTGGTGAAGCTGATCGCGGCCGCGGTGACCGCGGACGGCGTGCCGCAACTCGCCGACGGCGACGTGCTGTTGGTGACGTCGAAGATCGTCAGCAAGGCCGAGGGGCGGATCGTCGAGGCCACCGACCGGGAGGCGGCCATCGACCGGGAGACGGTGCGGCTGGTCGCCCGCCGCGGCCCGCTGCGGATCGTCGAGAACCGGCAGGGCCTGGTGATGGCCGCGGCCGGCGTCGACGCCTCCAACACCCCGGCCGGCACCGTGCTGTTGCTGCCGGAGGACCCGGACCGCTCGGCGCGCGCCCTGCGGGCCGGGCTGCGCACCGCACTCGGCGTGGACGTCGGCGTCGTCATCAGCGACACCTTCGGCCGCCCCTGGCGCAGCGGTCTGACCGATGTCGCCATCGGGGCGGCCGGGGTGCGGGTGCTGGACGATCTGCGCGGCGGCACGGACGCGTACGGCAATCCGCTCAGCGCGACCGTGGTGGCCACCGCGGACGAACTCGCCGCGGCCGGCGACCTGGTGAAGGGCAAGGCGGCCGGGCTGCCGGTCGCCGTGGTGCGCGGGCTGGGGCACGTCGTCGAGGAGACCGGCGACGGGGCGCGGGCGATGGTGCGCGGCGCCGCGGACGACATGTTCCGGCTGGGCACCTCCGAGGCCGTACGGGAGGCGGTGACGCTGCGGCGGACGGTGCGGGCCTTCACGGACGACCCGGTCGACCCGGGGGCGGTGCGGCGCGCGGTGGCCGCGGCGGTCACCGCACCGGCACCGCACCACACCACGCCCTGGCGGTTCGTGCTGCTGGAGTCCGGCGAGGTACAAGAGCGGCTGCTGGACGCGATGCGGGACGCCTGGATCGCGGACCTGCGGGGCGACGGCAAGTCGGAGGAGTCCATCGCCAAGCGGGTGCGGCGCGGCGACGTGCTGCGCAACGCGCCGTATCTGGCGGTGCCGTGCATGGTGCTGGACGGTGCGCACACCTATCCGGACGCGCGGCGCAACGCGGCGGAGCGGGAGATGTTCGTCGTCGCCCACGGGGCGGGGATCCAGAACTTCCTGGTGGCGCTGGCCGGCGAACGGCTGGGGTCCGCCTGGATCTCCTCGACGATGTTCTGCCGGGACGTCGTACGGGAGGTCCTGGACCTGCCCGCCGACTGGGAGCCGATGGGGGCGGTGGCCATCGGTCGTCCGGCCGAGGCACCGCGCCCGCGACCGGCCCGGACCGCGGACGACTTCGTCATCGTGCGCTGAGGCGGGGGCGCGTTCCGGGGCGCTTTCCGGCGCGCGTTCCGGGGGCGTTTGCGGGGCCGCTTAGCGAGGGCGTTTTGCGGGGCCGCTTTGCGGGGGGCGTTTCCCGGGTGCGAGCTGCGGGTGCGTGCTGGGTGCGAGCTGCGGGTGCGTGCTGGGTGCGAGCTGCGGGTGCGTGCTGGGTGCGAGCTGCGGGTGCGTGCTGGGTGCGTGGCTGCGGGTGCGTGGCTGCGGGTGCGTGGCTGCGGGTGCGATCTCGTCGTCGTGCGCGGGGTCGGGGGGCGCTCCTCGGCCCTGGTCCCGCCGGTCTCAGAGGCGGGCGATGTCGCCGACCGGGAACCGGGGCGCGCGGCGCGGCGGGGTGATCCCGGAGAGCAGGATCAGCCGGGCGGCGCGGTGCCGCTGCCCGGCGTACGGCGCGAGGAGTTCGAGCATCTCCTCGTCGGTCGTGCCGCGGCGGCCGGTGAGGGCGTAGCCAACGATCTTCGGGAGGTGGAGGTCGCCGACCGTGATGGCGTCCGGGGCGCCGAGGGCGCGCTGGAGCGTCTCGGCGGCGGTCCACGGACCGATGCCGGGTATCGCCGTCAGCCGCCGGGTGGCGTCGGCCAGGTCCATCCGCGCGGCCTCCTCCATCCGGCGGGCCACCTTCACGGCGCGCAGGATCGCGGAGGAGCGCTTGGCGTCCACGCCGGCGCGGTGCCACTCCCAGGAGGGGATCAGTGCCCAGCCGCGCGGATCGGGCATCACCCGCAGCCGCTCCCAGGGGCCGGGCGCGGGCTCGCCGTGCCGCTGGAGCAGCAGGCGCCAGGCGCGGTACGCCTCGTCGCTGGTGACCTTCTGCTCCAGGATCGAGGGGATCAGCGATTCCAGGACCAGGCCGGTGCGGGCGAGCCGGACGCCGGGGTGGCGGCGGCGGGCCTCATGGACGATGCGGTGCCGGGCGGTCAGCTGCGCCGGGTCGTCGTCCTCCCCCAGCAGCCGGGGCAGCCGGTCCAGCAGCCATGCGGCGCCGGGCCCCCAGGCCTCGGCCGTCACCTCGCCGTCGGCCGGGCGGGCCGCGACGCGCAGGGTGCCGGGGCCCTGGGGCGTACGGCAGGCGCGCCAGATCTCGCCGCCGCGCACCGCGAACGCCGGGTCGCCCGGGCCGCGCTGCAGCACCCCCAGGGTGCGGTGCAGGTCGTACGGGCCGGGCGGGACCCAGGTGCGGACGGGCATGCGGCCAGATTAGGCGATGGGGGTGACAGCGGGGCGGGGCGAGGGGGAGGCGGAGGGGGCTGAGGGGGCGGGCCACGGGGGCGGGGACCCTGGGCCCTTACCGGGACCCTGGGCCCTCACCGGGACCCTGGGCCCTTACGGGGACGTCGAACAGATCCCGTAGGGGATGCGAGCGCCCCCTGCGGGGCCACAACCGGCCGGGCGAGGAGGGTATTCCCCGCTACTGGTCCGAGGAGAACCGCACCGATCCGGCCGGGATGTCCGCGTCGCACCAGATGCGGATGCCGTCGCGGAGTTCGTTGTCGGCGCCGATGCGGGCGCCGTCGCCGATGACCGCGCCGTCGAGCACCGTACGGGCGCCGATGCGGGCGCCCGCGCCGATCAGGGAGTCACGGATCACGGCGCCGGGTTCGACGACCGCGCCCTCCAGGACCGCGCTGCCGTCGATCTGGGCGCCGGCGCCGATGACGGTGCGCGGGCCGACGACCGTACCGCCGGTGAGCTTGGCGTCCGGGGCGACCTCGGCCGTCTCCAGGACGAGGCGGTCGCCGCGGCGGCCGGGCACCGCCGGGGACGGCGCGCGCCCCAGGACCAGGTCGGCGGAGCCGCGGACGAAGGCCTGCGGGGTGCCGAGGTCCAGCCAGTACGTGGAGTCGACCATGCCCTGGAGGTGGGCGCCGCCGGCGAGCAGCCCGGGGAAGGTCTCGCGTTCGACGGAGACCGGGCGGCCGGCCGGGATGGTGTCGATGACCGACCGGTTGAAGACGTAGGCGCCGGCGTTGATCTGGTCGGTGACGATCTCCTCGGGCGTCTGCGGCTTCTCCAGGAAGGCGGTGACCCGTCCGGTGTCGTCGGTGGGGACGAGACCGAAGGCGCGCGGGTCGTCGACCCGGGTGAGATGGAGGGAGACGTCGGCGCCGGAGGTGCGGTGGGTGTCGACCAGGGCCTTGATGTCCAGGCCGGTGAGGATGTCGCCGTTGAAGATCAGGACCGGGTCGCCGGGGGCGGAGTGCAGCCGTTCGGCGACGTTGCGGATGGCGCCGCCGGTGCCCAGCGGCTCCCGCTCGGTGACGTACTCCAGGTGCAGTCCGAGGGCCGAACCGTCGCCGAAATATGGCTCGAAGACCTCGGCGAGGTAGGAGGTGGCCAGGACGATGTGCTCGACGCCGGCGGCCCGGGCGCGGGCCAGCTGGTGGGTGAGGAACGGAACACCGGCCGCCGGGACCATGGGCTTGGGGGTGTGCACCGTCAGCGGGCGCAGCCGGGTGCCCTTGCCGCCGACCAGGAGGATCGCTTCTGTCACCTGTCGTCTCTGCTTCCTGCTGGGGTCGGCCGGTCGGCGGACCAGTGTAGGCAGACGGGCTTCCGGCCGGCCCCCGCGGAGGGCGGGGGCCGGCCGGTGGCGGACGCCGTGGTCGCCGCGTCGTGGTCACCTGGTCGTTGTCGCTAAGACGTGTCTGCTGCAGGAACGGTTCAGTGGTGTCCGGGGCAACCCGGACGGGCGGCCCTCTCCCGTCACCCGGGCGGCGGTCCCCGGTGGTACCCGTCCGGCGGCGGTCGCCGTTCAGCGCCCCTGGAGTTGTGCGGCCGCGAGCCGGGTGGTGGCGAGTTTGTTGTAGAGGTGGTTGCCGGGGCAGTCGGTGGTGAAGCCGTCGCGGTGGCCGGAGATGACGTGCAGCGGGACCTTGGTTCCCTTGGGGTAGCGGTTGCCGCCGGTGGAGACCATCTGGGTGGTGGCGCGCGGGTCGGCGTGGGACAGGCCGAGCTTCCAGGCCGTCAGGTGGGCGACCGCGTCGAGGGCGGGCTTGGGCGGCTCGGTGTCGGTGTAGGTGCCGAGGACGGCGATGCCGGTGGAGGCGTTGTTGAAGCCGAGGGTGTGGGCGCCCATGACGGGTTTGGCGACGCCGCCGGCGCGGCCCTCGTAGACCGTTCCGCACTTGTCGATGAGGAAGTTGTAGCCGATGTCCCGCCAGTGGTTGCTCTTGACGTGGAAGCGGTACATGGCGCGGATCAGCGAAGGGGCCTGGGCGCAGGTGTAGTTGTTGCCGGAGCCGCTGTGGTGGACGAAGGCGGCGCGCACCGCGTGGGTGTAGAGGAACGACTTCTCGCGCAGTTTCTCGTTGGCGCCCCAGCCGGCCCGGGTGACGATGCGGGGGCGCGGTCCGACGTAGGTGGGGCCGGCGGGCCGGCCGCCGGCGGCGGCGATGTCGGCCTGGGAGGCGGCGCGGTCCAGGGCGGGGATCTCGGTGGCGCCGATCGGGGCGAGGGCGGCGTTGGCGGCGGAGGCCGCGGTGGCGTCGGGGCCGAGCGGGCGCGGCGGGCCGGCCCCAAGGCCGCGCCGGGCGGGCGGTGCGCTGCCGGGGTCGACGAGTTCGAGGCGCAGTCCGTGCGGGACGGCGACCGGGGCGCGGTGGCTGGTCTGCGGGGTGATGCGCAGTTGGACGGCGTCGGAGTCGCCGACCCACAGGGGCGCGGTGCTGCCGCGTACGTCGCTGTCGTGCCGTTCGGCGGCGTCGAGGTCGGGGGCGTCGTCGTTGTGGGTCTGGACGTCCTGCCAGCCGGACCAGGCGCCGGTGCGGGCGGCGCGGGTGCGGACCTGGACGCGGCCGTGGAGTGCGGCGCGGGCGTCCTCCCATACGACGCCGAGCAGGGAGAACGGCCGTACGGCGCGGGCCGGCAGGCCGAGTGTGCGGGGGGCCGGTACGGCGGCGGTGTCACGGTCGGTGGGGCGGGGCGCGCCGGGGCCGAGGGGCGCAACCGGCAGGGACTGGGTGCTGCCCGGGAGGTCGGCGGTGCGCGCCGCGGCGGGGCCGGGTGGCCGGCCGGCGGCACCGGCGTCCGGCGCGAAGGGCAGGGCGAGGGCGGCGGTGCACGCCGCGCCGAGACAGCTCGCGAGGAAGGGGCGCATGGACAGCATCGTGAACACGGGCGGAGGCAACACGCCAACGGTGACCTGACGGGGCATCGGCCGATCCGGTGGCGCCGGCCGGCCGGGCCCGACCCACCGTCAGCGGCCGCCGCGCGTACCCTGGCCGCGATGAACGCCATCGACCGTACCCCCGCCGACCTGCTGGGTTCCGCGCTCGCCGCGGACCCGGCCCGCCCGCTGGTGACCTTCTACGACGACGCCACCGGCGAGCGCGTGGAACTGTCCGTCGCGACCTTCGCCAATTGGGTGGCCAAGACCGCCAACTACCTGCAGGGCGATCTGGCCGCCGAGCCCGGTGACCGGCTCGCCCTGCTGCTGCCCGCCCACTGGCAGACCGCCGTCTGGCTGCTGGCCTGCTCGTCGGTGGGTGTGGTGGCGGAGGTCGGCGGGGACCCGGCCGCGGCCGATCTGGTGGTGGCCGGGCCGGACCGGCTGGCGGAGGCGCGGGCGTGTTCCGGGGAGCGGGTGGCGCTGGCGCTGCGTCCGCTGGGCGGGCGTTTCCCGCAGCCGCCGGAGGGGTTCGCGGACTACGCCGTGGAGGTGCCGGGGCAGGGTGACCGGTTCGTGCCGTTCGTCCCGGTGGACGCGGACGCGGTGGCGCTGGTGGTGGCCGGCGCGGAGCTGACCGGCGCGCAGGTCGTGGACCGGGCGCGGGCCGATGCGGCCGCGGCCGGGCTGCCCGCGGCGCCCCGGGTGCTGTCGGGGCTGGGGTACGACACCTGGGAGGGCCTGTCGTACGGGCTGTACGCGCCGCTGGCGGCCGGCGGCTCGGTGGTGCTCTGCCGGCACCTGGGCGGGCTGGACGCGGAGGCCGAGGCGGCCCGGGAGAGCAGCGAGAAGATCACGTTCCGGGCGCCGCGGGCGGCCGGGTAGGGCGTGTCGCGGGGGCGGGGCCGGGGCGGTCCCCGTACCGCTCCCCCGTCCGGCGGACCGCGGGGGCCCAGCGCAGGCCCGGGCGCCCGTTTCCGTCCATGCTCAGGAGATACGTACGGCCCGGCGCGGGTTCCGTCCGTCCGTCGTGACGCGGGGCCCGTGCGGGCGCTACGCCGACTCCGTGAGGATGGACGCACAGGTGACCGAGACCCCCGAGCCCCCCAGGTTCACCGGCTGGGGCGAGCGCCCGGCCAGGGGGCCGGGGCCGCGGCGGAGCGTGCCGGGCGGGCGCTGGCGGCGCCGGCTCGCGCTCGGGGCGGCCGGGGTGCTGCTGGCCGGGACGGGGGCCGGCTGGGCGCTGTACGCCAAGCTGAACGGCAACATCCACACCGACAGCGACATCGAGGCCGAGCTGCGCAAGTGGGAGTCGGAACGGCCGCCGGCGGGGCCGCCGAACGCGCAGAACCTGCTGCTGATCGGTTCCGACAGCCGCACCGGCGGCAACAGCGTGTACGGCCGGAGCAGCGGCCAGCGGTCGGACACCACGATGCTGCTGCATCTGGCGGCGGACCGGAGGAGCGCCACCGCGGTGAGCATCCCGCGGGACCTGGTGGTGCAGGTGCCGCACTGCAAGGGGGCCGACGGGCGGGAGACCGGTCCGCAGACGACGCAGTTCAACTCGGCGTTCGCGTACGGCGGGGCGGCCTGCACGATCCGGACGGTGGAGAAGCTGACCCGGATCCGGATCGACCACTACCTGATCATCGATTTCGTGGGCTTCAAGCGGATGGTGGACGCGGTGGGCGGGGTCGAGGTCTGCCTGCCCCGCGCGGTCCGGGACGACGAGGCGCACCTGGATCTGCCCGCGGGACGGCA
The DNA here is from genome assembly GCF_040640655.1 of Streptomyces sp. NPDC021749. NCBI lineage: Bacteria > Bacillati > Actinomycetota > Actinomycetes > Kitasatosporales > Streptomycetaceae > Streptomyces > Streptomyces sp. NPDC021749. The sequence continues at coordinate 270,265 of NZ_JBFACE010000005.1, read as the reverse complement.
GACGTTGCAGGGCGAGGCCGCGCTCGGATACGTGCGGGCCCGCAAGAGCCTGGGGGACGGCAGTGACACCGAGCGCATGGAGCGACAACAACGATTTCTTGGTGCTCTCGTGAAGAAAGTGCAGAGCAATGGTGTGCTGCTCAATCCGACCCGGCTGTATCCGGTTCTGGATGCCGCGACGAGTTCACTGACCACGGATGGCGGGCTGGCTTCGCTGCGCGGGCTGTACGAATTGGTGCGCAGCACTCGCGGCATTCCGACCGGCCGGGTGCAGTTGCTGACCGTGCCGCGCCGGGAGTACCGCTTCGACCCCAACCGCGACGAGCTGGTGGAACCGGATGCCGGCCGGCTCTTCGGGCGGCTGCGCAGCGATCTTCCGGTGACCGTGCAGCCGTCGCCGGGCGGCGGGGAACGGCCGGTCCGGTCCGGGGGCGGAACACCGGGCGGCGGGTCGCCGGACGACAAGCCGGGGCCCGAGCCCTCGCCTTCTGCGAGTTCAGGGCCTACCTTTCCCGGTACGACGGCGGAACGCGGGATCTGCGAATAAAGATGCCGCAAAGGACGCCCGATGACTCGAATGGATTGGGCGGATTGCCCAGTTGTAGGGAAGTGGAATTTGTCACGCGCGTCGCGTGGCGCTGAACTGGGCGGATAGTGTGAGCGGTCCGGTCCGCACCTTGCCGGACCGATGACCATGCATCTTTGACCATGCACTGCACGATCGACCTACCGAGCGCCTTGAGGGGATGGCGCCGCGTGGCACCGACGGAGGACTCAAGGCACCGTGGACGCGCAAGGCCGTGGGCAGGCGGGCGACAACAACGTGGATCCCGCCGATCAGTGGGTGTTCGATCCGGACACCGGCAACTACGAGCTGCGGCTTGACCCGGCCGGTCAAGCCCCCGCTCGGCCCTCCGACCCCAAGGCCCCCGGCTCCAGACGCGCCGCGCGGCGGCCCGGTGCCGGGGACGACACCGACACCCGGCCGCTGCCGACGCAGCGCGGGCGCCGCGGCGAGCGGGCCGAGGACGATGCGGGCGGGCGTCCGGCCGGTGGCCGGGCGGCGGCGCGGCGGGCGGCCGGCCGCACCGCGACCGGCTCCCCCTCGGTGGCGGGCCCGGCGAGCCGCCGCAAGCGCAAGCCGAAGGCGTCGGGGAAGAAGAAGGCGCTGTACTGGACGGCCGGCGTGGTCGGCTTCGTCCTGGTCGCCGGCTGCGGCGGCGCGTACTACCTGTACCAGCAGCTGGACGGGAACATCTCCAAGGTCGACGTCGGCGTGGAGAACGACGCGGTGTCCGACGGCCCGGTCAACGTGCTGATCATCGGGACGGACTCCCGGTCGGGCAAGGGCAACTCCGGCTACGGCGACGCCGGGAGCGTCGGGCACGCGGACACCACGCTCCTGATGCACATCTCCAAGGACCGGTCGAACGCCACCGCGCTGAGCATCCCGCGCGACCTGATCACCGACATCCCGAACTGCCCGACGAAGCAGAAGGACGGCTCGAAGAAGGTCATCGCCGGCGAGCACGGGGTGCGCTTCAACACCAGCCTGGGCCAGGAGGGCCGGGACCCCGGCTGCACCTGGCGCACCGTCGAGAAGCTCACCGGCCTGAAGATCAACCACTTCATGATGGCGGACTTCAACGCGGTCAAGGAGCTGTCCGACGCGGTGGACGGTGTCGAGGTCTGCGCCGGCAAGGACATCAACGACCCCAAGTCGCACCTGCACCTGAAGGCCGGCCGGCACATCGTCAAGGGCGAGCAGGCGCTGGCGTTCGTCCGCACCCGGCACGCCGTCGGAACGGGCAGCGACCTCAGCCGAATCCAGTTGCAGCAGCAGTTCCTGAGTTCGCTGATCCGCAAGCTGAAATCCGACGCGTTCTCCAGCCCCGGCAAGCTCTACGACGTCAGCCAGGCGGCGACCAGGGCGCTCACCGTCGACACCGGTATCGGCACCGTGGGCAAGATGCTGGACTTCGGCAACGACCTGAAGCGGGTCAACATCGACAAGATCACCTTCGCCACGGTCCCGGTGCTGGACAACCCCGACGACCCGGCCACCGTCATCCTGGACAAGGCGAAGGCGGACCCGCTGTTCGCGATGGTCCGGGCCGACCACCAACTGGCCAAGAAGCACAAGAGCAAGAAGAGCTCCGGGCCGGTCAAGAAGGCCCCGCCGGAGCTGGTGCGGGTCGATGTGACCAACGGCGGCGGGCCGATCGGCTCGGCCCAGGAGACCGTGGACTGGCTGCAGAACACCAAGGGCGCCCGGCTGTCCACCAACGCCGGCAACGCCCCGCAGAAGCTGTCCGCCACCCGTCTCGAATACGCCCCCAACCAGGCCGACCAGGCCGCCGCACTGGCCGACTGGATGGGCCTGCCCAAAAGCGCGCTGAAGAAGTCCGGGCAGGACGCCGGCGACCGGGTGCCGATGAAGCTGATCCTCGGCAAGGACTTCAAGGCACCGGGCACACCGATCACGGCGCCCACCGAAACCCCGGACGGGGTGCAGAACGTCAACGCAGACGACAAGAACGTCTGCGCGAAGTAACGAACGGGACCCGGCCGCCCGCACGGAGGCCGGGGCGCACCACCGGACTGACAACGGGGAGAGGGCCCAATGCGGCAGAGCAGTGTGCGTGGTGACCGATCACGCCGGCGACGGCAGCCGGACGCACAGGAGTTGGGCTGGGACGACAGCCTCTACGAGAACAAGGGGCTGCCGCCGGACGCGCCCGGCTGGACGCCGCCGGAGGGCGGCGAGGTGCCGCCCGGCGACGAGGACGGGCCCGAGGCGGGCGGCGGCCACCGCAAGGGGGGCCGGCCGGGCCGCAAGAAGGGCGGCAAGGGCCGCAAGGCGCTCCGCTGGACCGCCATATCCCTCGCCGTCCTGATAGTGGGCACCGCGGGCGCCGGCTACTGGTACTACGAGCACCTCAACGCCAACCTCCGCAAGGCCCCGCGGTCCCTGGGCGGCAACGGCCTGAAGAAGCCGGACCCCAACGCGTTCGGGCAGACCCCGCTGAACATCCTGCTGCTCGGCTCCGACGGCCGGAACAGCAAGAAGAACATCGAGCTCGGCGGCGCCCGGCAGGACGCGGACCGCAAGCCGCTGGCCGACGTCCAGATGCTGGTGCACGTCTCCGCCGACCGCAGCAACATGTCGGTGATCTCCATCCCGCGGGACACCCGGGTGACGATCCCGAAGTGCACCGACCCCAAGACCCACGAGGTCTATCCGCAGACCACCGCGCCGATCAACGAGTCGCTGCAGCACGGCGGTCCGGGCTGCACCCTGTCCACCTGGCAGGAGCTCACCGGCGTCTACATCGACCACTTCATGATGGTCGACTTCTCCGGCGTGGTGGACATGGCGGACGCCATCGGCGGCGTCCCGGTCTGCGTGCGGGCCAACGTCTACTCGCACGACAGCAAGGGCCACGGCAGCGGCCTGAAGCTCACCAAGGGCACCCACTACGTCAAGGGCGTCCAGGCGCTGCAATGGCTGCGCACCCGCTACGGCTTCGAGGACAACACCGACATCGGCCGGGCCAAGGCCCAGCACATGTACATGAACGCGATGGTCCGCCAGCTGAAGAAGGGCACCAAGCTCTCCGACCCGGGGCAGCTGCGGGACCTGGCCGAGGCCGCGACGCAGGCGCTGACCGTCGACGACGGGCTGGACACCGTCAAGAAGCTCTACGACCTCGCCGGTGACCTCAGCCGGGTGCCGACCAAGCGCATCACGATGGTCACCATGCCCTGGCAGTACGGCCCCGGTGAGCGCTACGTCCTGCCCAAGCCCGGTGACGCGGACGCGACCTTCGCGATGCTGCGCAACGACACCGCGCTCGACGGCAAGGACACCAAGAAGAAGCCCGCGCCCGACCCGAAGCCGTCAACTCCCAAGGGTCAGCTGAAGGTCGTCGTGCAGAACGGCACCAACAGCACGGTGACCGGTCCGGCCTCCGGCCGCGCCTCCGACATCCAGCGGCAGTTGGCGGGCCTGGGCTACACCGCAGCCGGCACCACCACGGTGCTCACCAGCCAGGCCGACACCACCCTGACGTACCACGGCGCGGACCACCGCGGCGATGCGCTGGCCGTGGCCAAGGCGCTCGGGCTGCCCAAGAGCGCGGTGCGGGAGTCGAGTTCGGTGAGCGGGCTGCAGCTGGTGGTCGGCAACGACTGGCGGGCGGGCACGACGTACCCGAAGCCGTCCGGCAACGACAAGCCGGCCGACAAGGCGCCGGAGAGCGCGGACGCCCAGAACGGCGAGAGCAAGGGCTGCATGAAGGTGAACCCGGACTACACGTTCTAGCGCCGTCCGCGCCTCGACATGCGAGCGGCCGCCGCTCTGCCGGGAGATCCGGCGGGGCGGCGGCCGTTGCCGTCGTCGAGGCGGCCGGGCTCAGTCCGTGCTCGTCGCCGCCGGCGCGACGACGGCCGGGCGGCGGCTGGCGATGACCTTGCGGGCCAGCGAACGGGGGCTGGTCAGGAAGCCGACGCCCCAGGACATGTGCATGGTGGCCAGCGCGACGGGGATCTGGGCGCGGGCCTTCAGGGAGAGCCCCTTGCCGGCGGGCAGCGAGCCCGCGGTGATGGCCGCCAGATAGCCGGCCGGGACGACGAAGCCCCACGGGGTGACGGCGGCGCCGACCACCAGACCGGCCGCGATCGCGCAGACCGCGGTCGGCGGGGCGAGGTAGCGCAGGTTGATCGAGCCGGCGTGGTAGCGGGCCACGACGTGGCGCCACTTGCCGTAGTCCTTGTACTGCTTCGCCAGGGCCTTGATGCTCGGGCGGGGGCGGTACTGGACCTTCAGCTCGGGCGAGAACCAGATCTGGCCGCCGGCCTCGCGGATGCGGAAGTTCAGCTCCCAGTCCTGGGCGCGGATGAACTCCTCGTTGTACCCGCCCTGCTGTTCGAGGGCCGCACGGCGGAAGACGCCGAGGTAGACGGTTTCCGCGGGGCCCGCCTCGCCGCCCGTGTGGAAGGCGGCGTTGCCCACGCCGATCTTGGAGGTCATCGCGGCGGCCACCGCGTCCTCCCAGGCGTTCTCGCCCTCGGCGTGCATGATCCCGCCGACGTTCGCGGCACCGGTCTCCTCCAGGAGGCGGACAGCGGTGGCGATGTAGTTGCGGGAGAGCATGCCGTGGCCGTCGACGCGGACCACGATCGGGTGCCGGGACGCCTTGATCGCGGCGTTCAGAGCGGCGGGGGTGCGGCCGGTGGGGTTGGGCACGGTGTGCACCCGGGGGTCCTCGGCCACCAGCTCGGCGGCGATCTCGTCGGTGCGGTCCGTGGAGGGGCCGAGGGCGATCACCACCTCCATCTCGCCGGCGTACTCCTGCTCCAGGATGTGCCGGACCGAATTACGCAGGTGACGTTCCTCATTGAGCACCGGCATGATCACGGAGACGGCCGGGGGCGGCTGCTGCGGCATGGTTCCTCGGGGGTACGGCCCGTGGCGGAGCCGCCAGGGGCGGCAGCGCCCGCCGGGAGACTGCAGGTATCGCGCTTCACGTTACCGCGAACGGGGGACCGGCCCGGACGCAGCCGGGTGGCCGGCCGGCCGGTGCCCGGCGTGTGGCGCTTTGCAGCAGATCGTATGGGCCTACGGTGTTCTCGCCGGTTCCGTCCGTACCGCGGAGGTGTCCCCCGTGACCGCGCCGTTCCGCTCCGCCCGCCGGGCCGACCGCTCCGGCGCGCACCGCCGCCCGGCGGGCCCGCGCTGGGGGCTGCGGATCGGTGCGGCCACGTCCGTGCTGCTGCTGTCGGCGAGCGGGGTGGGGCACGCCATGGTCACCGGCGTCGAGACCGGCATCGGGCGGGTGGACGCCTTCCAGGGGATGAGCAACCGGCCCGGGGGCGGCGACGGGCTGAACTTCCTGGTCGTCGGCACGGACGGGCGGGACAAGCTCACCCAGGAGGAGAAGGAGAAGTACCACCTGGGCGGTCAGCCGTGCCACTGCACGGACACCCTGATGCTGGTGCACCTGTCGGCCGACCGGGACCGCGCCAGCGTCGTCAGCCTGCCCCGTGACTCCTACGCCGAGGTGCCCGCCCATACGGACGCGGCCACCGGCCGGGCCCGCGCCGCGCACCCGATCAAGCTGAACGCGGCCTACGCCGAGGGCGGCCCCAACCTGACCGTGCGGACCGTCGAGCACATGACGGGGGTGCACATCGACCACTACCTGGAGGTCGACTTCACCAGCTTCATGCGGACCGTGGACGCGGTCGGCGGGGTGGAGATCTGCACCGCACGGCCGCTGCGCGACAGCTACACGGGGCTGAACCTGCCGGTCGGCAAGTCGCAGCTCAACGGCGGGCAGGCGCTGCAGTACGTGCGCTCGCGCCACATCGACGGCTCCGCGGACCTGGGCCGGATGCAGCGCCAGCAGCGCTTCCTGGCCGCCCTCATCCACCAGACCACCTCGTCCGGGGTGCTGATGAACCCGATCCGCTTCAAGGACGTCGCCGACACGATGCTGGCGTCCGTCCGCGCCGATCCGGGGTTCGAGGCGAACGACCTGGTCGACCTCGGTCAGGCGATGCGCGGCTTCACCCCGTCGTCGTCGGAGTTCACCTCCGTCCCGCTGGGCGACGTGGCGCAGCCGGTGCCGGGCGTCGGCTCGACCGTGCGGTGGGACCCGGTACGGGCGCCGAAGCTGTTCGCGGCGATCCGCGAGGACCGGCCGCTCGCGGTGCACCGGGACGGGCACCGGCCGCGCGCCGCGGTGGTGGACGTGCCGCCGGGCCGGGTGCAGGTGCGGGTCGACAACGGCAGCGACCGGGCGGGGCTGGCCACGACGGTGGCCCGGCAGCTGCACGCCACCGGGTTCGCCACGGTCGGCACCCCGGGCAACTCCCCGCTCGGCCGGCTGGCCCGTACGGTCATCGCCTACGACCCCCGCTGGGACCGCTCGGCCCGCTCGCTGGCCGCCGCACTGCCGGGCGCCGAGCTGCGGCCGGTGACCGGACAGGGGCCGGTGATGCGGGTGTCGGTCGGGCAGCGCCACGAGGCGGTCCGCCGGGTGCGGGCCGAGGAGCCGTCGCCGCCGGCGGGCGCGGTCTCGGCGGTCACCGGCGACCAGGCGGTGTGCCCATGAGGACGCGAAGCGAGGCCCCGGCATGAGCGTCCCCGCGCCCCGCCGCACGCCGGCCGCGCCGCCCGCGCGCCGCCCGGACGCCCGCCGCCGGGTCCGCCGGGCGTTCGTCGCGGCGGCCGCGCTGTGCCTGGTCGCGGCGACCGCCGCCGCGGCACCGCCGGCGCCCGCGGCCCCGACCGGCTGCGGGGACCTGGTCCGCGGCCAGCTGTGCCTGCGCGGCCCGGTGGGCTCCGACGGGACGTACACCGCGAGCTACCGGCGGCAGGGGGCGGCGGCCGGCCTCGGGGAGATCGCGGTGCGGCTGGGCTACCAGCGCAAGAACACCCGGATCACGGCGTTCCCCGGCTGGTTCGGCACCCGGCGGACCCGGCACGGCGCGGTGGCGCTGAGCGGCCGGGTGGAGATGCTCGCGGACGAGTGCATCCGGGGCGTCATGGAACACGCGGGAACGGTCTACGTCACCAAGTGGAGCTGCAGTTGACGCCCGGCGGGCGCCACGGACCTACTCGGAAAGGTGCACCTCGTGTGGCAGGTTGTGCTGGGCATCACCCCCACCACGGCGGCGCTGTTCCTGATCGCGGCGCTGGCGCTGGCGGCGGGGTTCGCCGTGTGGACCGCGCTGGCCCCGGCCGGCACCGCGCCGCGCACCACCGCCCGGGTCCTGCTGGCCGGCTGGCTGCTGCTGCTCCTGGCGGCGACGCTGGCACCGGCCCAGCCGATCGGCTCCGGGGACGCGACGGTGTGGTGGCGCCCTGGTGAGGGCCTGTTCGAGCTGGGCGCCCCGCTGGAGCCCGGGGAACTGACGATGCTGGTCCGGCGGCAGACGGCCAACGCCGGGCTGTTCGTGCCGGTGCCGCTGCTCCTGCGGTTCGCCGTGCCGCGGGTCCCGGCCGCGCTGGCGTTCCTGCTCGGGGTGGGGCTGTCCCTGGTGATCGAGACGGCACAGCTGCTGATGCGGGCCGGGCGGATCGCCGACATCGACGATGTGCTGTGTGCGGCGGCCGGCACCGTGATCGGCTCGGGGCTGGCGCTGCTGGGCCAGCTGGCGGTGGCCGTTATGCGTCGCCGAGGCCTTCCGCGGCGCGCCGTTCGCGCAGCTCCCTGATGGCGCGGCGGCGCGCGAGCCGGTGCGTACGGCGGATCTGCGCCTCCTGGTAGCGGCGCTTGTCCCGCTCCGTCTCGGGGATCACCGGCGGCACCGGGCGCGGCTTGCCGTGCTCGTCGACGGCGGCGAAGACGAGGTAGGCGGAGCCGACCTGCTGGGGCGGGCTGGACTCGTTCCAGCGCTCGGCCAGGACCCGCACGCCGACCTCCATCGAGGAGCGACCGGTCCAGTTGACCTGGGCCCGGACGTGCACCAGGTCGCCGATCCGGACCGGCTCCAGGAAGGCCATCTCGTCCATGGAGGCGGTCACCGCCGGCCCGCCGGAGTGCCGGCCGGCCACCGCGCCGGCGGCGTCGTCGACCAGTTTCATGATCACGCCACCGTGCACGGTCCCGAGGAGGTTGGTGTCGCCGGCCGTCATGATGTGGCTGAGCGTGATCCGGGACACGGAGGTGGGCTTGCCCACGGGTTCACGGTCGGTGACTTCTTCGCTCATGCGCCCCAGCCTATGCGGCTGCGCCTCGTCTTCCCCACGTGCCTGTCCGCCCCGCCGTGGTGGTTGCTCCCCGTTCGCGCTGGGCGGCGCCCCCTATGTACCCGTCTGCGGCGCCGCGGGGCGTCTCGCCGTGCCGCCTGCGGCGGGCTGGTGGCGGTCGGGTGCGGTTCCGGCCCTCCAGACGTCGTCCTCCGGTCCGGCCCCTCCCGTAGGGGGTAGGAAACGGCCGGCGGGGGTGCACGTCTCCGGCGTACGCGTCCGCAGTGAACGGAACCACGCCCACCCCCAACGAAAACTCCCCCCACGGGAGGGGACAGCCCGGAGGACGAAGTCTGGAGGGCTGTCACCGCGCAAAGGGCAACGGCGAGCAACAACCACGGCGGGACGGCCGGGTACGTGCGGGGCGCCGCAGACAGGTACGTGGGCAAAGCCACAAACGTCACGGCGGGACAGCCGAGCGCGTGGGAGGTATCCGGAATGGCTAGTTCCGTTCGCCCAGGTCGGAATGGTCAGAGGCCCTTGCGATATGCGGCGGAACGCCGCCGTCGCTTTGCATCAGGTCTGCAACAGCCCTGGCCCGATCCGGCACCCGCCCTATGGGGCGGGGCCCGGAGCCGTGCACACTGCCCCGTATGAATGAGTGGCCCCACGGATGGTCCGGCAACCGGAACGGCAACGGATACGGGCTCGGCAGCGGCGCCGACCCCGAGGGTGCGCGCGCCATGCCCCAGGTACGGCGTGACGTGGCCCCCGGCTACCCGCGGCAGGAGCCCCCGCTGCCGCCGTCGATGTCCCCGCGCAGGGGCGCGACCGTGCCGCCGCAGCAGTCCCAGGGCTACGACGACGCGTACGACAGCGGTTACAACACCGGCCAGGTCTACGGCGGCGGCGGTGGCGGGGGTGACCGCCACGACGACGGCTACGGCGGCGGGCGGCCGCGACCTCGCTGGGGGCGGCGCATCAAGTGGACGATCATCACCGTGGTCGTCGTCCTGGCCGTCGCCTCGGTCGCCACGTACTTCTGGGCCGACGGCAAGCTCCGCCGCCAGGTCGACCTCAGCAAGGTCATCGACCGCCCGGAGACCGGCGACGGCACGAACTACCTGATCGTCGGCTCGGACAGCCGTGAGGGCATGTCCGCCGAGCAGAAGAAGAAGCTGCACACCGGGTCCGCCGAGGGCAAGCGCACCGACTCGATGATGATCCTGCACGACGGCAGCAACGGCCCGACGCTGATCTCGCTGCCGCGTGACTCGGACGTCGAGATACCCTCCTTCGTCGGCTCGGACTCCGGCAAGAAGTACCCGGGCACCGGACGGCACACCAAGCTCAACGCGGCCTACGCCGAGGACGGCCCGGAGCTGCTGGTGCGTACCGTCGAGGCCAACACCCACCTGCACATCGACCACTACGTCGAGATCGGCTTCGCCGGTTTCGCCAACATCGTGGACGCGATCGGCGGCGTGGAGATGGACATCCCCAAGGCGTTCAAGGACAAGTGGTCCGGCGCCGACTTCCCGGCCGGCAAGCAGACCCTCAACGGTCAGCAGGCACTCGCCTTCGTCCGCACCCGGCACGCCTTCGCCGGCAGTGACCTGGACCGGACGAAGAACCAGCAGAAGTTCCTGTCGGCGCTGGCCAGCCAGACCGCCACCCCGGGCACCGTGCTCAACCCGTTCAAGCTCTACCCGGTGATGGGCGCCGGTCTGGACACGCTGATCGTCGACAAGGACATGAGCCTGTGGGACCTGGGCGAGATGTTCTTCGCGATGAAGGGCGTGACCAGCGGTGAGGGCAAGTCGATGAACATGCCGATCAACGGCTCCGCCGGCGGCAACCTGGTGTGGGACAAGGCCAAGGTGCAGCAGCTGGTCCAGCAGCTGAACAACGACGAGAAGGTCACGGTCAGCAGCAACTGACGCAGGGACCCGGCCACGGGAAGGGGCCACGGCGGTCCGGGCCCCTTCCTGTCTGCCGTGGTGCTTACTGGGGCAGGTTGCGCGCCATCACGATGCGCTGGACCTGGTTGGTGCCCTCGTAGATCTGCGTGCTTTACAGGTCATACGGCTCTGACCTGCACGGACACCCCTCCCTGGAGGGTCCTCCCCAGCATTTCCCCATGATCGTCAGGAGTCTGCCCAGGTCGGCGCCGTACCAGCGGCAGCCTCCCCGACCGGCCGGAGGAGCGGCAGGCTCCGGGGAGGTTACGCGGTTTCCCGTTCCGTCAACCGTGATCGCTTGACCCGCGCGCCCTGGCCTCGGGAGCATCAACCCAGATGCGGGGTCCTGGCAGCACGGGGAGACCCAGACCATGAAGGTCACCAAGCTGGTCAGCACGTGCGACATCACGGACTGCCCCACGATCTACGCGACGGATCGCGGCACGCTCTTGGTTCAGGGGGAGGCTGCGTCCGATCAAGGGCTTCAGATTCCCGCTCACGAAACCCTGGTCGAGATCCCGATGGAACTGATCCAGAAGGCCATCCGTGACAACCTCATCTAGGACCCTCGGCGACCTCTTCGACACGTTCCAGCGTGAGGCGTTCCGGCTCGAAACCCTCGACGACTACAGCAAGTCGGGGAACGTCGATACCTATCACGCGTTCCTGGCCGGGGAGCAGCAGCCGGCACCGGGACCGCTTCGGCGGCGTCGAGCCGATCTGCAGAGCCCTTACCGAACACGACTGCAAGATCGCCCCCTCTACCTACTACGCCCACCACAAACGCCGGAGCAAGCCCTCGGCCAGGACCGTGCGGGACGCCGGACTCAAGGAACAGATCACCAAGGTCTTCGAGGCCGACTACCGCGTCTACGGAGCGAGAAAGATCTGGCGTGAGCTGAACCGGCAGGGCCACCGCGCGGCCCGCTGCACCGTCGAACGCCTGATGCGCGAACTCGGCATCACCGGAGCGGTCCGCGGCAGACGCGTGATCACCACGCTGCCTGGCGGGCAGGTGGACCGGGCGCCGGACCTGCTGGACCGCGACTTCGTCGCCGTCACCCCGAACCGCTGCTGGGTCGCGGACTTCACCCACGTGAAAACCTGGGCCGGTGTCGTCTACGTCGCCTTCGTCGTGGACACGTTCTCCCGCCGGATCGTCGGCTGGTCCGCGGCCACCGTGAAGGAAACGGTCTTCGTCCTGGACGCCCTGGAGATGGCCGTGTGGCAACGTGATCGCGACCAACACCCGGTACAGCCAGGCGAGTTGATCCACCACTCGGACGCCGGGTCGCAATATACGAGCTTCCGGCTCGCCGAGCAGATCGCAGACTCCACGGTGAGATAGGCCACGTTCCGCCCGTCGAGTACGAGGCCAACCACTACACGGAATCCATGAAACCCCAGGTCACAACCACAATCTGAGATCTCTATTGAACCCGGGGCGGTTCAGAACGTACCTCGACGATCGGTTGGGCAAGCAGCCGGTGACGGCCGTCTGGGAGCAGTGGACCAATCAAAGGAAGCTGGAGAACAGCACCAAGAAGCAGTACCCATCCATTCTCAACACGACCATTGAGCCGTTCTTCAAGGCCCGTTCGATCTTGTCCCTGAAGGTTGCCGACGTTGAGCAGTGGCTCTTGTGGATGGAGCGGGACCGGAAGCTGTCGGCGCGCACTCGACGCCAACGATTCTCGTTCTTCTCCGGGATGATGGACTGGGCCGTCGTCAACGGGATCATCGGCCGGAACCCGTGCAAGAAGGTCAAGGGCGCAGGGAGCCGCGCCAAGGAGATCAGGGAGCACAAGAGCACCGCGCGGCGACTCACGACGCGGGAAGTTCTGGCGATGCTGGATGCCGCTCCTCCGCGATACCGCGCGATGCTGTGGCTCATGGCCGGGTGCGGCCTTCGGCTGGGTGAGGCCATGGCGGTGTCCCGCGATCAGATCGACTTCAAGGCCGAGACGCTTCGCGTCGACTTCCAGATTGCGGAGGACGGAGACACCGAGTCGGGGAAGAACAGCGCGATCCAGCGTCGGCACATCAAGGCTCGTGGCGAAGGCGAGCCAGGGCGTTCCGTCCCCTCCCGCCGAACGTCGCCTTCGAGCTTCGGCGGCACATCAAGAACCACGGCGCATGGGGGCCGGAGCGGCTTCTCTTCCCCAACGTGACGCGGACTGGCTACCTCTACGCGCCGTACTTCTACCCGAAGATCTGGATGGAGGCTCTGGGTAAGGGACAGGTGAAGTACTGCAAGGCGCACTCACTCCGGCACTACTACGGGTCGCGGTTGCTGTACGCCGGAGTCCCCGAGAACGATGTGGCCGACTGGACGGGCCACAGCAGTACGGACGTGCTGAGGGAGCACTACCACCACATCTTCGAAGGGGCCGAGCAGCGTGGTCGGGCCGCCATCGCGACGATGTTGACGCCCGGCGCCGACGACCCGACGGAGGCATCAGAGGTCGCCTGATACGCGTATGACAACAGCCCCCGGCGACGCGCCAGGGGCTGTGTTGTTTGTGCAGGTCAGTGGCTGTTTTCAGCCCGGCATCCGCCCAGGATTCCCCCAGCATGACGCCCAGGAACGACTCTGATCGGGCCGCAACGGGCAGAAAGCCGAGGGTGTCCCTGCGGGCCTTCGAAACAGCTTCTGACCTGCAAAAACCCTGCTAGGGAAGGTTCCTTGCCATCACGATCCGCTGCACTTGGTTCGTGCCCTCATAAATCTGGGTGATCTTGGCGTCCCGCATCATCCGCTCCAGCGGGTAGTCGCGGGTGTAGCCGTAGCCGCCGAGCAGCTGGACCGCGTCGGTGGTGATCTCCATGGCGGCGTCCGAGGCGTAGCACTTGGCCGCGGCGCCGAAGAAGGTCAGGTCCTCGTCCTTGCCGCCGGCGGATATCCGCTCGGAGCGGGCCGCCGCGGCGTAGGTGAGCTGACGGGCCGCCTCCAGCTTCATCGCCATGTCGGCGAGCATGAACTGGATGCCCTGGAAGTCGCCGATCGGCTTGCCGAACTGCTTGCGCTCCCGGACGTAGCCCTTGGCGTAGTCCAGCGCGCCCTGGGCGATGCCGAGCGCCTGGGCCGCGATGGTGATGCGGGTGTGGTCCAGGGTCTTCATGGCCGTGGCGAAGCCGGTGCCCTCCTCGCCGATCATGCGGTCGGCGGGGATGCGGACGTTGTCGAGGTAGACCTCGCGGGTCGGGGAGCCCTTGATGCCGAGCTTCTTCTCGGGGGCGCCGAAGGAGACGCCCTCGTCGCCCTTCTCGACGACGAAGGCCGATATGCCCTTGGAGCGCTTCTCCGGGTCGGTGACCGCCATCACGGTGTAGTACTCGCTGACGCCGGCGTTGGTGATCCAGCGCTTGACGCCGTTGAGGACGTAGTGGTCGCCGTCCCGCACGGCCTTGGTCTTCATGCCGGCCGCGTCGGAACCGGCGTCCGGCTCGCTCAGGCAGTACGAGAACATCGCGTCGCCGCCCGCGAGCGGGGCCAGGTACTTCTTCTTCAGCTCCTCGGAGCCGGAGAGGATCACCGGCAGCGAGCCGAGCTTGTTGACGGCCGGGATGAGGGAGGACGAGGCGCAGACCCGGGCGACCTCCTCGATGACGATGACGGTCGCCAGCGCGTCGGCGCCGGCACCGCCGTAGGACTCGGGTACGTGGACGGCGTGCAGGTCGTTGGCGACCAGCGCGTCCAGCGCCTCCTGGGGGAAGCGGGCCTCCTCGTCCACCGCGGCGGCGAACGGCGCGATCTTCGCCTCGGCGAGCGAGCGCACCGACTCGCGGAGCATGTCGTGCTCCTCGGACGGCCGGTACAGATCGAAATCAGCGGTTCCCGCCACTAACTCTCACTCCCCTGTGAGCTCCCGGCAGTGCTAACTACCGTTAAGTAACACTTTACCTCTCCGGATTCTAGGCGCCGGGCCCGGCCTGCGGATACGTGAGGTTGCCGACAGTTACGGTCCTGCCCGCCGCACGACTGGAGTAGGCCATTCCCCTCGCGACTATGCTCGGTCCGGCCGTTTCCGTCAGCATGCGTCTGGAGCACCCATGGCCCTCAAGATCACCGTGATCGGCACCGGCTACCTCGGCGCCACCCACGCCGCAGCCATGGCCGAGCTCGGCTTCGAGGTGCTGGGGCTCGACGTGGTCCCCGAGAAGATCGAGATGCTGCAGCGCGGCGAGGTCCCGATGTACGAGCCGGGGCTGGAGGAGCTGCTGCGCCGCCATGTCGCCGGCATCGAGGGCTCCACCGGCCGGCTGCGCTTCACCACCTCCTACGAGGAGGCCGGCGCGTTCGGCGACGTCCACTTCGTCTGCGTGAACACCCCGCAGAAGCACGGCGAGTACGCCTGCGACATGAGTTACGTGGACAGCGCCTTCGACGCGCTGGCGCCGCATCTGACCCGGCCCACGCTGGTGGTCGGCAAGTCGACGGTGCCGGTGGGCAGCGCGGCCCGGCTCGCCGAGCGGCTGGCGGCCGCCGCCCCGGCCGGTCCGGCGGCCGAGCTGGCCTGGAACCCGGAGTTCCTGCGCGAGGGCTTCGCCGTCCAGGACACCCTGCACCCCGACCGGATCGTCGCCGGTGTGGCCGGTGAGCGGGGCGAGGAACTGCTGCGCGAGGTCTACGCCACACCGATCGCCGAGGGCTCGCCGTTCATCGTCATGGACTACCCGACGGCCGAGCTGGTGAAGACCTCCGCCAACTCCTTCCTGGCGACGAAGATCTCCTTCATCAACGCGATGGCCGAGGTCTGCGAGGCGGCCGACGGCGACGTGGTGAAGCTCGCCGAGGCGATCGGGCACGACGACCGGATCGGCAAGAAGTTCCTGCGGGCCGGCATCGGCTTCGGCGGCGGCTGCCTGCCCAAGGACCTCCGCGCCTTCATGGCCCGCGCCGGCGAACTGGGCGCCGACCAGGCGCTGACCTTCCTCCGCGAGATCGACTCGATCAACATGCGGCGCCGCGGCCACATGGTCGAACTGGCCCGGGACGCGGTCGGCGGCGGCTTCCTCGGCAAGCGGGTCGCCGTCCTCGGCGCGACCTTCAAGCCGGACTCGGACGACGTCCGGGACTCCCCCGCGCTCAACGTCGCCGGCCAGATCCACCTCCAGGGCGGCCAGGTCACCGTCTACGACCCCAAGGGCATGGAGAACGCGCGCCGGCTCTTCCCGACGCTGGGTTACGCGGACACCGCACTGGACGCGGTGCGCGGCGCGGACGTGGTGCTGCACCTGACGGAGTGGCGCGAATTCCGCGAGCTGGACCCGGCGGCCCTGGCCGAGGTCACCACCGAGCGCCGCATCCTGGACGGCCGCAACGCCCTCGACCCCCAACTCTGGCGCAAGGCCGGCTGGACGTACCGCGCGCTCGGACGCCCTCGGGCGTAGCCCCACGGGGTGCCTCCCACGTACCTGTCTGAGGCGCCGTAAAGCGCAACGGCGGCACCCCGTGGCGGAGCTATCGTGGCCGCATGAGTCTGATCCGTTTTGGTGTCACCGTGTTGGACTGTCCCGACCACGCCGCGCTCGCGGAGTTCTATGCGCAGATGCTCGACTGGCGGGTGACGGAGGGCGAGGACGACGACTGGATCGAGGTCGCCGGGCCCGATGGGCGCACGCTGGCCTTCCAGAAGGTGGCGGAGGGGTACCGGCCGCCGCAGTGGCCGGGCCAGGAGGTGCCGCAGCAGCTGCACCTGGACTTCGACGTGGCCCGGGCGGACATCGACGAGGCCGAGCGCAAGGTCGTCGGGCTGGGCGCGAAGCTCGTCCAGCACGACGAAGGGGTGCGCAACTTCCGGGTCTATCTCGACCCCGCCGGGCACCCCTTCTGCCTCTGCCTCACGTAACGGCCGCGATCAGCCGTCCAGTTGGTCGATCGTCGCGTGGGACGGGCCGCGCCGCTGCCGCTCGGCGCGTGCCACGTCCTCCGCGGCGCGCAGCGTACGGACCGCGTTCTGCCAGGTCAGCTTGGCCAGGTCGGCCTCGGACCAGTTGCGGTCCAGCAGTTCGGCGATCAGGTTCGGGTAGCCCGCGACGTCCGCCAGGTCGTCGGGGGTGAAGGCGGTCCCGTCGAAGTCGCCGCCGATGCCGATGTGGTCGACGCCGGCGACCTCGCGCATGTGGTCGAGGTGGTCGGCGACGGTGGCCGCGGTGGCCTTCGGCCGCGGGTGGGCCGCTTCGAAGGCCTGGTGGACGGCCATGCCCTCCTCCGTGGTGTCGAGGTGGTGCAGGCCGTGGGCGCGCATGTTCTCGTCGGCCCGCCGCGTCCACTCCACCGCCTCGGGCAGCACGAACTTCGGCACGAAGGTGGCCATCGCGATGCCGCCGTTGGCGGGCAGCTGGGCCAGTACGTCGTCGGGGACGTTGCGCGGGTGGTCGCAGACGGCCCGCGCGGAGGAGTGCGAGAAGATCACCGGTGCGGTGCTGACCCGCAGGGCGTCGCGCATGGTGTCCGCGGAGACGTGCGAGAGGTCGACCAGCATGCCGCAGCGGTTCATCTCCCGGACGACCTCCTCGCCGAAGGCGGACAGGCCGTTGTGGCGCGGCTCGTCGGTCGCCGAATCCGCCCAGTCGATGGTGTCGTTGTGGGTGAGGGTCATATAGCGCACGCCCAGCTGGTGCAGGGTGCGCAGGGTGGCGAGCGAGTTGTTGATGGAGTGGCCGCCCTCGGCGCCCATCAGGGAGGCGATCCGGCCCTCGGCGCGGGCCGCCTCGATGTCGTCGGCGGTGCGTGCCAGGCGCAGCGCGTCCGGGTAGCGGGCGACCAACTGCCGTACCGCGTCGATCTGTTCGAGGGTGGCGCTGACCGCGGTGTCGCCGGCGTAGTCGGCGCGTACGTAGACCGACCAGAACTGCGCGCCGACCCCGCCGGCCCGCAGTCGCGGCAGGTCGGTGTGCAGGGTGGCGGACTGGTCGGTGGCGAGGTCGCGCCGGTCGAGGTCGTAGCGGACCTGCTCGCGCAGGGCCCACGGCAGGTCGTTGTGGCCGTCGACGACGGGCCAGCGGTCGAGCAGTTCCCGGGCGGCGTCCCGGGAGCTGCTCACTTGGCACCCCCGAAGCCGAAGCCGTTGGGGGTGGCGACCTTGTTGCGCAGCCGCTTGCCCTTCTCGGTGGCCTGGTCGTTCAGCTCCTGCTGGAAGTCGCGCATCCGGCCGAGGAGTTCGGGGTCGTGCGCGGCGAGCATCCGGGCGGCGAGCAGTCCGGCGTTGCGGGCCCCGCCGACGGAGACGGTGGCGACCGGGACGCCGGCCGGCATCTGCACGATGGAGAGCAGGGAGTCCATGCCGTCCAGGTACTTGAGCGGGACGGGGACGCCGATGACGGGCAGCGGGGTGACCGAGGCGAGCATGCCGGGGAGGTGGGCCGCGCCGCCCGCGCCGGCGATGATCACCTTCAGGCCGCGGTCGGCCGCGTCCTCGCCGTACGTGATCATCTCGCGGGGCATCCGGTGCGCCGAGACGACGTCGACCTCGTGCGGGATCTCGAACTCGGCGAGGGCCTGGGCGGCGGCCTCCATGACGGGCCAGTCGGAGTCGGAGCCCATGACGATGCCGACCAGGGGGGACGCGGGAGAGCTCATTCGGTGATCGTTCCTCGCAGGTAGCCGGCGGCGTGTGCGGCGCGCTCGCGCACATCCGCCAGGTCGTCGCCGTAGGTGTTGACGTGTCCGACCTTACGGCCGGGCTTCACGTCCTTGCCGTACATATGGATCTTCAGCTGCGGGTCCCGCGCCATGCAATGGAGATACGCGTAGTACATGTCGGGGTAGTCGCCGCCGAGGACGTTGGCCATCACCGTCCAGCGGGCGCGCGGGCGCGGGTCGCCGAGCGGGAGGTCGAGCACGGCACGGACGTGGTTGGCGAACTGCGAGGTGATCGCGCCGTCCTGGGTCCAGTGGCCGGAATTGTGCGGGCGCATGGCGAGCTCGTTGACGAGGATCCGGCCGTCGGCGGTCTCGAAGAGCTCGACGGCGAGGTGGCCGACGACGCCGAGTTCCTGGCCGATCCGCAGCGCGAGTTCCTGGGCCTGGCCGGCCAGCTCGGGGTCGAGGCCGGGTGCCGGGGCGATCACCGTGTCGCAGACGCCGTCGACCTGGATGGATTCCACGACCGGGTAGGCGACGGCCTGGCCGTGCGGGGAGCGGACGATGTTGGCCGCGAGTTCGCGGGCGAAATCGACCTTTTCCTCCGCGAGGACGGGCACCCCGGCGCGGAACGGCTCGGCAGCCTCCTTGGAGGATCGCACGACCCAGACGCCCTTGCCGTCGTAGCCCCCTCGGACGGTCTTGAGGACCACCGGGAAGCCCTCACCCTCCTCGGCGAACCGCACCACGTCCTCGGGGTCCGAGACGATGCGGTGGCGCGGGCAGGGCGCGCCGATCGCGTCCAGCTTCGCCCGCATCACGCCCTTGTCCTGGGCGTGCACCAGCGCGTCGGGACCGGGCCGGACGGGGATGCCGTCGGCCTCCAGGGCCCGCAAGTGCTCGGTGGGCACGTGCTCGTGGTCGAAGGTGATCACGTCGCAGCCGCGGGCGAAGGCGCGCAGGGTGTCCAGATCGCGGTAGTCGCCGATGACGACTTCGCTGACCACCTGGGCCGCCGAATCCTGCGGCGTGTCACTGAGGAGCTTGAACTTGATGCCGAGGGGGATACCCGCCTCGTGGGTCATACGGGCGAGCTGACCGCCGCCGACCATGCCGACTACCGGGAACGTCACGCCCCCAGGGTATCCGTACGCCGACGTTCCGCATGACCCGGCCTTGGATGATCCTCCGAGTTCGCACGTTCGAAGATCGCCGGTGGAAGATCGTCACGGGTCGTTAGTCTCGGGCCGGGCAGCCGGTACCGGGGCGACGCCCGGTGCGCGGCCCGGGCCCGGCGAAGGGGAGGCCGGATGGAGAACAGCGGCATATCCAGGGGCGCCAGGACGCTGGTGATCGTCATCGCGATCGCCGCGCTGCTGATCGCCCTGCACTCCGTTTTCAGCCAATTGTCCGCGCCGAAGGTCTACGGTCCGGACGACACCGAGATCGCGGTGTCGGCCGGCGACCGGTTCAGCGTGCAGCCCGCCGACGACCCCGGCGGCTTCCGCTGGATCGTCGCCGAGCCCCGGCCCGACCCGGCCGTCCTGCGGCCCACGGGCGCCCACGAGGCCCGGGGCGGCGCCGGCCCGGTCCGCTACCTCGACTTCGAGGCGGTCCGCCCGGGCCGTACGGACTTACGTCTGGTGCGCTGCCGGCGCTGCTCAGCGGGGGCGGCCGACGAGCCGGGCGCCCGCACCCTCAACTTCCGCGTCACGGTCGGCTGAGCGCTTCCGGCGGGCGTGGTTAGCATGAGGGTGCGGACCAAGGTTGACGGCCGCGCACACCGCCCACGACGGGGAGCTGAACGAGCACCATGAGTGAACGGAGCGCACTGCGGTCGAGGCTGGAGGCGCTCACCCGTGAAGTGGTGAAGTTCGGTGCCGTCGGGGGCGCGGGCGTCGTGGTCAACTTCGTGGTCTTCAACCTCGTACGGCACCTGACCGACGTGCCCGTGGTGCGGGCGAGCATCATCGCCACGGTCGTGGCGACCGGCACCAACTACCTCGGCTACCGCTACTTCACCTACCGGGACCGCGACAAGCACGGCCGCACGAAGGAGCTGACGCTCTTCCTGCTGTTCAGCGCGGTCGGTCTGGTCATCGAGAACGGCCTGCTCTACATCGCGACGTACGGCTTCCACTGGGACACCCCGCTGGAGAACAACGTCTTCAAGTTCCTCGGCATCGGGCTCGCCACGCTCTTCCGCTTCTGGTCGTACCGCACCTGGGTGTTCCGTACGCTGCCGGCCCGCGAGGCGATAGAGACGGCGGAGTCCTTCCTCGCCGACGGCGCGCACGAGCGGCACCGCACCTCGCACGTCCGGCGGCCCGCCTCCCGCAAGTAGCCGCGGCGCGTACGCCTCACTCCTCGGCGGGCGGCTCGGCCTCCCGGGCCAGGAACAGCGCGAAGACCGGCGGATGTTGCTGCAGCAGCTCCAGCCGCCCGCCGTCCGCCTCCGCCAGGTCCCGTGCGACGGCCAGGCCCAGGCCCGTGGAATTGCGGCCGGAGACGGTCCGCTCGAAGACCCGCGAGCCGAGGTCCGGCGGCACTCCGGGCCCGGCGTCGGTGACCTCGACGACGGCCTGGTTGCCGGTGACGCGGGTACGCAGCGCGACCGTGCCGTCACCGTGCATCAGCGAGTTCTCGATCAGCGTGGCCAGCACCTGGGCGACCGCGCCCGGGGTGCCGACGGCCCGCAGGCCCTTCTTGCCGGAGCGGACGATGGCCCGCCCCGCGCTGCGGTAGGCCGGCCGCCACTCCTCGATCTGCTGCTTGACGACCTCGTCCAGGTCGAAGGCGACCGCGGAGCCGCTGCGCGGGTCGCGGGAGTTGGTCAGCAGCCGCTGCACGACGTCGGTCAGCCGCTCCACCTGGGCCAGCGCGATGGTGGCCTCTTCCTTCACGGTGTCCGGGTCGTCGGTGAGGGTGATCTCCTCCAGCCGCATCGACAGCGCGGTCAGCGGCGTCCGCAGCTGGTGCGAGGCGTCCGCGGCCAGCCGCCGCTCGGCGGTCAGCATCCGGGCGATCCGCTCGGCGCTGGCGTCGAGCACATCGGCGACCCGGTCCAGCTCCTGCACGCCGTAGCGGCGGTGGCGTGGGCGGGGGTCGCCGGAGCCGAGCCGCTCGGCGGTCTCGGCGAGGTCGGTCAGCGGCGCGGTCAGCCGGCGGGCCTGGCGGACGGCCAGCACGACGGCCGCGAGGATCGCCAGCAGCGCGACGGCCAGGATGACCAGCAGCGTCCGGCCGATCTCCGCGCTGATCGTGGACCGGGACTCCTGGACCGTGACGGATTCGCCGCGGTCGCCGTGCACGGTCGACTGGATGACGTCGCCGGCGGGGCGCTGCCCGATCTCGATCGGTGGTTTGCCGGGCACCTTGATCTCGGCGTGCCGCTTGGCGGTGATCTGCTCGGAGAGGACGTCGGGGGTGATCTTCTCCCCGCTGCCGAGCCGGCTCTCCACTATCCCGACCAGCCGGACCGCCTCGGACGCCACGCTCTCCTGCGCGCCGGCCTGGATCGTCCGGGTCTCGACGATGACGAGGGAGACGCCGAAGACGGCGATCACGACGAGGACCACGGCGAGCGTGGAGTTGATCAGGCGGCGGCGCACGGGCCCCTAGCTCTTTTCGAAGCGGAAACCGACACCGCGGACGGTGGCGATGTAACGGGGGTTGGCGGCATCGTCCCCGAGCTTCTTGCGGAGCCAGGAGATGTGCATGTCCAGCGTCTTCGTGGACGACCACCACGTGGTGTCCCAGACCTCGCGCATGAGCTGGTCGCGGGTGACGACCCGGCCGGCGTCCCGTACCAGGACCCGCAGCAGGTCGAACTCCTTCGCCGTGAGCTGGAGTTCCTCCTCGCCCATCCAGGCGCGGTGCGATTCGACGTCGATGCGGACGCCGTGGGTGGCCGGCGGCTGCTGGGGCTCGGCGGTGGAGCCGCGGCGGAGCAGGGCCCGTACCCGTGCGAGGAGTTCGGCGAGCCGGAAGGGCTTGGTGACGTAGTCGTCGGCGCCGGCGTCCAGGCCGACGACGGTGTCCACCTCGTCGGCGCGGGCGGTCAGGACCAGGATGGGGAAGGAATGGCCTTCGTTGCGCAGCCGGCGGGCGACCTCCAGGCCGTCCATGCCGGGCAGCCCCAGGTCCAGGACGACGAGGTCGATGTTGCCCTGGATACCGGCGTCGAGCGCCGTCGGGCCGTCCTCGCGCACCTCGACTTCGTAACCCTCGCGGCGCAGGGCGCGGGCGAGCGGCTCCGAGATGGACGCGTCATCCTCGGCGAGCAGTACACGGGTCATGGGCCGATGGTAGTCCGATGTATCCGGCCCGAGGGGTGGACCAGCACGGATGGCCGGCGGCGGACCGTTCCTGCAGCGTGGCAGGCGGCGCGCCCGTGCGGGACGGGCGCGCGCGGTCGCCCGGAAGGGCGCACGCGGTTCCCCACCTCAGTGTGAGCGTTCTCTCACGGGACCCCTCGGCGGCGGATCGAGTCGTATGGTGAATGCAACGTCCAACGCACAACCACCGGGACCGTGACGCTCAACTGACGTCACCGGTCCCTGTTGTGTGCGGGGCTGGTACCCCCAGCCCCGGTACACAGTGATTGACCTGTCGACCGGGTCCACCGCGCGAGCAGCACGGGGGGCGTGGATCCCGGTTCGGACCGTCCTGCCGGTGCCGCCTCGATGAGGGCGTGGGCACCGAACCCCCGGGCGTGGGGGCGGGCGGTTCCGCACCGGTCTCGGTCATCCCCCCGGGCGCGCCACGGCCTCCGCGCGCGTCCCGAGCAGCAAGGAACCATCATGGCGTCCAGCCTGACGAAGGGCGCCGCCCAGCAGGGAACCCCTGTCAACGGCGGCAAGACCTTCTTCGGCCACCCCCGCGGACTGGCCACGCTCTTCATGACCGAGATGTGGGAGCGCTTCAGCTTCTACGGCATGAAGGCGCTGCTCCCGCTGTACCTGATCGCCCCCGGCGGCATGCACATGCAGGCCACGACGGCGACGGCGATCTACTCCGTGTACATGGCGATGGTCTATCTGCTCGCCATGCCGGGCGGCTGGATGGCCGACCGTTTCTGGGGTCCGCGCAAGACGGTCGCCATCGGCGCCCTCGTCGTCATCGCGGGTCACATCACGCTCGCCCTGCCCACCCCGGTGACCTTCTTCGCCGGTCTCGTCCTGGTGGCGCTCGGCTCCGGCCTGCTGAAGGCGAACATCTCCACGATGGTCGGCCACCTCTACGACGGCCCGCAGGACCCGCGCCGTGACGGTGGCTTCACGCTCTTCTACATCGGCATCAACCTCGGCGCCTTCCTGGCCCCGCTGACCATCGGCACCGTCGGCGAGAACGTCAACTGGCACTTCGGCTTCACGCTCGCCGCGGTCGGCATGGCCCTCGGCCTCGCCCAGTTCCTGCTCGGCACCCGCCACCTGAGCGCCGAGAGCGACGTCGTCTCGCAGCCCGCGACGGCCCAGGAGAAGACGTCCGCGCTGCGCAAGGGCCTGCTCTGGCTGGCCGTCGCCGCCGTCTTCTACACCCTGCTCGGTGTGACCGGTAACTTCGCCGACTGGGCGCTGATGCCGATCACCATCGCCGGCCTGGTCATCCCGATCGCCGTGCTGTTCCGCATGAAGCGCGACAAGGAGCTCTCGGAGCTGGAGCAGTCCAAGCTCTCCGGCTACATCTGGTTCTTCGTGGTCGCCGCCGTCTTCTGGATGATCTACGACCAGAACGGCTCGACCCTGTCGATCTTCGGCGAGCACTCGACCACCAACGACCTGCTGGGCTTCCACTTCCCGACGTCCTGGTACCAGTCGCTGAACCCGATCTTCATCATGGCGCTCGCCCCGGTGGTCGCCTCCGGGTGGCTGTGGCTGAACAAGCGCGGCAAGGAGCCGAGCACCGCCGTCAAGTTCGCGTCCAGCCTCGCGCTGATCGGCATCTCGTTCGCCGTGTTCCTCTTCCCGCTGCTGGACACCGCGGCCAACGGCGGCAAGGTCAGCCCGATGTGGCTGGTGGCGGTCTACTTCATCCAGACCGTCGGTGAGCTCTGCCTCTCCCCGGTCGGCCTGTCGGTCACCACGAAGATGGCGCCCGCCAAGTACGGCTCCCAGATGATGGGTGTCTGGTTCCTCGCGGTCACCGCCGGTGACTCCGTGGCGGGTCTGCTGACCTCGCCGCAGCTGAACGTCGACCTGAACACCGCGAGTTCGGTCGCCGTCGAGGCCGCCCTCGCGGTCGTCGCCGGCCTCGGCATCTGGATGTCCCGGAAGCGGGTCAAGCAGCTGATGGGCGGCGTCAACTGACGCCTGCCGGCCCCGACGGCTAAAGGGGGCGTCGCACCGCCGGTGCGACGCCCCCTTCGTCGTGCGGTGGGCCTGCCGGCTCAGCGGAGCCGTGCCCGCCGTCGCGGCAGGAACGTGAACACCGCGCCGCCCAGCAGGACGGCCGTGCCGGCGAGCAGGCCGAGCGCGGTCAGTGCGCCCTGTGCGCCCGCACCGGTGTGGGCCAGCTCGCCGCCGCTGCCGCTGCTGCCCGAGCCGCCGGCCGATCCGGTCGCGCCGCCGCCGGACGCCGTTCCCCCGCCGGACGCCGTGGTCCCGCCCGTGGCACCGCTCGACGAGCCGCCCGACGTGCCGCCGGAGGTGCCGCCCGGCTGCGCCGCGGTGTCCAGGGCGAGTGAGGCCCCCGGGTCCTTCTCCGGGGTGCAGGTCGTGGTGGTGCCCAGGGCGTTGACGGTGAGCACGCCCGGGGTCAGCGTGGCCTTGCCGGTGGCGCCCGGCTTGTAGGTGCCCTTCAGATCGGGGATCTCGATCGGGTCGCCCGACTTGATGGGCCCGGGATTGGTCGGGCCCTCCACCTTGACCGTTCCCTTGTCCGCGCCGCCCACCTTGACGTCCATCGACGGCTTGACGGAGTCCTTGGGGATGTCCGCCGGGCTGGTCATCACGGACTTCTTGAACCGCACCGTCAGGTCGTAACCGCCGCCCTTCTTCACGGCGTTGATCTGCACCGGCGAGGTCGCCTTCTTGTCGCCGATGGGCGTCTTGCAGGCGTAGGGCACCTTGATCTCCTTGCCCTGGTACGCGGTGCCGTCGGGGTCACCGCCGGAGCCGCCGGTCGAACCCCCGGCCGTCGAACCGCCGGCGCTCGAACCGCCGGTGCTGCCGCCGTCCGTGGAACCGCCGGTGCTGCCGCCCGAGGTGCTCCCACCGGTGCTCCCGCCGGAGGTGCCCGTGGTCGTCCCGCCGGTGCTGCCGCCCGTCGTGCCGCCCGTACTGCCGCCGGTCGTCCCGCCGGTGGAGCCCCCGCCGTCGGTGACCTTGATCGTCACCGCGGGCTTCACCTCCTCCTTGGGCGAGCACTTGGTGTCGGTGGAGATCGGCCGGTTGACGTTGATGTTGTAGAAGCCGGGGGTGAGCGTGACCTCGCCGGGCTTGGTCAGCTTGAGCTTCCCCGTCATGTCGGACAGTTTCATCGCACCGCCCTTGGGGATCGGCGGGTTCTGCCGCGGCCCCTTCATCGGCAGCTCCCCGGTCTGTGCCCCGGCCACCTTGATCGTGCCGGTCGGCTCGACGGTGTCCTTCCCCAGATCGAGGATGTCGGGG
Organism: Streptomyces sp. NPDC021749; assembly: GCF_040640655.1. Classification (NCBI taxonomy): domain Bacteria; kingdom Bacillati; phylum Actinomycetota; class Actinomycetes; order Kitasatosporales; family Streptomycetaceae; genus Streptomyces; species Streptomyces sp. NPDC021749. The sequence continues at coordinate 244,408 of NZ_JBFACE010000005.1, read as the reverse complement.
TTCTTGGACGCGCCCTCGACGGTCTTCCAGACCACCTCGATCTCGTCCCCGACCTTGGCCGTGGCGGGCGCGCTGACGTCCACCTTCGTGGTGCCCTCGATCGGCGGCAGCCCCGATATCGGCGGCGGCAGACACTCGGTCTTGTACGAGACCTCCGCGGCCTCGGCGGCACCGGCCGCCGTCATGATGCCCGCTCCCGCGAGCGCCAGCGCGGCCACCGAGGCCACCGCGGCTCTCCTCCGTTGCCTCATCACGCAGAACCTTTCGACGTCGGTCGTTCGGTGGATGTGGTGGTGGACGGTGCGGTGTCCGGGGTGAACCACGGCAGCGCGGCACGGTCGCCGGCCGGCGTGGTACGACGGGTGCGGCTGCGGGGGCGGGCGTGGCCCGCCGGGCGGCGCGGGCGTACCCGGTCCACGACCGCCATGCCGATACGGAACACTGCGGTCGGGACCACGACGCACAGCAGCACCCAGAAGAGCGTCACGCCCCACGGCCGGCCGACGCCCCAGGGCTGCTCGGCCAGCACCTTGCCGCCGTATCTGAGGGAGACCAGATAGTCCCCGTGGGCGCCGGCCGCCAGCTCGACCGGCAGCCTGACCTGGGCCTTCTTTCCGGGCGGTACGGTCCCCCGCCACTGCTGTTCCTCCCACTGGGGGGCGAAGACGCCGTGCGAGGTGCCGACCTGGAAGACCGGGTCACGGGCCGGCGCGGAGCCGAGATTGCCGACCGTGACGGTCAGTTCACGCTGCGGTGGGGCGCCGAACCAGGTGAGCAGTCCGCTGCTGCCGGCCAGCCGCGGCGGGGACAGCACCGCCAGCCGGCCGCCGGTGCGCTCCTTGGGCAGCGGCGCCACCGGATGGCCCGCCACCGTGAACGCGGCGTCCGCGGCGGCCGTCGCCCCCGTCACCGTCGCCACGTGCACCACGCACGGGCAGGGCTTGGGCGGTTCGGCGACCGGCAGGCGTCTGCGGAAGGCGCCGTGCGCATCGGTGGTGACCGCCCGGCCGTCCCCGTTGGCGCAGGTATTGGTGCCACCGATCATGTTCTGGCCGCAGATCAGCAGGGTGAGCAGGGCCTTGGGCCGCCAGCCGCGACCGGTCACGGTCAGCGTGCCGCCCTTCCCGGCCTCCTTCTTGGAGAGCTGGACGGTGGGGTGCCCACCGGGTGCCTCGGCCGGCGAGGCGGCGCGGGCGCCGCCGGCCGCCGGCGGGACCAGGACGAGAGCGGCGGCGAGGGCCGTGGTGACGGCCGCGGGAAGGGCCGCCGTCCGCACCGGCCGCCCGGGCCCGCCGCTGCCGCCGCCCCGGCCCCGCCGCTCGTCCCGCTCGTCCCCGTTCCGGCGCCGGCGTCGCCGCCGTACGGCCGGCAGACCGGCCGCGCCCGCCACCGGGACCAGCGCCGCCCCGGCCGCGACGCCCCACGGGAGGGCGGTGTACGAGGCCGTGGCGGCGGCGTGGGCGCCGGCGCCCGCCGTCACCGTGAGCCGGAGGTCCACCGCGTCCAGGGCCGGCGGATCGGGCCAGTCCTCCGTCAGACGGGCCCGCTCGCCGGGCGCCAGTGTGATCGGCAGGGTGCGGGCGGCGCGCCGCAGCAGCGGCCCAAGGACGCCGTCGGCGCGCACCGCCAGCCGCGGGGTGAGCACCGTGTTCCCGCGGTTGACCAGGGTGTACCGGATGACCGCCGCACTCCCTTGGCGGTGCACCGACACGTCCTCGGCGGTCAGCGCGGACAGCGCCGGGCCGGCCACCCTCAGGTGGACCGGTACGGTGCGCCGGACCGCGGGCCCGCCGTGCCGCGCCGGTCCGGCGGCCGCCGTGATCGTGCCGGGGTGGTCGCCCGGGGCCGCGTCGCGCGGCACGGTCACCGTGAACGGGACGCTCGCCCGGGTGCGCGGCGGCACCGTGACCCGCCCCGCGGCGAACCGGAGCCAGGAACCGGTGCCGCCGCCCGTCCCGCCGCCGGTGCCGCGCAGCCGTACGGTGACGGCCCGGCGGGTGGGGTTGCCGAGGGACAGCCGGTCGGACAGCACGGTGCCCGGCGCCCCCTCCAGGTAGAAGTACGGGCGGTCCTGCGCGCTCGGTGCGGCGCCGGGTCCGGGGGCGGGCGCGGCGGACCAGCCCGGCCCGGTCGGCGCGGCGGGGCGGGCCTGGGCCGCGGCGGGGCACAGCAGTACCGCTGCGGCGGCGAGGACCGCACCGCTGACCGCGGGGCGAGGACGGAACGGCATCGGCGGCTCCTGGTACTCGTGGTGCGGGGGCTGCACGTGGTGCGGAGGCTGCTGTCCGGATGCGGTTCAGGCGCGCCGGTGACGGCGGGTCAGCCAGAGCACTCCGGCCGCGCCGGCCAGCAGCACCGTGCCGCCCAGGGTGCCCAGCGCCACCGCGGAGTCCGCCGGCCCGGTCTGCGGCAGCCGTCCGCCGGAGGAGCCGCCCGTACCGCCGGTGGCCGCCCCGCCGCCGCTGCCCCCGGAGGCCTTCACGTCGAGGGTGAGCGACGGCTTGGGGTGGTTGCCGGGGGTGCAGGTGGTCGTGGTGCCGAGGGCCTTGATGGTGAGGGTGGAGGCGGTGAAGGTGACCTTGCCGCCGGCCTTCGGGGTGTACGTCCCGCTCAAGTCACTGATCTTGATGGGGGTGTTGGCCGGAATCGCCCGGTCGTTGGGCGGGCCGGAGACCGCGACCGTACCCCTCTCCGCGCCGCCCAGCTTGATCAGCGCGCTCGGCTGCATCGCGCCCTTGCCCAGCTCGACGGGGCTGGAGGAGACCCCCTTCTGGAAGGACATCACCAGCTTGTACGCACCGCCGCTGGGGGTGCTCCTGATGTCGATCGGTGAGACCGCGCCCTTGTTGCCGATCGGCGTCCTGCACTGGTAGTTGACGTCGACGACCTCGGCGTGGGCGGCCGGCGCGGTGAGCAGCACCGCGGACCCCGCCGTCAGCGCCGCGGCGGCGGCGAGGCCGGCCGCCCGGCGCGGTCGCCGGCCGTGCTGTGCGTAGAAGCGGGCCACTGTCCGTTCCCCTTCTCCCGATGGGCGCACCGCCGACTGTTACTGACGGCACATCAGATTGGCCGCTCAAGGTACGCCGGGGACCTTGTCGAGGGAAGGCACAGCACAGCCCCGATCGGTCCGGGGCCGCACCGGCGGGCACATCCGGCCGCCGGCCGTGGGCACGGCAGGGACCCGGGAACGGCGAAGGCCTGGGCCCGGGAACGGCGAAGGTGCGGACCCGGGAACGGCGAAGGCGCGGACCCGGGAACGGCGAAGGCCCGGGCCCGGGAACGACAGAAGCGCGAGTCCGCGGACCCGCGCTCCTCTGCAGTCGCCGCCCCGGTCAGGCCGGTGCGGCGAGCTCCGCCCAGACGGTCTTGCCGGTGCCGTCCGGATTGCGCACCACGCCCCAGTCCAGGCAGAGCCGCTGCACGATGAACATGCCGTGGCCGCCGGGGCGGCCGGGGCGGTGCGGGCTGCGCGGCGCCGGTGAGCCCGCGCCGAGGTCGGTGACCTCCAGCCGCAGCACTTTGGACGTGCAGCGCAGCCGCAGCTCCTCGGGCCCCTCGGCGTGCAGACAGGCGTTGGTGACCAGTTCCGACACCACGAGCAGCACGTCCTCGGCGGCGGCCCGCTGGTCGGCGCTGGCGGCCGGCAACCAGCCCCAGTCGTGCAGGGCCTGCCGGGCGAAATCACGGCCACGTGCCACGGCGCCCCGGGTGCCCGCCAGGCGCAGCCGGCGGATCTGGCCCGCCGGCATTGCGGCGGACGGAACGGCAGCGGAAGCACCGGCGCCGCCCGGCTCCGGGCCGAGATCGCCCGGCGGGTACGGCCGGGTGGTGCTCATCAGCGCTTCACCTCACCGATTCGCCTATTCACGGAGAACAGATAGCGGACTGCTTGCAACGGATTCAGATGTCTCCTGCCCGACCGGACCGTGAGAACACCCACTTCTTGGGTACGGAAGTTGTGACACGGACTACGCGGCCGGAACAGATCGTTCCGGACACCGTCGTCAGGTCACTCGGCCAGGGCCGCATCGACGGAATCGTGCACCGTGAAGACTGCCTCGGCACCGGTGATCTCGAATACCCGGGCGACCACCGGCTGCATGCCGGCCAGGTGGACCCCGCCCCCTTCGGCCTCCGCCTTCAGGCGCGCGCCGAGCAGTACGTTGAGGCCCGTGGAGTCCATGAATTCGAGCTGTGAGCAGTCGACCACCAGGCGTGCGTAACCGTCGTCCACACAGCCTTCGAGTGATTCCCGCAACAGATCCGCGGTGTGGTGATCAAGCTCACCCGTGACCGTCACGACTGCGCTTGCGCCGTGATGGCGGATCTCGACGTGAAGCCGGCCCCGGCTTGCACTGCCGACCGTCCCGCGGTCCATGCGAAGCGCACCCCTTTTGCTGTCTAGACGACTGGATTGCTTACGACTGCGCGCGTCGAACCCTACGCCTTCCTGACGCCCGCCGGTAGCCGAACAATCCGCATATTGCCCAATATACGGACAACGCTTACTTGCCATCTTCCGGCAAACCCAGGTAGGCGTAGAAGGACACATTCGCAACGGCCGGCTTTGGAGGCGCCGCACACCGAAGGCTTCACGTAGAGGCATCGGCAGCCATATGCCGAGAACGATGGAGGAGACCATGTCACCCCGGCTCGACGAACCGCGTACCGACGACACCCGGCAGTCCGCATCGTCGACACCCCTGTCCGACCTGCACGGACGGATCCCTTCCCAGCCCAACCCTGCCGAATCCGATCAGGCGGAATTTTCCGAGATCGACGATCTGCCCGAGATCCCGCCGTTCGACGAGGTGGGTCCGGTGGACGCGAGGGCCCTGTCCAAGACCCTCTTCGAGCGACTCGAATCGCTTGAGGAAGGCACCCACGAATTCGCTTACGTCCGCAACACCCTGGTCGAGCTCAATCTCGCCCTGGTGAAGTTCGCGGCCTCCCGCTTCCGCTCCCGCAGCGAGCCGATGGAGGACATCGTCCAGGTCGGCACGATCGGCCTGATCAAGGCGATAGACCGCTTCGAACTCAGCCGCGGTGTGGAGTTCCCGACGTTCGCGATGCCGACCATCGTCGGCGAGATCAAGCGCTTCTTCCGCGACACCAGCTGGTCGGTGCGCGTACCGAGGCGTCTGCAGGAACTGCGTCTGGACCTCGCCAAGGCCGGCGACGAACTCTCGCAGAAGCTGGACCGCGCCCCCACGGTGCACGAACTCGCCGAACGCCTCGGCATCACCAATGACGAGGTCGTCGAGGGGATGGCCGCGAGCAACGCCTACACCGCGAGCTCGCTGGACGCCCAGCCCGAGGAGGACGACAGCGAAGGCGCGCTGGCGGACCGGATCGGCTACGAGGACCACGGACTCGAAGGCATCGAGTACGTCGAGTCGTTGAAGCCGCTGATCGCCGAACTCCCGCCGCGCGACAAGCAGATCCTGTCCCTGCGCTTCGTGGCGAACATGACCCAGTCCGAGATCGGCGAGGAGCTGGGCATCTCCCAGATGCACGTCTCCCGTCTGCTCTCCCGCACGCTCGGCCGGCTCCGCAAGGGGCTGATGGTCGAGGAGTGAGGCCCGCGGTCGTCCTGCCGGTCCTCGCGACCGGCACCGCCCGCGCGGAGGAGGGCCCGCCCCGGGGTACCGGGACGGGCCCTCCTCCGCGTCCGGAGGCCGCTGGGGCCTCCTGTGCGTCAGACCAGGACTCCCTTGTGCCACACGGCCGAAACGAGCGGGACGCCCGGGCGGTAGGCGAGGTGGACGTGGCTGGGGGCGTCCAGGAGGGCCAGGTCGGCGCGGGCACCCGGAGTGATGCGGCCGACGTCGGTACGGCGCAGTGCGCGGGCACCGCCCGCGGTGGCCGACCACACCGCCTCGTCGGGGGTCATGCCCATGTCGCGGACGGCCAGGGCGATGCAGAACGGCATGGAACTGGTGAAGGACGAGCCGGGGTTGCAGTCGGTGGACAGCGCGACGGTGACGCCGGCGTCGAGCAGCGGACGGGCGTCGGGCCACTGGGCGCGGGTGGAGAACTCGGCGCCGGGCAGCAGCGTGGCGACGGTCTCGGACTGGGCGAGGGCGTCGATGTCCGCGGGACTGAGGTGGGTGCAGTGGTCGGCGGAGGCTGCGCCGAGCTCGACCGCGATCTGCACGCCGGGGCCGTGCCCGAGCTGGTTGGCGTGCACCCGCGGGGCGAGGCCCCTGGCCTTGCCGGCGGTGAGGATCGCGCGGGCCTGGTCGCCGTCGAAGGCGCCCTTCTCGCAGAAGACGTCGATCCAGCGGGCGTGCGGGGCGCAGGCGTCCAGCATCGGGCCGGTGACCAGGTCGACGTAGCCGGCCGGGTCGTCGGCGTAGTCCGGGGAGACGATGTGGGCGCCGAGGAAGGTCACCTCGTCGGTGTGCGCGGCGGCGATGCGCAGCGCCCGGGCCTCGTCCTCGACGGTCAGGCCGTAGCCGGACTTGGTCTCGAACGTGGTCGTGCCCTGGCGGAGTGCCTCGGCGAGGTGGCGGGTGAGGTTGGCCTCCAGTTCCGCGTCGGTGGCGGCGCGGGTGGCGGCGACGGTGGTGCGGATGCCGCCGGCGGAGTAAGGGCGCCCGGACATCCGGGCGTTGAACTCCTCGGTGCGGTCGCCGGCGAAGACGAGGTGGGAGTGGGAGTCGACGAAGCCGGGGATGCCGGCCCGGCCGGCGGCGTCGACGGTGTTGTCAGTGGCGGGTGCTTTGCTGGAAGCACCGACCCAGGCGATGCGGTCGCCGTCGATGACGACCGCGGCGTCCTGGATCAGACCGAGGGGGCCTTCACCGAGGGAGGGGTCGTTGGTGACGAGCTGGGAGATGTGGGTGATGGCGGTGGTCGGCGCGGAGGTCGTCGTCATCGCGGGGGTGTTCTCCTTCAGCCGCGTACGGCGGCGATGGATTCTGCGAGGGCTGCGGGCACGTCGGGGACAAGAGTGTGCACACCGTCCCGGACGATCTGCCGCCCGCCGACGATGGTGTGTCGCACGTCCGCCGCGGAGGCGGCGAATACTGCCGTTTCGGCGGCCAGCCGGGGCAGTGGTCCGGCGGTGCGTACGGAGTCCAGTGCGATCGTGGTGAGGTCGGCGAGCGCGCCGGTCTCCAGGGTGCCGGCGTCGTCCCAGCCGAGGGCGGCATGGCCGTCGGCGGTGGCGGCGCGCAGCAGGGCGGCGGCGGTCCAGTGCCCGCGGGTGCGGGTGCGCAGCCGCTCGTCGAGCTCCATGGCGCGGGCCTCTTCGAGCAGGTCGATGACGGCGTGGCTGTCGCTGCCGAGGGACAGCGGGCTGCCGGTGCCCTGGAGCCGGGCGGCCGGGCCGATGCCGTCGGCGAGGTCGCGCTCGGTGGTGGGGCACATGCACACGCCGGTGGTCGAGCCGCCGAGCAGGGCGATGTCCTGGTCGGTGAGGTGCGTGGCGTGCACGGCCGTGGTGCGCCGGCCCAACGCACCGTGGTCGGCGAGCAGTTGGGTGGGGGTGCGGCCGTGCGCGTCCCGGCAGGCGTCGTTCTCGGCGGTCTGCTCGGAGAGGTGGACGTGCAGCGGGGCCCGCCGTTCGCGGGCCCAGTCCGCGACGGTGCCGAGCTGACCGGCGGGCACGGCGCGTACGGAGTGGATGGCGGCGCCGATGCGGACGTGCTCGCGGTCCTCCTTGAGCGCCTCGGCGCGCTGCGCCCAGCGGTCCGCGGTGCCGTCGGAGAAGCGCAGCTGGTGCCGGTCGGGCGGGGCGCCGAAGCCGGACGAGAGGTAGGCGGTGTCGAGCAGGGTGATGCGGATGCCGGCGTCCGCGGCGGCCGCGATCAGCGCCTGGCCCATGGCGTTGGGGTCGTCGTAGCGGGTGCCGCCGGGCGCGTGGTGGAGGTAGTGGAATTCGCCGACGCAGGTGATGCCGGCCAGCGCCATCTCGGCGTAGACGGCGCGGGCGAGGGCGTAGTAGCTGTCCGGGGTGAGCCGGTCGGCGACGGAGTACATGATCTCGCGCCAGGTCCAGAAGGTGCCGCTGCCGACCTGGACGGTGCCGCGCAGGGCGCGGTGGAAGGCGTGGCTGTGCGCGTTGGCCAGGCCGGGGAGCGTCAGACCGCGCAGGACGGTGGCGCCGGGCGGCGGGGTGGCGTCCCCGGTGCGGACGGCCGCGATCCGCCCGTCCGCGGTCTCCAGGGTCACGCCCGGCTCGACGTGGCTGCCGAGCCAGGCGTGTTCGAGCCAGTACGTCGTCGGTGTTGCCTGCGTGGTCAGCGGCACGCCAGCCCCTCCAGTACGTCGGCGAGTGCGAGGACCCCGGCGGCGCAGTCGTCCTCCTCCGCCGCTTCTGCGGGTGAGTGGGACACGCCGGTCGGGTTGCGTACGAACAGCATGGCGGTGGGGACGGTTCCGGACAAAATACCGGCGTCATGGCCCGCGCCGGTGCCGAGGACGGGTACCGGGCGCTCCGCCGCCTTGCCCAGGAGGGCGCTCAGCTCGTCCCGCAGGGCGTGCTCGAACTCCACGACCGGGGTGAAGGATTCGCGGACGACGGTCAGGTCGACCCCGTCGCGTGCGGCGCGTTCGGCGGCGGCCTGCTCGATGCCGTGGATCACGGTGTCCAGGGTGTCCTGGTCGGGGGCGCGGGAGTCCAGCCAGCCGCGGACGAGCGAGGGGATGGCGTTGACGCCGTTCGGCTCCACGCTGATCTTCCCGAAGGTGGCCAGGGCGCCGGCCAGCCGGGCCTGTTCCCGTGCGGCGAGGACGGTCGCGGCGTAGCTGAGCATCGGGTCGCGCCGGTCCTCCAGGCGCGTGGTGCCGGCGTGGTTGGCCTCGCCGTGGAAGTCGAACCGCCAGCGGCCGTGCGGCCAGATGGCGGAGGCGACGCCGACCGGGTCGCCGGACAGGTCCAGGGCGCGGCCCTGCTCGACGTGGAGTTCGACGAACGCACCGATCGCGGCGAGCCGTTCGGGGTCCGGGCCGATGGCGTCGGGGTCGTAGCCGGCGCGTTCCATGGCCTGCGGCAGCGAAATGCCGTCGGCGTCGCGGAGTTCGTGCGCGGCCTTCGGGGTCAGGGCGCCGGCGGTGAGCCGGGAGCCGACGCAGGCCAGGCCGAAGCGGGCGCCTTCCTCGTCGCCGAAGTTGACGATCGCCAGGGGCTTGGTGGGTTCGGCTCCGCGGCGGCGGAGTTCGTCGAGCGCCGCGAAGGAGCTGACGACGCCGAGCGGGCCGTCGAAGGCGCCGCCGTCCGGTACGGAGTCCAGGTGGGAGCCGGTGACGACGGCGTCGCCGGGGGCCACGTCCTGGTGGCCGGTGGCGCCGAGCCAGGCCCACTGGTTGCCGTTGCGGTCGAGTTCGTAGGCGAGTCCGCGGGTCTCGGCCTGTGCCCGGAACCACGCGCGGCAGTCGGCGTCCGCGTCGGTCCAGGCGTAGCGGCGGTAGCCCCCGGTGGCGGAGTTGCGGCCGAGCGGCCGCAACTCCTGCCACATCTCGTGGAACGAGGCGGTCACGCGCCCTCGCCCTCGCGCATCGGGATGCGGACGCCGCGTTCGGCGGCCACCTCGTCGGCGCGCTCGTAGCCGGCGTCGACGTGGCGGATGACGCCCATGCCGGGGTCGTTGGTGAGGACCCGGCGGATCTTCTCGCCGGCCAGCGGGGTGCCGTCGGCGACGGTGACCTGTCCGGCGTGGATCGAGCGGCCCATGCCGACGCCGCCGCCGTGGTGCAGCGAGACCCAGGAGGCGCCGGAGGCGACGTTGACCATGGCGTTGAGCAGCGGCCAGTCGGCGATCGCGTCCGAGCCGTCCTTCATGGCCTCGGTCTCGCGGTAGGGGGAGGCGACGGAGCCGCAGTCGAGGTGGTCGCGGCCGATGGCCAGCGGGGCGCGCAGGGTGCCGTCGGCGACCATCTCGTTGAATCGCTCGCCGGCCTTGTCGCGTTCGCCGTAGCCGAGCCAGCAGATCCGGGCGGGCAGGCCCTGGAAGTGGACCCGCTCGCCGGCCATCTTGATCCACCGGGCGAGCGACTCGTTCTCCGGGAAGAGGTCGAGGATCGCCTTGTCGGTGGCGGCGATGTCCTGGGCGTCGCCGGACAGCGCGGCCCAGCGGAACGGCCCCTTGCCCTCGGCGAACAGCGGCCGGATGTACGCGGGGACGAAGCCGGGGAAGGCGAACGCCCGCGTGTAGCCGGCGAGTTGGGCCTCGCCGCGGATGGAGTTGCCGTAGTCGAAGACCTCGGCGCCGGCGTCCATGAAGCCGACCATGGCCTCGACATGCTTGGCCATCGACTCGCGGGCGCGGGTGGTGAAACCGGCCGGGTCCTTGGCGGCGTGGTCGGCCATGTCGGCGAAGTCGATGCCGATCGGGAGGTAGGACAGCGGGTCGTGGGCGCTGGTCTGGTCGGTGACGATGTCGATCGGCGCGCCCTCGGCGAGCATCTGCGGCAGCAGTTCGGCGGCGTTGCCGAGCAGGCCGATGGACAGCGGTTTGCGCTGGTCGCGGGCCTCGACGGCGAGCTGGAGGGCGTGCTGGAGGCTGTCCGCCCTCACGTCCAGGTAGCGGTGCTCGATCCGGCGCTCGATGGCGCGCGGGTCGCAGTCGATGCAGAGGGCGACGCCGTCGTTCATGGTGACGGCGAGCGGCTGGGCGCCGCCCATGCCGCCGAGGCCGGCGGTGAGGGTGATGGTCCCGGCGAGGCTGCCGCCGAACTTCTTCGCCGCGACGGCGGCGAACGTCTCGTAGGTGCCCTGGAGGATGCCCTGGGTGCCGATGTAGATCCACGAACCGGCGGTCATCTGGCCGTACATGGTGAGGCCGAGGGCCTCCAGGCGGCGGAACTCCTCCCAGTTGGCCCAGTCGCCGACGAGGTTGGAGTTGGCGATGAGCACCCGCGGCGCCCACTCGTGGGTCTGCATCACGCCGACCGGCTTGCCGGACTGGACGAGCATCGTCTCGTCCTGCTTGAGCGTGGTGAGGGTGCGCACCATCGCGTCGAAGGAGCGCCAGTCACGGGCGGCCTTGCCCGTGCCGCCGTAGACGACGAGCTGGTCCGGGTGTTCGGCCACCTCCGGATCGAGGTTGTTCTGCAGCATGCGCAGCGCGGCTTCCTGCTGCCATCCCCGAGCACTCAGCTCCGTACCGCGCGGTGCCCGCACGGGTCGCGGTCCCGACATGGGCCGTGCCTCCCTGACATCGAATGGATTGAGCTATTCACATCTTGGGGTCGATGAATAGCGCTAGTCAACAGGACGCGGGGAAGGTTTTCCACAGCCGGGCGTTCGACTTGCCCGGCCGGAAAGTCGGTGTTAGCTTTCCCAGTAGGAAAGTTGAGGTGGGGTGCCGGCAGGGCCCCGCCTGTCTGGAACGCCAACGGGGAGGCGAAGGACATGACGACACCGGTGGATGCCGAGCGGGCCTGGCAGGATCTCCAGCGCATTCGGGTACCCCAGGAGCGGGTGTACGACGAGGTCGAGCGCTGCGCGGAGGGCGACCGGCGGGGGGCGTACGTGACCGCCGGCCTCATGTGGCTCTTCCTCGCCAGCTGGGGACTCGACCTCCCGAAGTGGGGCTCCTTCGTGCTCCTCGGCGCCTATGTCGCCGCCCTGATCACCCTGGCCGTCGTCTACAGCCGCCGGAGCCGGATGCGCCTGCACCGGTCGCGGTACGGCTGGCGCAGCGTCGCCACCTGCCTCGCGGGCGCGGTCCTCAGCGGCGGCACGATCATCCTCACCGGGCGCCTGACCGACTGGCTGGCGCTGCCCTACGGCAGCCTGATCCAGGCCACTCTCTCCGCCGGCGTCTTCGTGCTCTTCGTCGGCCCGGCCAACCGCTGGGCGGTCAGCCCGCTGCGTGACCGGGCCCTGAGCGACCACACCCTGAGAACCCCCGAGGAGGCCGGCCGATGAGCACTCCATCGGGCTTCGACGAACTGATCCACCCCTCCACGCGGCTGTCGGTCGTCGCGCTGCTCGCCGCGACGGAATGGGCCGACTTCTCCTTCATCCGGGACAGCCTCTCGCTCAGCGACTCCGCGCTGTCCAAGCAGCTGCACACGCTGGAGGAGGCCGGATATCTGGAGATCCACAAGGAGGGCGGCGGTCGCAAACGCCGCACCAAGGTACGGCTGACGAGCCGTGGCCGCACCGCCTTCGAGGGGCATGTGGCCGCACTCCGGGCCATCGTCGAAGGCGCCGGCCCCACGGCCGCCCCCGCGGCCCCACCCCCCGATCCGGGACAGACCTCGGACCCGACCACTCAGCAACAGCGTGCGGAGGCACACCGATGACGACCACCGAGGGCGCGCCCGTGCCCCCGACCACCCATGCCGCACCGCCGGTCATCGAGGTGAGCGGCCTGCGGATGTCCTACGGCAGCACCGATGTGCTGCACGGGGTCGACCTGGACGTCCGGCGCGGCGAGGTTTTCGCGCTGCTCGGCCCCAACGGCGCCGGGAAGAGCACCACCGTCGAGATCCTGGAGGGCTTCCGGCAGCGTTCCGCCGGGACGGTCCGGGTGCTGGGCACGGACCCGGCGCACGGCGGCGACGCCTGGCGCGGCCGGATCGGACTGGTCCTGCAGTCCTGGCGGGACCACCGCCGCTGGCGGGTGGGCGAGCTGCTGACGCACTTCGCCACGTACCACCAGGCCCCGCGCGACCCCGGTGAGCTGCTGGCCCTGGTCGGCCTCACCGGGCAGGCCGGCAAGCAGGTGGACCAGCTCTCCGGCGGGCAGCGCCGCCGCGTGGACGTGGCGCTCGCCCTGGTCGGCCGCCCCGAGCTGGTCTTCCTGGACGAGCCGACCACCGGCTTCGACCCCGAGGCCCGCCGCGACTTCCACGACCTGATCGAGGGACTGGCCCGCGACGAGGGCGTCACGATCCTGCTGACCACCCACGACCTGGTGGAGGCCGAGCGGCTGGCCGACCGGATAGCGATGCTGGTCAACGGCCGGATCCGGGCCTACGGCACCCCGGCGGAGCTGGCCCGCAGTGCCGCCGCCCAGGCCGAGGTCCGCTGGACGGCACCGGACGGCACGGCCCGGCGGGAGCACACCGCGGACCCGTCCCGGCTGGTCTGGGAACTCCACCGCGAGATCGGCGGCCCGGTCGCCGACCTGGAGGTGCGCCGCCCGACGCTGGAGGACACCTATCTGCGGATGGTGCACCAGGAAGAGGTGCCCCAGGCCACGGCCGGACCGATGACGGACGCCTTCGCCGGTGTCGCCGGCAGGGAGAACCGCGCCGCCTGATGAGGGGGGGGCCGGACGCACAGCACCACAGACCAAGGGGGACGGACATGACAGCGGTCGACACAGCGACGGCAGCGACGAACGCGGACGGGGCAAGCAGCATGGCAGACAAGGAAGTCGGAGGCAGCGGGCACGGTCCCTCCCAGGGCAGGTCCGGTCTCCGCCGGCGCTACGTGCGGGCCGGCTGGCTGCGCGGCGGGATCGAGATACGGCACCTGCTCCGCAACCCCAAGGAGCTGAGCGGCCATCTGGTCAACATCATGGTCGCGCTGGTCGTCGTGCGCTTCATGGACGGCGACGTACCGGGGACGCACATCCCGATGGCGCATCTGACGCTCTCCGGCTTCGCCGCCTATCTGCTCTTCCAGATCGGGCTGGTGAACCTCCCGCAGATCCTGGTGACCGAGCGGGAGGAGGGCGCCCTGCTGCGGCTGCGGACCACTCCGGGCGGCATACCGGCCTACCTCATCGCCAAGTCGGTGGTGGTCGTCGCGTTGGCGCTGGCCACCCTGGTCGTCCTGCTGAGTGCCGGCGCACTGCTGGCGAACGGCCCGCTGCCGCACGGCGTCGACAACTGGCTGACGCTGCTGTGGGTCGGTGCGCTGGGCCTCCTGGCCGTGGTGCCGCTCGGTGCGGCCATCGGCGCCGTCCTGCCCAATCCGCGTGAGGCGCTGGCGTTGATCATGCTGCCGGCCATGGGCCTGCTGGTGACGTCCGGGGCGATGTTCCCGCTCACCTCGCTGCCCGCGGTCGTCCAGAAGATCGCCTCGTTCTTCCCGCTGAAGTGGATGGCCCAGGGCCTGCGCTCGGCGCTGCTCCCGGACGCCGCGCAGGCCGCGGAACCGGCCGGCTCCTGGGAGCTGCCGACGGTCGCCCTGGTCCTCACCGCCTGGGCCGTGGCCGGCTTCCTGCTCGCCATACCCCTGCTGCGCCGTGCCGCGCGCCGCGAGTCCGGCTCCCGGCTCGGCGAGCGCCACCGCAAGGCCAACCTCGGAGCGGCCCCCGCAGCCTGACCGGGTCCGCCCGGTCCGCCCGGCCCGGCCGGCGCCGTCCACCCCCGGGACGGCGCCGGCCGGGCACCGCGCCACCACGGCCCCTCCGCCCACAGGGCCGCCCCGCCCGGTAAGCGATGGCGCGGGGCCCCCGCGCGATGATGGAGTGGCCCCATGACGTACACGGACCGAGACCGTGCCGTACAGGCAGCCGTTGCGCAGGGCCTGGTGGGGCCCGAGGAGCCGGTGGCGGGACTGCTGGACATCGCCGGCGTCCGGCGATCGGCGGCCGAACTCCGCGCCGCCTTCGAGGAGTTCGCCGCACCCGGCGCGCCGGTGCTGCACGCGTTCGCCGTGAAGGCGGCCTCCCTGGTGCCCGTGCTGCGGCTGCTCGCGCAACAGGGGCTCGGCTGCGAGGTGGCCAGTCCCGGCGAGCTGGCGCTGGCCCGGGCCGCCGGGGTGCCGGCCGACCGCACGGTCCTGGACTCACCGGCCAAGACCCCCGCCGAGCTGCGGGAGGCGCTGGCCCTCGGCATCGCCGTCAACGCCGACAACCGCGAGGAACTCGCCCGGATCGACCGCCTGAGGGCGTCCCTGCCGAGCACCGCGCCCGTCGGCCTGCGGGTCAATCCGCAGATCGGCGGCGGCCGCATCGGGGCGATGAGCACCGCCACCGACACCTCGAAGTTCGGTATCGCACTCCGCGACGAGGGCGCCCGCGCCTGGGTCGTCCGCGCCTGCCTCGACCGTCCGTGGCTGACCCGACTGCACGCCCACGTCGGTTCGCAGGGCATCCCGCTGGAGCTGATGGGCGCCGGGGTGCGGTCCCTGTTCGACCTCGCCGAGGAGATCAACGAACGTGCCGGCCGGCAGCAGATCGACACCCTGGACATCGGCGGCGGCCTCCCGGTCAACTTCTCCTCCGACACCACCACCCCCACCTACCGCGAGTACGCCGCGCTGCTCCGCGCGGCCGTCCCCGGGCTGCTCGCCGGGCGCTACCGCCTGATCACCGAGTTCGGCCGCTCCCTGCTGGCCAAGCACGGCACGGTCCTCGCCCGCGTCGAGTACGCGAAGTCGGCGGGCGGCCGCCCGATCGCGGTCACCCATGCCGGCGCCCAGGTCGCCACCCGTACGGTCTTCGTCCCCGAGGCCTGGCCGCTCCGGGTCGCGGCCTACGACGCCGAGGGGCGCCCCAAGACGGGGGCGCCGGTCGCCCAGGACATCGCCGGCCCCTGCTGCTTCGCCGGCGACCTGGTCGCCGAGAACCGCCCGCTCCCCCTCCTCTCCTCCGGCGACCACGCCGCCCTGCTGGACACCGGCGCCTACTACTTCTCCACCCACTTCGCCTACAACTCGCTCCCCCGCCCCGGCGTCTACGGCTACGCCGCCCACCCCGACGGCGTCCGCTTCGCGGTCATCCGCACCCCGCAGACCCTCTCGGAACTGACAGCGGAAAGCGGCGCCACACACGTGGAATCGCTCCGCGATTTGTAGCCCCCACGTACCTGGCCTGGCTCTCCCGGCGCGGGGCTTGTTCGCGGTTGCGTGCTTTGCGGCGCCGCGTACGTACCTGGCCGTCCCGGCGCGGGGGTTGGTCGCCGTTGCGTGCTTTGCGGCGCGGCGTACGTTGTCGGCCGTCCCGCCGTCGGGCTTGTTCGCTGTTGCGCCTGGCGCCACGGCGAGAGACCACCGCGGCGGGACAGCCAGGCACGTCGGAGGCGCCGCAGGGCGCAGCGGAACGTGGGGTTATTCCACGAAGAGGCCCCGGGCCGCCGCCTTCGCGTCGAATTCTTCGAGGCGCGCCTGCGCGTCCGGAAGCGCGTCGCACATCGCCTCCAGGAGGACGCGCCCCAGGAGCATGGGGGCGCAGGCGGTGTCGAAGGCGAGGCCGGTGCCGACCGCGGCGGGCAGCAGCAGGTCGGTGTGGCGGGCGACCGGTGCGAAGGCGCTGTCGGCGACGGTGACGACGGTCAGACCCGCGTCCTGGGCGTAGGCGAGGGCCTCGACGACCTCGCGGGGGTGCCGGGGCAGCGCGAAGCACAGCAGGCTCGTGGCGCCGGCCCGCACCGCGGCGTCGATCCGGTCGGGGAGCATCGTGCCGCCCTCTTCCAGCAGCCGGACGTCGGGGTGGACCTTGCGGGCGAAGTACGTGAACCCGGCGGCCTGGGCGGTGGCGGCCCGCAGGCCGAGGACGGGCAGCGGCCGGGAGGCGGCGAAGAGGCGGCCGGCCTCGATCACCGGCGACGGGTCGGCGAGCGCGGCGGCCAGGTGCCGGAGGTTGTCGATCTCCGCCTGGACGGCCTGCTGGTACTCGTTGGCGGTGCCGTCGTCGCCGGTCTTCTCCGCGGGCGCGACCTCACGCAGGTGGCGGCGGAGCGCCGGGTAGCCGTCGAAGCCGAGCGCCACCGCGAAGCGGGTGACGGAGGGCTGGCTGACGCCGGCCAGTTCGGCCAGTTCGACGCTGGAGAGGAAGGGCGCGTCGGCGGCCCGGCGCACCATGCAGTGGGCGATCCGGCGCTGGGTGGGCGTCAGGCGGTGGCCCTCGAAGAGCTTCTGGAGGCGGGCGGCGGTGCCGGTGTCCGCGTCCGTCACGCGGCCGGCCGTCGCGTCCCGCGCCTCCTCGGCCCGGACTTCCGCGCCCCGCTCCCCCGGCGCACCGCCGGCCGCGCCGCCGGTGCCGCGGCCGTTCTCCCCGTCCCCGCTCATCGCCTCTTCTTCCCGGCCCGGTGTGGGCCTTGTCCTGTGTCGACCGACTGTACGGAATTCCTGGCCAGGGAGGGCGCGCGGTACGCCTGACGCCCCGGCCGGACGAAATCGTTCCGGCCACCGCCCACCCCGATACGCGCCCCCGCCCACCGCAGCCGACCCACCACCCGCCCGGCCGCACCCCCACGCCGCAGCACACCGTCCCACCGACCCGACCGCACGCGGCACGCCTGACGACCCGGCCCGCCAAAGGCACCCCGGCGGCCACTACCCACCCCCATGCGCGCCCCCGTGCGCCGGGGAGCGGCGGTCCGGCACCCGTCCGGGTGTGCGGCCGTGCCGGGGCCCGTCGCGCTACCGGTCCGGACTGTCCGGGCGGCCCTACCTGTCCGGGCGGCCTTAGCTGTCCGGCCGGTCCGGCCAGTCCGGCCGGTCCGGGCCGTCCGGGAGCCCCGGGCGCGCCGAGCGTTGGCCGCTTCGTTCATCGCGCTCACGCCTCCCTCCGTCGCCCCCGCGCCCCCTGTCATCACGCTCATGTCTCCGCCAGTTCGTCGAGCAGCCCCGCCGCCACCGCC
Source organism: Streptomyces sp. NPDC021749 (assembly GCF_040640655.1). Classification (NCBI taxonomy): domain Bacteria; kingdom Bacillati; phylum Actinomycetota; class Actinomycetes; order Kitasatosporales; family Streptomycetaceae; genus Streptomyces; species Streptomyces sp. NPDC021749. The sequence continues at coordinate 226,912 of NZ_JBFACE010000005.1, read as the reverse complement.
ACGTCGTCCGTCAGCGGTCGGTCCTCCATGCGTGGGTCGAGCGCCTCGGCGGCCCGGGTGTAGGCGGTGGCGAGCGGCAGGCCGGGGTCGGGTTCCAGTGAGCGCATCCGCAACGCCCTTACGGCGGCGACGAGTTCGCAGGCGAGTACCTGGCGGTAGTAGGTGCCGGCGCGCAGCGTCTGGCGGGCTCCGAGGGAGGCGAAGCTGGCCTGTTCCTCGACGCCGCGGGAGAGCACCGCGTGGCCGAGGGAGGCCGGGTGGGAGACGGCGCGCATCTCGCCGAGGGCCGCGCCGGCCGCGTATTCGAGGATCATGACGCCGGAGCTGGCGGGGGCGGCATCGCCCAGGAAGGGGCGGAGCCGGGTGAAGTCCGGCTCGGAGAGGGCGGCCAGGCGGGCGGTGGACAGCCGGGCGGTCTGCAGGACGGCCAGCCGGAAGGTGTCCAGGGCGAGCGCGGCGTGGGCGGCGTAGAAGTTGCCGTGGTGGTAGGCGGCCTGGTCCTCGACGCTGATCAGCGGGTTCTCGCCGGCGGCGTTGAGCTCGACGGTCAGCACGGATTCCAGGGTGTCGGCGGCGTCCAGCGCCGGGCCGTGGATCTGGGGGAGGCAGCGGAAGCCGTACGGGTCCTGGATGCGGCCCAGCGGCGGTCCGGGCCGCGGTGGCACGCCGGAGAGGGTGCGCAGCCGGGCGGCGGCGGCCGCGGAGCCGGGGTGCGGGCGGGCGAGCATGACGGGTTCGGCGAACGGTTCGTAGGAGCCGCCGACCGCGAGCAGGGAGAGCGCGGCGACCGGCAGGGACGCGGCCAGCAGCCGGCGCAGTTCGTCCAGGGCGAGCGCGGACTGGCCGAGGGTGAGGGCGTTGCTGCTGATCAGGGCGAGCGCGTCGTTGTTGTCGAGGGCGACGGGGGCCGGGGCGCGGCCGCCGGGGGTGACGTGCCAGGGGTGTTCGCCGGCCAGCGCCAGACCGGTCTGGGCGAGCGCGGCCAGGTCGCCGGTGCCGACCGCGCCGTGTTCGTTGACGACCGGGTGGGCGCCGGCGTCCAGGGCGGCGACCAGGGCCGTGATGACCGCGGGGTTGAGGCCGGCGCCGCCGGCGAGCAGCTGGTTGGCGCGGACCGCGAGCATCGCCCGGACCTCGCGGCCCGGCAGCGGGTCGCCGATCGCGCCGGCGTGGCTGCGCAGCAGCCGGAGGCCGTGGGCGGCGTCGGCGGCCTCGACGTCCTCGGTGCGGTTGGCGCCGACGCCGGTGCTGCGGCCGTAGACGCGTCCGGTGGCGGCGAGGCGGCGGGCGGTGTCCCAGGATTCCGCGGCGCGGGCGAGGGCCTTGGGGTCGGGTGCCGCGGGGCGGGCGGTGCGGTCTGCCAGGGCGGCGACGTCGGCGGTGCGCAGGCCGGTGCCGTCGAGGGTGATGCGCTTGCCGGACCGGCGGGCATTGTCCAGCATGTGGGAAATCAAGGGGCTCAACTCCCTCTTATAACGCGCTTTGTGGACCGAATTCCGACACCTGGTTCCGTACGGTGGCCGAGCGGAGAGCTGGAAGAACTCTCGGGTAATCCACGTTGTCATACGCGGTTTACTCCCACCCATTGACATCTATTCACATGCCTAAGACTCTGCATGACGCTATGCAGGGCGGGCAAGGGGGCAGCGGATGATCAGATTCGACGCAGTCAGCAAGCGGTACCCGAACGGCACCACAGCCGTGGACGACCTCTCCCTCGACCTCCCCGAGGGCGGCGTCACCGTCCTCGTCGGATCGTCCGGATGCGGCAAGACGACGACCCTGCGGATGGTCAACCGCATGGTCGAGCCGACCTCCGGCACGGTCAGCGTCGGCGGCCGCAACGTCCTGGAGGTGGACGCCGCCGAGCTGCGCCGCGGCATCGGCTACGTCATCCAGCAGTCCGGCCTCTTCCCGCACCGCACGGTCCTCGACAACATCGCGACCGTCCCGCTGCTGCTCGGCCGGGGCCGCCGCAAGTCCCGTGCCCGCGCCGGGGAACTGCTGGAACTCGTCGGCCTGCCCGCGGACACCGGCAAGCGCTATCCGCACCAGCTCTCCGGCGGCCAGCAGCAGCGCGTCGGGGTGGCCCGGGCGCTCGCCGCCGACCCCCCGGTGCTGCTGATGGACGAGCCGTTCGGCGCGGTCGACCCGGTCGTCCGCACCCAGCTCCAGAACGAGCTGCTGCGGCTGCAGGAGGAGCTCCGCAAGACCGTCGTCTTCGTCACCCACGACATCGACGAGGCGGTCCGCCTGGGCGACCGGATCGCGGTGTTCCGCACCGGCGGCCGGCTCGTCCAGTGCGCCGAACCCGCCGAACTGCTGGCCCGCCCCGCCGATGACTTCGTCGCCGACTTCCTCGGCGCCGAGCGCGGTCTGAAGCTGCTCTCGCTCACCACCCTCGCCGATGTGCCGTACGCGCCCGGCCGGGCGATACGCGCGGACGAACCGGTCGGCGCGCTAGGCCGGGACGGCGGGCGCTGGCGCCTGGTGACCTCGCCGCGCGGCGAACCACTGGGCTGGCTGGACACCGACGCACTGCCGGCCGGCGGTACGGCCGGCGAGGCGGACCTGGCGGCGGTCCGGCCGCTGCGGGACACCGATTCGCTGCTCTCGGCGCTCAACGAGGCGGTCTCCTCACCGGCCGGGGCGGTCGCCCGGGTCAGTGCCGACGGCGTCCTGACCGGCGTCACCTCCCGCGACGCCATCCACGACCGGGCCGGCCGCAGCCACGCCGACGCCGCCCGGGCGGCCGCTCCGGCGGCACCGGCACCGCCGGCACCGGCGAAGGCCGCGGACGGGAAGCCCCAAGGGGCCGCCGCCGACGAGCCCGCGCCGCCCGAGGCGCCCGCCCCGGCGGAGCGCCCCGCATGACCGTCGAATGGGGCTGGTTCCCCGATCACGCCGACGAACTGACCCGCCTCACCGCGGACCACCTCGCCACCGCCGTCCCCGCCGTCCTCTTCGGCCTGCTGATCGCGCTGCCACTGGCGGTCCTCGCCCACCGCGTCCGCCCGCTGCGCGGCTTCGTCCTCGGCGCGTCCAACATCCTCTACACCATCCCCTCGCTCGCCTTCTTCGTGCTGCTGCTGCCGGTCACCGGGCTGACCCGCACCACCGCGATCACCGGCCTGACCGCGTACACCCTGGTCGTCCTGGTGCGGAACACCGTCGAGGGCCTGGACGCGGTCCCGGCCCGGGTGCGCGAGGCGTCGAAGGCGATGGGCACCCGGCCGCTGCGCACCCTGCTCACCGTCGAGCTGCCGCTCGCCCTCCCGGTGATCATGGCGGGCGTGCGGGTGGCGACGGTGATGTCCATCTCCCTGGTGAGCGTGGCGAGTTACATCGGGTACGGCGGGCTCGGCCAGCTCTTCACCGACGGCTTCCAGCGCAACTTCCCCACCCCGGTCATCGCCGGTGTGCTCCTGACCCTGCTGCTCGCCCTGGTCGCCGACGCCCTGCTGGTGACCGTCCAGCGGCTGTGCACCCCCTGGCAGCGCGGCACGGCCCGGTCCGCCCCCAAGCTGTGGAAGCGAGCGTGACGGCGCGATGCTCGAACTCCTGAAGAACCTCGCGGCCTGGCTGACCGGCCCGGCACAGTGGACGGGCCCCGACGGCATCGCCACCCGCATCCTGGAGCACCTGGAGTACTCGGTGCTCGCCACCCTGGCCGCGGCGCTGATCGCCCTGCCCGTCGGACTGCTCATCGGGCACACCGGCCGCGGCGCCTTCCTCGCCGTCAACCTCTCCTCCTTCGGCCGGGCGCTGCCCACCGTCGGCCTGGTCACCCTGGTCTTCCTCGCCGGCGGGCTGAGCGTGTGGCCGGTGTACGTCTCGCTGGTCGCGCTCGCCGTGCCGGTGATCATCACCAATACGTACGCCGGGATGGCGGCCGTCGACCCGGAGGTCAAGGACGCCGCCAAGGGCGTCGGGCTGCGCGGCCGCCAGATCCTCTGGCAGGTCGAGGTCCCACTGGCGCTGCCGCTGATCATGACCGGCATCCGGCTGGCGACCGTCCAGGTCGTGGCCACCGCCACCATCGCCGCCTACGTCAGCTTCGGCGGGCTGGGCCGCTACGTCTTCGACGGCCTGGCCCAGCGCGATCTGGTGCAGGTGCTCGGCGGTGCGGTGCTGGTCGCCGTGCTCGCCGTCGTCGCCGATCTGGCCCTGGGCGGGCTGACCCGGCTGCTGTTCCGCGGCCGCCCGGCCGCCGCCCGCTGAACCGCCACGCCCCGCGCCCCTACGCCCGCCCCTCCCGAGGAGCCCTGCCATGAACCGCCGCACCGCCCTGACCACCCTGCTCGCCGGCGCCTCGGCCCCGCTGCTGGCCGCCTGTTCCTCCGGCATCACTTCCCTCAAGGGGAGCGGCGCCGGCGGCGACAGCGGCAACAGCAGCGGCGGACTGGTCATCGGCACCGCCAACTTCACCGAGAACCAGATCCTGGGCTACCTGTACGCGGGGGTACTGTCCGCGGCCGGCGTCAAGGCCACCGTCCGGCCCAACCTCGGCTCCCGCGAGATCGTGGTCCCGGCGCTGCGCTCCGGCGACATCGACCTGCTCCCCGAGTACCAGGGCAGTCTGCTGCTCTACCTCGACAAGAAGGCCACCGAGACCGAGGCCGGCGCGATGCAGAACGCGCTGGCCACGGTGGTGCCCGACGGCCTGGAAGTCCTCCCCTACGCGGCCGCCGAGGACCGCGACAGCTTCGCCGTGACCCGCGAGACCGCCGACCGCTACGGCCTGAAGACGCTCGACGACCTGCGCAAGGTCAGCGGCAAGCTGGTGTTCGGCGCCGCCGCCGAGATGAAGAAGCGGGTGGTCGGCCTGGTCGGCCTCAAGGACCGCTACGGCGTGGAATTCAAGGAGTTCAAGGCGCTGGACTCGTCCGGCCCGCTGGTCAAGGGCGCCCTGAAGAAGGGCGACGTCGACGTGGCCAACGTCTTCACCACCGACGTCGACATCAAGGAGAACGGCTGGGTACTGCTGGCCGACCCCCGGCACCTGGTCCCCGCCCAGCACATCGTCCCGCTGATCGCCGCCCGCAAGGCCGACACGAAGGTCCGCAGGGCGCTGGCGACCCTCGGCAACGCGCTCACCACCGCCGACCTCACGGAACTCAACCGCAAGGTCGACAAGGACAAGCAGGACCCGGACCGGGTGGCGGCCGCTTGGCTCTCCCAGCGGAAGCTGGACTGATCCCCACGTATTCGTCTGCGGCGCCGCGGGTGTTTCTCACCGTGGCGCGCTTTGCGGCGCCGCGTACGTCGTTGGCCGTCCCGCCGCGGGTCGTCTCGCCGATGCGCTGTGCGGCGCCGCGTACGTTGTCGGCTGTCCCGTTGTGGGGGTTGTTCGCCGTGGCGCCTGCGGCGGGCTGGGTTGTTGTGGGTGCGGTGACGGTCCTGCGGTGCCTTGTTCGTGGACTGCTTCGCTTTACGTCCACGAACAAGGCACCTCCGGCCCGTCCCCTCCCGTTGGGGGGGGTGGGAATGCGGTGGGTGGGGGTGGACGTTGGGGCATGCAAGGGGGCCTGGGGTCCCGTAGGGGAGGGCCGAACAGATCCCGTAAGGGTTGTGAGCGCCCCCTGCGGGGCCACAACTGCACAGCCGGGAGAGCCATTCCCGCTCACGGGTGCCGTCAGGTGCTCGCGCAACAACGCGCGCCCCCACACACCCGCACACTCCCCCCACGGGAGGGGACGGGCCGGAGGGGCCGGTTGTGTGGACGTAAAGCGAAGCAGTCCACGAACAAGGCCCCGGAGGTCCGTCACCGCACCCACCCCCCAGCCCGCCGCAGGCGCCACGGCGAGAAACACCCGCGGCCGGACAGCCAAGTACGTGGGAGGCGCCTTACCGAGGCACGCTGGCCGAACTCCGTTCGGACAGGCGCGGTGCGCACACGATGCGTTTGCGGCGGACGCGGCGGCCCTCGATCGCCGCGACCGCCAGGCGGGCGGCCTCCTTGGCGATGTCGCTGAGGCCCCAGTCGACGGTGGTCAGCGGTGGGGTGAGGACGCGGGAGACCGGGTGGTCGTCGAAGCCGACGACGGACAGGTCCCGGCCGACGGTCAGCCCGGCCTCGGCGGCGGCCGCGTAGACGCCGTAGGCGATGGAGTCGGAGAAGCAGAAGACGGCGGCGGGCGGCGGGAGGGCACCGGCCGCCCGGCGGCCGTCGGGGCTGTTGGTGAGCACCCGCCGGGCCACCGCGGTCGCCTCGCCCAGTTCCTGGGGGCAGGGCAGGACCTGGGCGTCGATGCCGAGGCGGTCGGCGGCCTCGCGGACGTAGACGTCGGCGGGGCGGTCCGGGGTGGAGGGACCGGTGGGGGTGAGGACCGTGACCTGGCGGTGGCCCAGGCCACGGAGGTAGTCCAGGACCGCGTCGATGCCGGCGCGGTTGTCGAAGAGCACCTCGCCCGCCGTACGGGCCCGGCTCAGCGCGTCGCCGATGGAGACCACCGGCACGCCTTCGGCGATCGCCGCCCAGCCCTCGGCGGAGGGATCGACCGGGGAGACCAGCAGTCCGTCCACCCGCTGGTCGCGCAGCTGCTTGGCGAGGACCAGTTCGCGTTCGGGGTCACCACCGGCGTCGAGGATCAGCGCGTAGCGGTCGCCGGCCAGCAGTTCGCGCCCTATGGCGGCCATCAGCTGCTGCTGCCAGAGGTCCTGGAGGTCGCCGGCGAGTACCCCGACGGTGCTCGTGCGGCCGCTGGCGAGAGCGCGGGCGATCGGGTCGGCCTCGTAGCCGAGTTCGGCGGCGGCCTTGCGCACCCGCTCCTCGGTCTCCTTGGAGACGTGCTTGCCGCGCAGTGCGTAGGAGACGGCTGCGGTGGAGAGTCCGGTGGCCTCGGCCACCTCGCGGAGGGTGGTGCGTTTGTTGGGCCTGGCCATGCCGGAAGCCTACCGTTCCTGGCACGGTCGACCGGGGTCGGCCGAGGCCCTGTGGACCGGGCCGGCGACGGCTCGATGACCCTTCGAACGGTCTCGGGGAGAGGCGGGGACGGGCGCGAGCTCCTGCCGATCGCCGCGGCGGCTCCACGGGCCGCGTGGCGGACAGGGCAGCCGGTAGCGGTCGCGTGACGCCGGTGGCAGGGACAACATCCGCCCCCCCGCCCGCACCGCCGGTGAACCGCACCGGTCACACCCGTGGGGGCGACCGTCCGCGCCCCGCGGCCACCGGCCACCCGCCACCCGCCACCGGCCACCGGCCACCGGCCACCCGCCACCGGTCATCGGCCACGACCAGCTGGCCGCTCGGAGGCGGAGCCTTGACAGCGAAGCTGTTAACCGCTTCACTTAACCGCATCAGTTAATCGATTAAGTGAAGCGGTTGAGGAGGCTTCCGCGCCGTGCCCACCGATGTCCATCAGCACCTCTGGCCGCCCGCGTTCGTGGCGCTGCTGCGGGCGCGCAGTGCGTCGCCGCGGCTGGACGGCTGGACTCTGGAGCTGCCCGGCGAGCCGCCGTACGCCGTCGATCCGACCGACCACGACATCGCTGCCCGGGTCGAGCTGGCGCGGGCCGACGGGCTGGACCGGGCGCTGGTCTCGCTCTCCAGTCCGCTCGGGATCGAATACCTGCCGCCCGAGGAGGCCGCACCACTGCTCGCCGCGTTCCACGACGGCGCACTGGAGCTGCCCGCCCCCTTCGGCGTCTGGGCCTCGGTCTGCCTCAGCACGCCCGAACCGGACACCGAGGCGCTCCGCCGTGCGCTGCGACGCGGCTGCGTGGGCCTCCAACTGCCCGCCACCGCCCTGCTCGACGCCGCCGGCTGGGCCCGCTGCGCGCCCCTGCTGGACGTTCTCGCCGCGCTGGACAAGCCGCTTTTCGTGCACCCGGGAGCGGCCCCGCCCACCGAAGGTGCCGCGCCCGCCTGGTGGCCCGCGCTGGTCCCGTACGTCCAGCAGATGCACGCCTCCTGGTTCGCGTTCCGGGCCTTCGGGCGGCCGCGCCACCCGGAGCTGCGGGTCTGTTTCGCGGCGCTGGCGGGTCTGGCGCCGCTGCACGGTGAGCGGCTGGTGGCCCGTGGTGGCGGCGGGGAGCGGGGACGGGTGGACCCCGGCGCGTTCTACGAGACGTCCTCGTACGGGACCCGGGCGGTGGACGCGCTGGTACGGGCCGTCGGCATCGACGTCGTCGTCAGCGGCAGCGACCGCCCCTATGCCCGACCCGTCGCCCGCCACCACCCTCCGCGGGAAGCGCTGTGCGCCGCACCCCCTGATCCCGTGATCCCCGATCTCGGTTCCGAGGCCGCCGCGCATGCCCTGCGCACCGTCAATCCGGCCCGCCTGCTGGGCCCGCAGAAAGGAGTCCGACCATGACGCACGCCGCCTCCGGGACCGAGACCGCCACCGGGACCGAGGCCGTCGCCCGGACCGAGGCCGCCACCGGGACCGAGGCCGTCGCCCGGACCGAGGCCGCCCCCCAGACCGAGGCCGCCACCGGGACCGAGGCCGTCGCCCGGACCGAGGCCGCCCCCCAGACCGAGGCCGCCACCGGGACCGAGGTCGTCACCGGGACCGGTCCGGCCGTGGACGCCGGGCAGCCGTTCGCGGCGCTGCCCGAGCGCAACCTCGACAAACGTGAACTGCGGGCGCTGGTCGACGGGTTGGCCGACCGCCCGGATCTGTGGCGGGGGCAGGTCGCGTTCTCCGACACCGAGCGGCACTACGCGTCCCTGTACCGCGACGAGTTCGTCGACGTCTGGCTGCTGTGCTGGACCCGGAAGAACGACACCGGCTGGCACGACCACGACATCTCCTCCGGTGCCGTCCGTGTCGTGCAGGGCGTGTTGACCGAGTCCAATCCGCGGATCGGCGGGGAGCATCCGGCCACCGCCGTCGGCGCCGGCTCGTCGTTCTGCTTCGGCCCGGACCACATCCACCGGCTCACCGGGGCGACGGATGACGCGGTGTCGGTGCACGCCTATTCGCCGCCGTTGTGGCGGCTGGGCCAGTACGACATCACCGAGGACGGCCTGCTGCGCCGGGTCTCGGTGTCGTACGCGGACGAGCTGCGACCGATCGGCGACCCGGCCTCCTCGGCCGCGTGAGCCGTCACCTGGCCCCTCACCCGACCCGCCATCCAGCCCGTCACCCGACCCGCCGCCCGCCCCGCGGACCGGTCACGGACCAGCCCAGGCCGAGCCAGCCCAGCCAGACCGAGGCAGCCCAGCCCAGACCAGCCAAGCCCGGCCCATCCCAGCCCAACCCAGCCAAGTCCCCCCAGCCCAACCCAACCCACCCGGCGCCCCAGTGCCCCGTCAGCGCGAATCACCACGCTTTCCCCGTCCCACCTATTGACCTTCCATTCATCGGCGCGGATCCTGCATGAATCCATACAGGCAACGACCCGGGGCGGATGCATGGCAGGTGTGGTGGAACGTCGCTCGATCGATGTGGTCCCCGACGACGAACGGCACGGCAGCCCGGTCAGCCAGTTCACGCTCTGGCTGGGCGCGAACCTCCAGATCACCGCGGTCGTCACCGGCGCGCTGGCGGTCGTGTTCGGGGCGAACGCCTTCTGGGCGGTGGTCGGGCTGCTGCTCGGCAACCTCCTCGGCGGGGCGGTGATGGCGCTGCACTCCGCCCAGGGGCCGCGGCTCGGCCTGCCCCAAATGATCACCTCCCGGGCCCAGTTCGGGGTGCGCGGCGCGGTGGTGCCGCTGGCGCTGGTCATCGTGATGTACATCGGGTTCTTCGCCAGCGGCAGCGTGCTGGCCGGGCAGGCGGTCGGCGAGCTGACGCATCTGGGCGAGACGCCGGGGATCGTGCTGTTCGCGGCGGTCACCGCGCTCGCCGCGGCCGTCGGCTACCGCCTCATCCACGCCCTGGGGCGGATCGCCGGCCTGGTGTGCGCGCTGGCCTTCGTCTATCTGGGCGTCCGCCTCCTCCAGCGCGCCGACCTGGGCACGCTGCTGCACGACCACCGCTTCGGGCTGCCGGTGTTCCTGCTCGCCGTCTCACTGTCGGCCTCCTGGCAGCTGGCGTTCGGCCCGTACGTCGCCGACTATTCGCGCTATCTGCCCCGGCACACCTCGGCCCGCGCCACGTTCTGGTGGACGCTGTCCGGCTCGGTGCTCGGCGCGCAGTGGTCGATGACGTTCGGTGCGCTGGCCGCGGCCGCGGCGCCGGAGGCGTTCGTCGGGCACGAGGTGGGTTACGTCGTCGGCCTGGGCGGCGCGGGACTCGTCGCCTCGTTCCTGTACTTCGTCATCGCGCTCGGCAAGCTGACCATCAACGTCCTCAACACCTACGGCGGTTTCATGTCGCTGGTCACCAGCGTCAGCGGGTTCCGCGGCCAGCGGGTGCTGTCGCCGCGCGGCCGGGCCGGGTACATCGCCGGGATCATGGTGGCCGGGACGGCGGTCGCGCTCCTGGGCAAGGACTCGTTCCTGACGTCCTTCAAGGACTTCCTGCTGTTCCTGCTGACCTTCTTCACGCCCTGGTCGGCGATCAACCTCACCGACTACTACCTGATCTCCAAGGAGCGCTACGACATCGCCGCGCTCAGCGACCCGGCCGGCCGTTACGGCGCCTGGAACGCCCGGGCGCTGACCGTCTACGCCCTCGGCGTGCTCGCCCAACTCCCCTTCCTGTCCACGCACTTCTACACCGGCCCCCTGGTGGGCCCGCTCGGCGGCGCCGACGTCTCCTGGCTCGTCGGTCTCGCCGTACCGGCCGTCCTGTACGGGCTCGTCGCCCGCCGCGGCGCCGCTGCCCTCCCCGGCCCCGACGCGGCCACGGACGGACGGGGGCAGCAGAGCCCGGCCGGATTGGGGGGTTAGCCCCAGCGTGCCGCCTCCCGGCGCTCCGTACGCTCGCACCATGGCGACACACGACCCCGATCTGCGCAAGGAACTCGACGCGACGCTCCAGACCCGCAAGGAGCTGGGGCCCGAGTACGAGGCGGAACTGGTGGACTCCTTCCTGGAGAAGCTGGACCACACCATCGACCGCAGGGTCCGGCGGCAGCTCGCCGAGCAGCAGGTCCAGGTGGCGCGCGGCGGCCGCCCGCCGCGGCCGGAGGGCGGTGGGAGCGGCTTCTGGGAGCGGTTCGGGGTCGCCGCCCTCTCCCTGGTGCTGGCCATCCCGCTGACCGCGATCTGCACGTACGACGCGGGGATCCCGGGGCTGCTGGTGTGCTGGGCCGGCATCGTCGGCGTCAACGCCGTGCACAGCGTCGGCGTGCGGAGCCTGCTGCTCGGCGGGCGCGGGGAGCGCCGTGACGGGGAGTGGGACTGAGCCCGGGAGGGGACGTTGTGGCGGGGACCGCCGCACCCCGGACAGGCCGGGGGCGGGACGACGGCGGTCCCCGCCAGGGACGCGCTCCGGGTCAGGGCCGGTCGTCGCGTCCGGTGGCGACCTGGGAGGTCCGGGAGCCGCTCCGGAGGTCCGTATCGCCGTGCACATCAATGTGCCGGACGAGTGTTAAGCCCGTGCTGCCAGCACATGACGCATACGTACACCTTGCGCCGACGGACCGTTTCCTGACGGCCACTTGACGCCTCGACGGGCACGGCGTGACGGGCACGGCAATGTCGCGACGGCCGTGACGGGCACGGCGTGACGCGGCGGCCGCCACCGGGGACGGCCGCCGCTTCCGGTGCTACTTGCCGGCCTCGCGGGCCAGGAAGGCCAGCAGGTCCTGCCGGCTCACCACGCCCTTCGGCTTGCCCTCGACGAGGACGATCGCCGCGTCGGCGCTCTCCAGGACGGCCATCAGGTCGGAGACCGACTCGCCGGAGCCGACCTGCGGCAGCGGCGGGCACATGTGCTTCTCCAGCGGGTCGGTCAGCGACGCCCGCTGGGTGAACAGCGCGTCCAGCAGCTCGCGTTCGACGACGGAGCCGACGACCTCGGCGGCCATCACGTCCGGGTGGCCGGCGCCGGGCTTGACGATCGGCATCTGCGAGACGCCGTACTCGCGCAGCACGTCGATCGCCTCGCCGACGGTCTCCTCCGGGTGCATGTGGACCAGGGAGGGCAGCGCGCCCTCCTTGTGCTCCAGCACGTCGACGACGCGGGCGGCGGTGCCGCCCTCCTCCAGGAAGCCGTAGTCGGCCATCCACTCGTCGTTGAAGATCTTGGAGAGGTAGCCGCGGCCGCTGTCCGGCAGCAGCACGACGACCACGTCGTCCGGTCCGAGCCGGGAGGCGACCTCCAGCGCGGCCACCACGGCCATGCCGCAGGAGCCGCCGACCAGCAGGCCCTCCTCCTTGGCCAGCCGCCGGGTCATCTGGAAGGCGTCCTTGTCCGACACCGCGACGATCTCGTCGGCGACCGTGCGGTCGTACGCGGTCGGCCAGAAGTCCTCACCGACGCCCTCGATCAGGTACGGGCGCCCGGAGCCGCCGCTGTAGACCGAGCCCTCCGGGTCGGCGCCGATGACCTTGACCCGGCCCTCGCTGGCGTCCTTCAGGTAGCGGCCGGTGCCGCTGATGGTGCCGCCGGTGCCGACGCCCGCCACGAAGTGCGTGATCCGCCCGTCCGTCTGGGCCCACAGCTCCGGACCGGTGGTCTCGTAGTGGGAGCGCGGGTTGTTCGGGTTGCTGTACTGGTCGGGCTTCCAGGCGCCCGGCGTCTCGCGCACCAGCCGGTCCGAGACGTTGTAGTACGAGTCCGGGTGCTCGGGGTCCACCGCGGTCGGGCAGACCACGACCTCGGCGCCGTACGCCCGCAACACGTTGATCTTGTCCGTGGACACCTTGTCCGGGCAGACGAAGATGCACTTGTAACCCTTTTGCTGGGCCACGATCGCCAGGCCCACCCCGGTGTTCCCGGAGGTCGGCTCGACGATGGTGCCGCCCGGCTGCAGCTCACCCGACTGCTCGGCGGCCTCGATCATCCGCACGGCGATCCGGTCCTTCACCGAACCGCCGGGGTTGAAGTACTCGACCTTCGCCAGGACGGTGGCCTGGATGCCCTTGGTCACGCTGTTGAGCCGCACGAGCGGGGTGTTGCCGACGAGCTCAATCATCGAATCGTAAAACTGCACGGTGGTCTCCGCGGTCGGGGGCACGCTCTCCTGCGCCCGTGCCGCCAGCCTATTGCCCGGGTGGCGCGGAAGACGGAGGAGTTGCGTTCCGTGCGGGAACGGGCAACACCCTGTTGTAGGAGTTCTCGTCCGATCCACGAGCGCGTCGGCCCCCGGTCCGGCGCGCCCCGCACTGCACGGGGAGGTGCCCGGCCCATGCCGATGACGATGTCCAGGGCGAGGGTGGCGCGGCGGATCGCGACCGCCGCCGCGGTCGGCGGCGGCGGGGTCGGGCTGCTCGGCGTCGCCACCGTCGGCGTGCTGCTGACCGAGGTCCGGCTGGCCCGCCGTACGGTCGGCGGCTCCAGCGACATCCCGCCGTGCGCCGACGGCCGCTACGGCGCCGCCTTCGGCCACCGCACCGACCGCCCGCCGCTCAGCCTGGGCTTCCTCGGCGACTCCACCGCCGCCGGCCAGGGCGTGCACCGCGTCTCGCAGACCCCGGGCGCGCTGCTCGCCTCCGGCCTCGCCGCGGTCGCCGAACTCCCCGTCGACTTCCGCAACGTGGCGCTGCCCGGGGCGCAGTCGGACGATCTGGCGCGCCAGGTGGAGCTGATGCTCGCGGACGGCTCACGGACCCCGGACGTCTGCGTGATCATGATCGGCGCCAACGACGTCACCCACCGGATGCCGCCCGCGCAGTCCGTCCGCCACCTCTCGGAGGCGGTGCGCCGGCTGCGGGCCGAGGGCTGTGAGGTGGTGGTGGGCACCTGCCCTGATCTGGGCACGATCGAGCCGGTCTACCAGCCGCTGCGGTGGGTGGCCCGGCGGCTGTCCCGGCAGCTCGCGGCCGCGCAGACGATCGGGGTGGTCGAGAACGGCGGCCGTACGGTCTCGCTGGGCGACCTGCTGGGCCCCGAGTTCGAGGCGCGTCCGCGGGAGCTGTTCGGGCCGGACAACTACCACCCGTCGGCGGAGGGGTACGCCACCGCCGCCATGGCCGTGCTGCCGACGCTGTGCGCCGCACTGGGCCTGTGGCCGGACGAGGAGCGGCCGGAGCCCACCAGGGGCGAGGGCATCCTCCCGGTCGAGCAGGCGGCCGCCGAGGCGGCTTCCGAGGGCGGTACGGAGGTCACCGCCTCCCGCGCGCCCTGGGCGCTGCTCAAGCACCGCCGGCGGCGCCAGCTGCCGGACGCGGAGGAGTCGGCGGACCGCCCGTCGATCCCCCGCTGAGGGCCGTCGGTCCCCCGCTGAGGGCGGGGGCGGAACGGGGCGGGCACCGAAGCGCGCACCGGACAGGCACCTGGCCGCAGGCAAAGGGACCGCGGGCGAAGGGGCCGCAGGCAAAGGGACCGCGGGGAATACCCGGCGGCCCCTTGCCGTTCCATAAGCGCTCGCTTAGAAAAGAGGTCCGCATCACAACGCGCACCGCGTGACCTCAGCAGTACGTGCAGGTAACTTCCCTCACAGTCCTCGCACCTTCTCCCGCCCGTCGCCCGACCGCCGCCCCTCAACGAGGCGTAGGGCGCGACCTTGATTTCTTGGAGCCGTGATGCCCGAAGCCGTGATCGTCTCAGCCGCCCGCTCCCCGATCGGCCGCGCCTTCAAGGGCTCGCTGAAGGACGTGCGCCCGGACGACCTGACCGCGAAGATCATCGAGGCCGCCCTGGCCAAGGTCCCCGAGCTGGACCCCAAGGACATCGACGACCTGATGCTGGGCTGCGGCCTCCCCGGCGGCGAGCAGGGCCACAACCTCGGCCGCATCGTCGCCGTCCAGATGGGGATGGACCACCTCCCGGGCTGCACGATCACCCGCTACTGTTCCTCGTCGCTCCAGACGACGCGGATGGCGCTGCACGCCATCAAGGCCGGTGAGGGCGACGTCTTCATCTCGGCCGGCGTCGAGACGGTCTCGCGCAGCGTCAAGGGCAGCTCCGACGGCCTCCCGGACACCCACAACCCGCTCTTCGCCGACGCCGAGGCCCGTACCGCGGCCCGCGCCGAGCAGGAGGGCGCGGACTGGCACGACCCGCGCGAGGACGGCCTGATCCCGGACGCGTACATCGCGATGGGCCAGACCGCGGAGAACCTCGCCCGCCTCAAGGGCGTCACCCGCCAGGACATGGACGAGTTCGGCGTACGGTCGCAGAACCTCGCCGAGAAGGCGATCAAGGACGGCTTCTGGGAGCGGGAGATCACCCCGGTCACGCTGCCCGACGGCACGGTCGTCTCGACGGACGACGGCCCGCGCGCCGGCGTCACGCTGGAGGGCGTGCAGGGCCTCAAGCCCGTCTTCCGCCCCGACGGCCTGGTGACGGCCGGCAACTGCTGCCCGCTCAACGACGGTGCCGCGGCGCTGGTCATCATGTCCGACACCAAGGCCCGCGAGCTGGGCCTGACCCCGCTCGCCCGGATCGTCTCCACCGGCGTCTCGGGCCTGTCCCCCGAGATCATGGGCTACGGCCCGGTCGAGGCCAGCAAGCAGGCGCTGCGCCGCGCCGGCCTGTCCATCTCCGACATCGACCTGGTCGAGATCAACGAGGCGTTCGCCGCCCAGGTGATCCCCTCCTACCGCGACCTGGACATCCCGCTGGACAAGCTGAACGTCAACGGCGGCGCGATCGCCGTCGGCCACCCCTTCGGCATGACCGGCGCCCGCATCACCACCACGCTCATCAACTCCCTCCAGTGGCACGACAAGCAGTTCGGCCTGGAGACCATGTGCGTGGGCGGCGGCCAGGGCATGGCGATGGTCATCGAGCGGCTGAGCTGAGCCGCAGCGAAGCGGAGGCGAAGGTCAGCGCGACCACGGGCCCGTGCGGCTGAGCCGAGTTGCACTGAACTGAGCTGAGCCGCAGCGAAGCGGAAGCGAGGGGCAGCGTGACCACGAGCCCGTGGCGGCGGGGCTGAGGCCAGGATCTCCGGCAGGAAGCCCTTGGAGGGTGTGCGCGCGGCGGAACCGTCCAACTCCCGCCCGGCGCACACCCTTCGCTGTCGTCCGGACACCGTCGGCGACGGCGCGTGACCTGCCTCACTCGTTAACAAGATCGCGACCCAATCTCCCCCAGGATTGTGATGAACGTCCTGGGGGAGAGGCGTTGTTGCAGGTCAGCATGGGGGCACCACACCGCACGAGGCCCATGGCCCCCAGCATTTCGGGACATAGCGCCCCCAGAGCGGTCGCCGACCCCCGGCAGGCTGATGTAGGAAGTCGGAGAACATTCTGCTAACGGGAGTCCACCGGTGCGCGAGCCGCCACCAATGGTGACCTCCGGGAGCGGCGCATCAAGGGGGTCGCCCCGGCCGACTGCCGGGGGAAGTCCATGTACCGATGCAGGCCCGTGGGAAGTGGGCCGCCGAACGAAGTGGAGGTCGGCGCATGAGCGTCACCACCCTCGTCCTGCTCGTGGCCGCGGCCGTCGCCGTGGCGCTGGGCGCCGTCGCGCTGGGCACCGCCCGTGCGCTGCGCCGCCAGCTCACCGAGCTGCACGGTGAGCTCGTCGCCGCCCGCCGGGACGCCGCTGCGCGCGCGGAGGCGGCCGAGGTGGCCGCCGCGACCATTCCCGCCGCCCGTACCAGCCCGGCCGAGGCGACCCCCCTCGCGGACATACGCGCCGCCGTCGCCGAGGCGCTCGCGGAGGAGCGCGAGCGCGAGCTGGCCGAGGCCCGGGCGTTCTGGGCCGCTCAGGAGGCCCGTGACGCCGCGGACGCCCCGTCGCTGCTCGGCGGTCTCGGTGACGAGAGCCCGCTGGACGGCCGCGAGGGCCGGCTGATGCGCGACGGGCGGCCGGAGTCCGAGCGGCTCGACCTCCAGCCGTTCGTGCCCCGCCAGGCGGACCTGGCCGGCCTGGAGCCGCTGCTGGGCCCGGACGCCCTGGAGGCGATGGACACCCTGGAGTCCGTGGAGGCTCTGGAGGCCCTGGACGCGCCGGAGTTGGAGCCCGTCGAGGGCACCGAGTCCGCCGAACTGGCCGCCGCCCGCCGCCGGCACCCCTCGCACCCGGACTTCTCGCCGTCCCCGGTGATCAGCGACTACGAGCGCACCGTGGCGCGGCTGGAGGAGCTGGCGCGGGAGGGCACCGCGGTCGCGGACGTCCGCCCGGGCCCGCTGGGCACCCTGGACGTGTACGTCTTCGCCGACGGCACCACGCTCTGTCTGACCCCGGGCCAGCGCGAGGCCGCGGACCGGGTCGCCGACGCGCTGCACGCCGGGCGCACCCCGGTGCTGCTGGGCGGTTCCGGCGTCTCCGGCGCGTACGCGCTGACCTTCTCCTGGGGCGAGAGCCGCGAGGACAGCGTCTACATCCTCGCCGACCGCGTCATCGCGTCCCTCTGACCGGAATGCCGCCCGGAACCCCCGTCCCGCATTCCGACCGGCCCCCCTCCCCGCGTTCCGCCCGGAACCCCTAGCCGCGTTCCGGCCGGTCCCCCGCCCGGACCCCGAGGCCCGCCCCCCCCCCGGGCACGCAGCCGCCCCTAGCAGCGTTCCGCCGCCGCCCGTACGTGTCGTACGGCCTCCGCCAGTTCTTCGGCGGGGGCCACTTTCGCGTCAGGATCCGGAACGGTGCCGACCTGGCGGGCGGCCGCGGCGCGCAGGGCTTCGACGAGATCGTGTCCGGCCACCGCGAGCTGGTCGCCGACCGCGAACATCCCGGCGTCCGGGAAGGGGCGCGGCGGCTCCCCGGGCCGTTCGATCAGCTGCGCACGGGTCGCCAACTCCCGTGCCAGCGCGAGCCCTTCGGCCGCCGCGCCCTGGCTGAGCCGGCTCTGCGGCAGGGCTCGGAGGCGGTCGGCGAGGGCGTCCACCGCGGTCTGCAAAGGGGTCACGTCAAGCACGTCGTGAGCCTATGCGCCACTCCCGGGTGGTTGCCAACAGCGGAACCCTCAGGCACGGTGTGCTGAAGAACCAGCATCGACCGCGTCCGGAGGCGCCGATGTCTCAGCTCTTCTCCGAAGAGACCCACCGGAACATGCTCTCCCGCATCCCCGCGTGCACGGGCCGGGAAATCTCCGAATGGCTCCGCACCGTTGACGAAGGCCCCGCTCTCTTCCGCTTCGACGAAAAGGTCAGCTGGCTCCGTGGCGAGCACAACCTCGCCCACGGGCACGCCAAGGCGATCGTCCATGAACACGACCTCAGGCGCGCCGCGCGGAAGTTCTGATCCGCGATGAGGCGCCGTCCTCAACCCCGAAGGGCCCGCAGGCTGCTGCCTGCGGGCCCCTCTTTACGGTGCTCCCTGCGGCGGCGCTCCTCACGGGGCTCCTCACGGAGTTCCGTACGCCGCGGGGCGCGGTCAGTCGCCCCGGAGGATGGAGATCAGCCGCAGCATCTCCATGTAGATCCACACCAGCGTCAGGGTCAGGCCGAACGCCGCCAGCCAGGACTCCTCACGCGGCGCGCCGTAGGCGATGCCGTCCTCGACCTGCTTGAAGTCCAGGGCGAGGAACAGCGCGCCGAGGACCACGCCGACGATGCCGAAGAGGATGCCCAGGCCGCCGCTGCGGAAGCCGAGGCCTTCCCCGCCGCCGAAGACCATGAACAGCACGTTGACCAGCGACAGCAGGACGAAGCCCATGGCCGCGATCAGCACGAAGCGGGTGAAGCGGGCGGTGACCCGGACGAGTCGCGTCCGGTAGGCGACCAGCATGGCGACGAACACCGCCATGGTGCCCAGCACCGCCTGCATGGGGGCGCCGGCCATCTTCGGCAGGCTGTTGAGGAAGCCGCTGAGCGCGCCGAGGAAGACGCCCTCCAGTGCCGCGTAGGCGAGGATCAGCGCGGGCGACGGCTTGCGCTTGAAGGACTGGACGAAGCCCAGCACCATCGCGACCAGACCCGCGCCGACGGCGAAGCCGAGGTTCTGGGTCAGGAACAGCCAGCCGACGGTGGCGCCGGCGATGACCGTGCCGAGCGTCAGGCCCGTGCGCGCGACGACGTCGTCCATCGTCATCGGCCGGGTCTGCGGCGCGTACTGAGGCGGCGCCTGGGTGACGGGCTGGCCCTGGGCGTAGGGGTCGGTGGGGGCCTGCGCGTAGGGGTTGGTGCCCTGTGCGTAGGGGTTGGTGCCGGCGTACGGGTTCGCGTGGGGGCCCCCGGCCTGCGCGTTGAAGCCCGCGTAGCCGGTGTCGCGGCTGAACCCCCGTCGCGAGAAGACCGGGTTGCTGCTCCTCATCTCACTCCTCCATGGCCGCCCTGCGCGGCCTTGACGGCAAGCGTAATGGCTTGGCAAAGACACGTCGCTCGTTCTTGGGCAGGATCTTTCCCCGCACTCGGCGCGACACGTCCTCCGAGAGGAGGACGTTCGGGATGCCGCGGACGTGCCCGGGGACCGCCCCCGGCTTTGCACCCGGGCACCGCGGACGTCACATCCGAGCAGGCAACCGATTCACCGGAGCGGCCGTCTTTCCTGCCGGCCGGAAGTGCCCGCTGGGCGGCTCGGCGGAGATGACACCTGGTCATGGTCCGTATGCCGGAGGGCCCCTTCCCCACGCCCCGGTAGCTCACTGTGCGTAGTGCCATGGGCGCGATTCGTGGTAATCGGGGGGACAGACGGGGCTATTCTGGCGGGAAACAGCAGCGAAAGAGGTTGAGGTCCCTGTGCCTGACGTCTCCGTAGTCGTCATCGTCTACAACGACGCCGACCGGTTGCCGACCGCGGTCCAGTCCGTACTGGACCAGACGCTCCGGGACGTCGAGGTGGTGATCGTCGACGACTGCAGCACCGACCGCTCCTTCGAAGTGGCGCAGCAGCTCGCCGCCACGCACCCGGAGAGAGTCAGAGCCTTCCAGCTGCCGGAGAACAGCGGGGCGGGCGGCGAGCCGCGCAACGCCGGCATCCAGCACACCCGGGGCCGTTACGTCATGTTCCTGGACAGCGACGACGTCCTGGAGGTCAACGCCTGCCGGAACATGCTGGAGGCCGCCGAAGAATCCGGCTCGGACATCGTTTCCGGTCTGTGCGTCCGGCTGCACAAGGACACCCGCAATCAGAAGCGGGACGAATGGTATTCCTGGCTGTATTCCACGACCCGGACCCTGGAGTCGGTCACGGAATTGCCGGACCTTTTCGTCTGGGACACCCTCTCCACCAACAAATGCTATCGCCGCGATTTCCTGATCGAACATGACCTGCGTTTCCCGAAGGGCATGTTCTACGAGGACCTGATGTTCATCGCCGATGCCTATCTCGCGGCGGAGCGCATCACGCTGATCCCCAATCAGGTCTATTTCTGGCACGTATACGAGCGGGCCGCCGTGAAATCGGTGACGAACCGGCGGCACGAAATGACGAACTATGCGCACCGGCTGGAGATCCACCGGCGCATCGACGCGTTGCTGGCCGAGCGCGGGCTCACCGAGATGAAGCTCGCCAAGGACGTCAAATTCCTCAAGCACGACCTGGTGCTGCATCTGCGTGACCTGCCGTTCCGGGACGAGTCCTACCGCCGGGAGTTCGCCGAACTCTCCCGGGAATACCTCGCCGGCATCGCCCCCGAGGCGTACGAGCGGGTGCCGGCCATCCAGGCCATCTGCGCCTATCTGCTCCAGCGGGGTGACTGGGACAACCTGATCCCGGCCGTGGACACGCTGATCAACCGGGACAAGGTCTCCTCACCACTGGCCGAGCACGACGGCCGGATCTACTGGTGCGGGGGCCACTTCGGCGACGCCTTCGGCCGCTCCGTACTGGACGTCACCGACATCGGCTACCACGAGAAGCCGGTCAACCAGCTGTTCCTGCGGAACCAGCTCACCCGTTACGACGGCTCCGGCGGGGCCGTCTCCCTGTCCGGGCGGATCACCAACCCGCTGGGCGTCATTCCGCCGGGTGCGCGGCTGAAGGGCGAGCTGGAGTTCAGCGCCCGGCGGCGCAGCCTGCAGTCCTTCCAGTTCCCGGTGCAGGAGTTGCGCCACGAGGGTGACGCGATCCACTGGCGGGCCACCGCGGACCTCACCGCCCGGCTGCGCCCGCTGGGCATCGTCGACTCCATCTGGGACGTACGGCTGCGGCTGGACGTGGACGGGGTGCGCACCACCACCCGGCTCACCGTCGCCGACACCGAGCTGACCGGTTCGCTGCCGGTCCGGCCGCGGCTGACGCGGATGGTCGCCGACCGGCTGCAGCCGCACGCCTCGGCCAAGGGGCACCTGGCGTTCCGGCTGGTCAGCGAAGGCGCGAACGCCGAACGGATGCAGGAGCTGATCACCCGCGGGGTGCGCGGGACGCCGGGCACGCTGGCCAAGACCGGCTACCGCAAGGCCAAGGCGCTGCGCAAGAAGGTCACCTCCGGCGACAACAAGCTCCGGGCGTACCACGAGGTGTTCTGCCGGCTGCCGATCAAGAAGCGCACGGTGGTCTTCGAGAGCCACCTGGGCAAGCAGTACAGCGACAGCCCGCGCGCGATCTACGAGGAGATGCGCCGGCAGGGGCTGGAATTCGAGGCGATCTGGTCGTACGCCGGCTCGCCGAAGGACTTCCCGAAGGGCGTCACGCTCGTCAAGCGCTGGTCGCTGCCGTACCTCAAGGCGCTGGCGCAGGCCGAGTTCTGGGTGGACAACCAGAGCTACCCGCTCAAGCTCACCAAGCGCCCGGAGACCACGTACCTCCAGACCTGGCACGGTTCGGCGCTGAAGAAGATGGGCTTCGACCAGCCCGCCCTCAAGGCGCAGACCCGGCAGCAGCAGGAGGAGCAGCAGCGTTCGCTGGACCGTTTCGACCGCTTCCTGGTCCGCTCCGAGCACGATGTGCAGACCCTGGCCAAGGCGTTCCGGCTCAAGGAGCGGACGCTGCTGCGGGTCGGGTACCCGCGCAACGACGCGCTGGTGCGCGCCCGGCAGCGCGAGGAGGAGCTGGGGCGGCGCGAACGCGGGCCGCTGGCCGCCGAGTTGGGCATCGCCGAGGACAAGACCGTGCTGCTGTACGCGCCGACGTTCCGCAAGGCGGGCGGGCGGCACGGGCGCTTCGAATTGCCCTTCGACGTCGAGCGGTTCGCGGAGCAGTTCGGTGACCGCTACGTCCTGCTGGTGCGTTCGCACTACCTCAATCACGTGGTGCTGCCGCCGACGGTGCAGGGCCGGGTCATCGACGTGTCGGCGCGCCATGACGTGACGCCGCTGCTGGAGCTGGCCGACGGGCTGATCACCGACTATTCGTCGGTGATGTTCGACTACGCGCTGCTGGACCGGCCGTTGGTGTTCTTCACGTACGACTACGACGAATACGTCCACGAGGGCCGGGGGACGTACTTCGATCTGCTGGCGCATGCGCCGGGCCCGGTGGTCCGTACCGAGGACGATTTCCACGACACGATCAAGTCGTTCGAGACGCAGTCCCTCGAATACGCCCGCCGGCGCGCGGAATTCGTCGCCAGGTTCGGGGAATACGACCGGGGCGAAGCCGCCCGGAGCATTGTCGACCAGTTCTTTGCGCAGTGGAGCCGTTGATGACCAAGTCGTACGCAGCCGGGCCGCGGGACATCTTCTTCGTCTCCAACAGCGTCAACGAGATGGGCGGCATCACCAGTTGGTCGCACCAGATGGCGCGCCTGTTCAGTGAGCGGGGCCACCGGGTGCACCTCATCGGCATCGTGCCGGCACCCGAGGGGCGCGCCCATGAGCTGGCCGACGACGCGCCGTTCAAGGCCACCACGCTGTACCGCGACCATCCGCCGACGGTCCGTCCGGTGCGCGGTCTGAAGGACCGGCTGAACGTCGCCGAGCAGCGTCGGCGGGCCGCCCGGGAGGCCGGGATGCGGGAGCAGGCGGCGAAGATGAGTGCGCTGTTCCGGGCGGCGGAGCCGGGCGGGGTGGTGATCGTCACCCAGGTGTGGGCGATGGAGTGGGTCGCGCTGGCCGACACGGCGGGGCTGACGGTGGTCGGAATGAGCCATGAGTCGTTCGAGACCTGCCGCAAGTCGTCCCGCTTCGGCCGGGTCAAGCGGTTTTACGCGGACGTCGACCGGATGCTGACGCTCACCCGTGAGGACGCCGACCGCTGGATCCGCCAGCGGATGGACAACGTCGGCTTCATGCCCAACCCCCTGCCGTTCTTCCCCGACGTCCCCTCCGACCGCTCCCGCAAGTGCGTGGTCAGCATCGGCCGGCTGCACGAGGAGAAGGGCGTCGACCTGCTGCTGGAGGCGTGGGCGCAGGTCGCCCCGGAGCACCCGGACTGGACGCTGCGGATCTACGGTTCCGGCGAGGAGGCGGAGGCGCTGCGCAAGTTGGCGGCGGAGCTGGGGGTGACCTCGTCCGTGGAGTGGATGGGGCGTACCTCCGACGTCCCGGGGGCGCTGCGGGAGAGCGCGGTGTTCGCGCTCAGTTCGCGCGGTGAGGGCTTTCCGCTGGCCCCGATGGAGGCGATGGCGACGGCCGTGCCGTGTGTGGCGTTCGATGTGGCGCCGGGCGTTCACGAGATCATCACGGACGGCGAGGACGGTTTCCTCGCTCCCCCGGGCAATATCACCGAATTCGCCCGGCATCTCGACACCCTGATGTCGGACAAGGACCTGCGGGACGCGATGGGCGAAGCCGCCCGGGAGAACATCCAGCGGTTCTCCACCGACGAGATTGTCGGCCGCTGGGAGAACCTCTTCGCTCTGCTGGAGCGCTGAGTCCGCCGAACAAAGCACGAGGGCCGCCGGTTTGCCCCGGCGGCCCTTCTCGTTGAAAATTCAGGTAAGCACCCGACTTCGGACCCCGCCTTGGTCACGTGCGGAGTGCCCGGAGCCGGACTTGAACCGGCACGGCCCGTAGGCCAGCGAGGTTTAAGCTCGCCGTGTCTGCATTCCACCATCCGGGCTGGGGATCCCCCATGCCGCCCCAAAGAGGGCAGCACGAGCGTAGCCCGCAGCGCACGACGCAGATCGGCCGCTCATCCCGAGGTTGTCTTATTTTATTGGCAACTGAGGGAGCATCAGCGCTGGGTACAGGCCGTAGGCACATGCCTGGCACCCCCCTCTGCCACACCCCGCCGCGGCGCAAATCAGTACCCGAATTGACGGAAACTCGACGCCTGCCCGCCGCCCCCGTCACCCGGCCGGGGAACCCCGTCGCACCGGCCGCCACGCCGCTTCGGCCTCAGGGTTCGTCTCCTCCTCTGGGATGACCGGGCGGACCGCCGGTACGTCCCAGGGGTGGTCAAGGACGGTCGCAGGGGTTGACGTCCGCGCCCCTTGCGCTGACCCACGATGGAAACGTCCGCATGACGTCCGCGGCGTGCCGACCGGCCGCGTGCGGCGCCGATGGTCCCTCGTCCCGACAGGAGCTCGTTCCCGTGACCACCACCCACTCCGGTGTCCCGACCGCCGGCCGCACCACCGCGGTGGCCGCCCGCGCCACGGACCTCACCAAGGTTTACGGACAGGGCGAGACCCAGGTGGTCGCCCTGGACGCGGTCTCCGTCGACTTCCGGCAGGCGCAGTTCACCGCGATCATGGGCCCCTCGGGGTCCGGCAAGTCGACCCTGATGCACTGCATGGCCGGCCTGGACTCGATATCCGGCGGCTCCGCCCGGATCGGCGATGTCGAACTGACCGGCCTGAAGGACAAGAAGCTCACCCAACTCCGGCGCGACAAGATCGGTTTCGTCTTCCAGGCGTTCAACCTGCTGCCGACCCTGACCGCACTGGAGAACATCACCCTGCCCATGGACATCGCGGGCCGTAAGCCGGACCGCGCCTGGCTGGACCGCGTGGTGGAGACCGTCGGCCTGGCCGGCCGCCTCAAGCACCGCCCCAGCCAGCTCTCCGGCGGCCAGCAGCAGCGGGTCGCGGTCGCCCGCGCACTGGCCTCCCGGCCCGAGATCATCTTCGCCGACGAGCCCACCGGCAACCTGGACTCGCGCGCCGGTGCCGAGGTGCTGGGCTTCCTGCGCAACTCCGTGCGCGAGCTCGGCCAGACCGTGGTGATGGTCACCCACGACCCGGTCGCCGCCTCCTACGCGGACCGGGTCGTCTTCCTCGCCGACGGCCGGATCGTCGACGACATGCCGAACCCGACCGCCGACCTGGTGCTGGAACGCCTGAAGGGCTTCGACGCCAAGGGGCGTACGAGTTGATCCGCAGCAGCCGCCACCCGCACCCCGGACCTTCCGGACCTCTCCTCCAGGACTGACCCACTCATGTTCCGTACCGCCTTGCGCAACGTGCTTGCGCACAAGGCCCGGCTGCTGATGACCGTCCTCGCCGTGATGCTCGGCGTGGCATTCGTCTCCGGCACCCTGGTCTTCACCTCGACCACATCCCACGCCTCCCAGGCCGAGATGCAGCGGAGCTTCCGCAACGTCGACGTGGCCGTCCGGCCGCAGTCCGACGGCGACTCCGGGGCAGCGCCCGTGCTCGGCCAGAAGCTCCTCGACAAGACCGCCCGGGTGCCCGGCGCGGCCTCCGCCACCGGCATCGTCTCGGGCTTCACCGCCGTCGCCGACAAGAACGGCAAGCTCGTCGGCGACGCCGACCGGAGCAGGGGCGGCAACTACTTCCCCGGCGCCGACGGCAAGGACGCCCGCTACCCGATGCGCGGCGGCGCGGCACCGCACGGCCCGCACGAGTTCGCCCTGGACGCCCACACCGCGGACCAGGCCGGCTACAAGGTCGGCGACACCGTACGGATCTCCACCAACGGACCGGTCCGCGAGATGAAGCTGACCGGCATCTTCTCCACCGACGACAGCGAGGTAGCGGCCGGCAGCAGCCTCGCCCTGTTCGACACCCCGACCGCCCAGAAGCTGCTGGGCACCCCCGGCGGATTCAGCGAGATCCGGATCAAGGCAGCCGCCGGTACGTCCCAGTCGGCCCTGAGGTCCGCGGTCGAGACCGTGCTGCCCAAGGGCCACGCCGAGGCCAGCACCGGCAAGCAACTCGCCGACGACCTGGCGGAGATGATCGCCCAGAAGGCCGCCGACCTGCAGAAGTTCTTCCTGGTCTTCGCCGGCATCGCGCTCTTCGTCGGCATCTTCCTCATCGTCAACACCTTCACGATGCTGGTCGCTCAGCGCACCAAGGAACTGGCGCTGCTGCGTGCGGTCGGCGCCAGCCGTCGCCAGGTCACCCGCTCGGTGCTGATCGAGGCGTCCGTCGTCGGCGTGATCGCCTCCGTCATCGGCCTGGTCGCCGGTATCGGCGTCGGCGCCGGAATGCGCACCCTGGTCGGCAGCCTGGGCGGCAGCAATCCCGACGGCCCCCTGGTGGTCCCGTTCTCGGCCGTGCTGACCTCCCTGCTCGTCGGCACCCTCATCACCGTCCTGTCCGCCTGGCTGCCGGCCCGGCGCGCCGCGAAGATCCCGCCGGTCGCCGCGATGAGCAGTGTGCACGCCACCCCCACCACCAAGTCCCTGGTGCTGCGCAACACCCTCGGTGCGCTCATCACCGGCGCCGGTACGGCCGGAGTGCTGGCCGCCATCCGGATCACCGACGACCAGGCGAGCATGAACGCACTGAGCCTGAGTGCGGCAGTGGTGATGGTCGGCGTGTTCATCCTGACGCCGCTGCTGTCCCGCCCGCTGATCGCTCTGGCCGCGCCCGTCCTGCGGACCTTCGGGGTCGCCGGCACCCTCGCCCGGCTGAACGCGGTCCGCAATCCGCGCCGGACGGCCGCCACCGCCTCCGCGCTGATGGTGGGACTGACCATGATCACCGGACTGACGGTGATCGCGGTCAGTGCCCAGACCACGATCGAGAAGAGGGCCGTCGCCTCGCTCAAGGCCGACTACGTGGTCTCCATGGCCGGCCAGGGCATGCGGCCACTCTCCCCCGATGTGGCGAAGCATCTCCGCCCGCTGGGCGAGGTCGCCGCCGTCAGCCCGCTGCGCCGGTCCACCACCACCGGCACCGACCCCCAGTTCCTGACCGCGGTCGACGGTAAGGAGTTCGGCAAGCTCACCCAACTCGACTTCGTCCAGGGCTCGTTGGGCGAGCTCCGGGGCGGCCGGGTGATTGTGGACGACGCCTCCGCCAAGCGGAACGGCCTGCACCCCGGCTCCCGCCTCCCGGTGACCTTCGAGGACGGCACCAAGAGCACCCTCACCGTCTCGGGTGTCTACCAGGGCACGGACCTGCTCCGAGGCGTCGTCGTGGACAACGCCACCGTGGCCCCGCACCAGAAGCAGACCGTCGATACCCAGGTGCTGGTGAAGACCAAGGACGGCGCCACCGACACGGCCAAGGACGCGCTGGTCACGGCGCTCGGCAAGAACCCGGCGATCTCCGTCGCCGACAAGCAGCAGGTCTCCGCGGAGATCGCCGACATGATGACCCAGATGCTGAACCTGCTGTACGCGATGCTCGCCATGGCCGTGATCGTCGCGGTGCTCGGCGTCATCAACACCCTGGCGATGTCGGTCTTCGAGCGCTCGCAGGAGATCGGCATGCTCCGCGCCATCGGGCTGGACCGCCCCGGCATCAAGCAGATGGTGCGGCTGGAGTCCTTGGTGATCTCGCTCTTCGGCGGGGTGCTCGCCGTCGGCCTGGGCGTCTTCTTCGGCTGGGCGGGCGGAGACGTGCTCAGCAAGTCGGTCACGGGGTTCGAGCTGGTGCTGCCCTGGGGCCGGCTCGGTCTCTTCCTCGCGGCGGCGGCGCTGATCGGGGCCCTGGCCGCGCTCTGGCCGGCGCGGCGGGCGGCCCGGCTGAACATGCTGGCGTCGATCAAGGCGGACTAGCCGCAGGAGGAAGCGGGTGTGCCGGGTCCCGTGCGGGGCCCGGCACACGCGCTCGCGGCACGGCGGGTCAGCCCCTCCAGGTCCGCGCCCGCAGCGGCAGACCGGAGGCGCCGGCTTCCGGGGTACGCACCGCCAGCACCTGGTTGACCCCGATCCGGTTGCGTTCGAACGACAGCGCCGAGGCGGCCATGTAGAGCCGCCACACCCTGGCCCGGCCGGGCGAGGTGAGCCGTACCGCCGCGTCCCAGTGCCGCTCCAGGTTGGCGACCCACTGGCGCAGCGTCAGCGCGTAGTGCTCGCGGATCGCCTCCACGTCCCGCACCTCGAACCCGGCCTCCTCCAGCTGCGCCACGGTCCGGCCGACCGGCGCCAGCTCGCCGTCCGGGAAGACGTACCGGTCGATGAACTCGTCGACGTGGTACGCCTCCTCGTCCGCCAGCGGCCGCCGGCCGATCTGGTGGTTGAGCAGCCGCCCGCCGGGGCGCAGCAGGGCGTACAGCGCGGCCGCGTACTCCGCGTACCGGGTATGGCCGACGTGCTCGGCCATACCGATCGAGGAGATCGCGTCGAACGGCTCGTCCTTGATCTCGCGGTAGTCCTGCACCCGGATCTCGACCCGGTCGGCGAGCCCGGCCTCGGCGATCCGCTTGCGCGCGTAGGTGGCCTGTTCCTCGGAGAGGGTGATGCCGACCGCCCGTACGCCGTACTCGCGGGCCGCGTGCAGCACCATCGAGCCCCAGCCGCAGCCGACGTCCAGCAGCCGCTGGTCCCGCTTCAGGGCGAGCTTGCGGCAGATCAGGTCGAGCTTGTCCCGCTGGGCGTCCTCCAGCGTCGCGTCCGGTGCCGCCCAGTAGGCGCAGGAGTAGACCATGGACGGGCCGAGGACCAGCTCGTAGAAGTCGTTGCCGACGTCGTAGTGGTGGCTGATGGCTTCCTTGTCGCGCAGCAGGGTGTGCAGCGGTCCGCGGCGCCGGCGGGCCTCCTCGGCGGGCGGTGCGGGTGGGACCGGCGGGCCGGCCAGGGTCAGCAGTTCGCGGGCGGCGGTGCGGACCTCCGGGCGGGCCAGGGCGCGCAGGACGGCGGCCCGCTGCGGTTTGGGGGCGGCGGTGCCGCGCTCCCAGACCAGTCCGGCGAGGAGGTCGAGCGCTGCGTAGAGGTCGCCGTCGATGTCGAGGTCGCCGGCCACCCAGGCCCGGGCCAGACCGAGTTCGCCGGGTTTGAACAGCAGCCGGCGCAGCGCGCGGCGGTTGCGGAAGACGAGCGTGGGTGCCCCCGGCGGGCCGGACTCGCTGCGGTCCCAGGCGCGGATGCGCACCGGGAGCGGGGCTCCCAGCACCTCCTCGGCGAGCTTGGTGAGCCGTCCAGCGGCGTCGGCCATGTCGCACACCTCCGTGTTGACGAGTCGGGCAAAGAAGTTTCACCCACCACGTAAACGCCAACGGGGCGTCCCGTTAGTCCCGTTCGCTGGTAAGAGAACAGCACCCGGGATGCTTTTCGCCAGAGCGGACACGTTTGCGGACATGCCGAAGGGCGCCCGCCCCACGGATGGCGGACGCCCTTCGGGCTGGTCGGAGTACTCCCGTACCCGACCGGTGGATCAGCTTGCCTTGGCCTTCGGCTTGTCGCCGGAGCCGGCCGCGGCCGGTGCGGGGGCCGGCTTGGCCGCCTCGTAGAACTCCTCGCGGGGGTTCTCCATGGCGCCGAGCGAGACCACCTCGCGCTTGAGGAACATGGCCAGCGTCCAGTCGGCGAAGACCCGGATCTTGCGGTTGAACGTCGGCATCGCCATGCCGTGGTACGCGCGGTGCATGTACCAGGCGAGACGGCCCTTGAGCTTGATCTTCATCTTGCCCATGACGATCATCGCGACGCCCTTGTGCAGGCCGAGACCGGCGACCGCACCCTTGTTGGCGTGGCTGTACTCCTTCTGCGGGAAGCCCCGCATGCCGGAGACCACGTTGTCGCCGAGGACCTTGGCCTGCCGCAGCGCGTGCTGCGCGTTCGGCGGGCACCAGGCGTTCTCGTTGCCGTTCTTGCGACCGACCAGGTCCGGGACCTGGGCGTTGTCGCCGGCGGCCCAGATGTAGTCGGTGCCCTGCACCTGGAGGGTCGGGGCGGTGTCGACGTGACCGCGCGGGCCGAGCGGCAGGCCGAAGCGGGCCAGCGCCGGGTTGGGCTTGACGCCCGCGGTCCACACGATGGTGTTGGAGTCGACCTCAAGGCCGTTGTTCAGCTTGACGTGGCCGTCGACGCAGGAGTCCATGCCGGTCTTGAGGTAGACCTCGACACCGCGGGACTCCAGGTGGTCCTTGCCGTACGAGCCGAGCTTCGGGCCGACCTCGGGGAGGATCTTGTCGGCGACGTCGACCAGCAGGAAGCGCATGTCCTCGCGCTTCACGTTGTTGTAGTACTTCGCGGCGTCGCGGGCCATGTCCTCGACCTCACCGACGGTCTCCGCGCCGGCGAAGCCACCACCGACGAAGACGAAGGTGAGCGCCTTGCGGCGGACCTCTTCGTCGGTCGTGGAGTCGGCCTTGTCCAGCTGCTCCAGGACGTGGTTGCGCAGGCCGATGGCCTCCTCGATGCCCTTCATGCCGATGCCGTTCTCGGCGAGGCCGGGGATCGGGAAGGTGCGGGAGACCGCGCCCATGGCGATGACCAGGTAGTCGAAGGGCAGCTCGTACGCCTCGCCGACCAGCGGGGCGATCGTGGCGACCTTGCGGTCCTGATCGATGGTGGTGACCCGGCCGGTGAGGACCTCCGCCTTCGGCAGCACGCGTCGCAGCGGGACGACGACGTGCCGGGGGGAGATGCTGCCGGCGGCGGCTTCGGGGAGGAAGGGCTGATAGGTCATGTACGACCGCGGGTCGACGACCGTGACGGTCGCCTCGCCGTAGCGCATCTTCTTGAGGATGCGCCGAGCTGCGTACAGGCCTACGTACCCACCGCCTACTACGAGGATCCTGGGACGCTCCGTGGTGCTCATGCAATCGAGTATCCACCCCCACATGGGGGGTCGCTCGTGAGCCCCTTCACAAGGACCGGAGGGGCATCTGCTACACTCCGCCGGCTTCGTGACGGACGCCATAGCGCGGGGTGGAACCACCGTAGTACGCCAGGCGTTGGAGACCCCCGTTGATCAGGCCTTGTAGGCCATCCGAGTGGCGAACCAGGCCCTGCGGGAGCGCATCACCGAACCGCCGGAACCCGCGCATCCTCCGGGTCGAAGGGCCCTGAAGCCTTCGAATGAGCGTCCCAGGGACCGATTGTTCGCCCGACAGGAGGTTTTTTCATGTGAAGGATTTCACGAACTTTCTTTCACCGGGCGCCCGCGAACGCCGCCCGGCCGCCACAACACCGACTCAAAAAGCCGCTCGGCAGAGGGCGTTGCCGCACCTCTGCCGGTCGTCCGCCGGACCGTCCGTACGGTCCCGGGGCGCCCCGTCCCGGCCTCAGTCCGCGATGCTCCAGGCGATGCCGTCCAGGATGTCGTGTTCGCTGACCACGACCTCTTCGGCGCCGGTGCGTTCCATGATCGAGAGGAGGACGAGGGCGCCTGCGCCGATCACGTCGACCCGGCCGGGGTGCATGACCGGGAGGGCCGCGCGTTCGGCGTGGGTGGCGGTGAGCAGGCGGTCGGTGATCTCCCGGACCTTCGCCAGGGGGATGCGGGAGTGGTGGATGGCCTCGGAGGCGTAGTGGTCGAGGTCCAGGGCGATCCCGGCGACGGTGGTGACCGAGCCGGCCAGGCCCACCAGGGTGCCGGCCTCGGACAGCGGGACGGTCTCCTCCGCGTGGTCCAGGGCCCTGGCGATGTCGGCCTTGATGGCGGCGATCTGGCCGGCGGTCGGCGGGTCGCTGATCCCGCCCTCGTGCACCAGGTGCCGCTCGGTCATCCGGACGCAGCCGACGTCGACCGAGCGCGCGGCGCGGACGGAGCCGTCACCGAGGACGAACTCGGTCGAGCCGCCGCCGATGTCCACCACCAGGAACGGCCTGGCGAGATCCGCACGGCCGGTGAGCTCCTTGGTGGCGCCGTTGAACGAGAACTCCGCCTCCTGGTCACCGGTGATCACCTCGGGCTCCACGCCCAGGATGTCCACCACGCCGCGCACGAAGTCGGCGCGGTTCTCCGCGTCCCGGGAGGCCGAGGTCGCCACGAAACGGACCTGCTCGGCGCCCAGGCTCTTGAGCACCGCGGCGTACTCCCGGCAGGCCGCGAAGGTGCGCTCCAGCGCCTCCGGCGCCAGCCGCCCGGTGCGGTCCACGCCCTGGCCCAGCCGGACGATCTGCATCCGGCGGTCGAGCTCCTTCAGCTCGCCGGTCGCGGGGTCGACGTCCGCGACCAGCAGGCGGATGGAGTTCGTACCGCAGTCGACGGCGGCGACGCGCTTCACTCGGACTCTCCCTCGTCGGTCCCGCTGTCGGTCCTGGTGTCGTTCTCGCCGCACGGGCTCACGCACGGGCCCTTCTTCCACCACTCCGGCAGCATGGCGATCGCCTCGTCGCCGAGCGGGTTGACGCCCGGCCCGGCCGCCAGCGAGTGGCCGACGAGGACGTGCAGGCACTTGACCCGGTCGGGCATGCCGCCCGCGCTCGGGAAGCCCTCCAGCACCTCGATGGCGTCCCGCCGCCGGATGTAGTCCTCGTGGGCCGCGCGGTAGGCGGCGGCGAGCTCGGGGTCGGTCGCCAGCCGCTCGGTCATCTCCTTCATCACGCCGTTGGCCTCCAGCGTGCCGATCGCGGAGGCCGCGCGCGGGCAGGTGAGGTAGTAGAGCGTGGGGAAGGGCGTGCCGTCCTCAAGGCGCGGCGCCGTCTCGACGACGTCCGGCTGGCCGCACGGGCAGCGGTGCGCGATGGCGCGCAGGCCGCGCGGCGGACGGCCGAGCTGCTCCTTGAAGGCGGCGATGTCCGCGGCGGTGGGCTCGGTGGGCTCGGTCTGGGGCGGAGGGGTTTCCATGTGCGCTTTCGGTGAGGTGATGGATGAAACGACGGGACGGCGGGACGGCGGTGCGCGCCGTCCCTGTCGACAGTACGGGGCCGCGCGCGCCGGCGGTACGGGCCGGGCACCGCGGCGGCACGGCCGGGGCCGGCGCTACCGCTTGTCGGCCGCGTCGACCGCCTGCCACAGATTGTCGTACCAGGGGCGCTCGGCCGCCCGTGTCCCCTTCGGGGCGGCGGCGGTGCCGGAGCCGTCCTGGACGATGTATCCGGTCTCGCCCGGCATGACGTAGTGCAGGTGGCGGCGGGCCTGCTGGCGTACGTACTCCGGGTCCTGCCAGCGGGCCTTCTGCTCGCGCAGCCGGTCCAGCTCGGCACCCGCGTCCCGGGCCTTGCGGCGCTGGTCGGCGATGTCGGAGCGCTGGGAGACGTACTGCCTTATCGGGTACGCGAGCGCCACCACCAGGGAGCACATCACCAGCGCGAGCAGGGCGGCGCGGCCGGTGAGGCGGTTGCGGCGGGCCGGGCGGGCGCGGTAGACGCGGGCGGCGGCCTGCTCGCCGAGCGCCTTGAGTCGGGTCGCGGTCGAGAACCGGTCCGCGGGCACGTCGTCTCCCCTTCACTGACGGACGCCGGTCTGCTTCAAGCAGGTACGTCCCCGGCAACGGTACGGGACCGTCACCGGGGACGTACGGGGTGCTGGGCGGTTTGCTCGCCCGATCAGCCCTTTCGCGCCGCGGGTCAGCTGCCCTGGCGGAACCGCGGGAAGGCGGAGCGGCCGGCGTACACCGCGGCGTCGTCGAGGATCTCCTCGATGCGCAGCAGCTGGTTGTACTTGGCGACGCGCTCGGAGCGGGCCGGGGCACCGGTCTTGATCTGGCCGCAGTTGGTGGCGACGGCCAGGTCGGCGATGGTGACGTCCTCGGTCTCGCCGGAGCGGTGCGACATCATGCACTTGAAGCCGTTGCGCTGGGCCAGCTCGACGGCGTCCAGGGTCTCGGTCAGCGAGCCGATCTGGTTGACCTTGACCAGCAGGGCGTTGGCGGAGCCCTCCTCGATGCCGCGGGCCAGGCGCTCGGGGTTGGTGACGAACAGGTCGTCGCCGACCAGCTGGACCTTGGCGCCGAGCTTGTCGGTGATGACCTTCCAGCCGGCCCAGTCGTCCTCGAACAGCGGGTCCTCGATGGAGACCAGCGGGTACGCGGAGACGAGCTCCTCGTAGTACTCCGTCATCTCGGCGGCGGAGCGCTCCTTGCCCTCGAAGAGGTAGCGGCCGTCCTTGTAGAACTCGGAGGCGGCGACGTCCAGGGCGAGCGCGACGTCCTGGCCGGGGGTGTAGCCGGCCTGCTTGATGGCCTCCAGGATGAGGTCGAGGGCCTCGCGGTTGGAGCCGAGGTTGGGGGCGAAGCCGCCCTCGTCGCCCAGGCCGGTCGACAGACCGCGCTCCTTCAGGACCTTCTTGAGGGTGTGGTAGACCTCGGTGCCCCAGCGCAGGGCCTCGGAGAAGGACTCCGCGCCGATCGGGGCGATCATGAATTCCTGGATGTCCACGTTGGAGTCGGCGTGCGAGCCGCCGTTCAGGATGTTCATCATCGGCACGGGCAGGACGTGCGCGTTCGGGCCGCCCAGGTAGCGGAAGAGCGGGAGGTCGCTGGCCTCGGAGGCGGCGTGCGCGACGGCGAGGGAGACGCCGAGGATGGCGTTGGCGCCGAGCGAGCCCTTGTTGTCGGTGGCGTCCAGGTCGAACATGGCCTGGTCGATCAGCCGCTGCTCGGTCGCGTCGTAGCCGACGAGCTCCGGGCCGATCTGCTCGATGACGGCCAGGACGGCCTTCTCCACGCCCTTGCCGAGGTAGCGGTTGGGGTCGCCGTCGCGAAGCTCGATGGCCTCGAAGGCGCCGGTCGAGGCGCCGGACGGCACGGCGGCACGGCCGGTGCTGCCGTCGTCGAGGCCGACCTCGACCTCGACCGTGGGATTACCTCGCGAGTCGAGAATTTCGCGGGCTACGACGACGTCGATGGACGGCACGTTGTCTCCTTCATGGGTGTCTGGAGTTCTGCAGCACGAGCCTAACGGCCCGGGGAGCGTCCGCCTCCCCTTGGCCCGCTCCGTGGGACGGAATAACCCCACAAGCAGAACAAAGGACCAGGTCACGGGAGGTTTGCCGCGATGTTCGCCAAGCGGGGAAAGTCCGGCGGCGGGCCCGGCCGGCGGCGGCTCGGGCGGCGGGACACGGAGAAGCCCCGCCGCGGCGCGCCGGGGGGAGGGGCGCGCCGGACGGGGCCGGTCTCACCAGAGCTGTCCCGGTGCGGGGACGGCTCAGACGTGGAGCTTCTGACCCGGGAAGATCAGGTTGGGGTTGCCGCCGATGACGGACTTGTTGGCCGCGTAGACGGCCTTCCAGTTGGTGCCGTGCGCCTTGGCGATCTTGGCGAGGGTGTCGCCCGCCTTGACGGTGTAGTTGCCGTGGCCCTGGTTCTTCTTCGGGGCCGCCGGGGCGCTCTCGTGCTTCGGGGCGGCCGGGGTGCGCTTGACGGCCGCGTCGCTCTTCTGCGGGGCGGACTTGGCCACCGGGGTGCTGGTGTCCAGGTCAGGGGACGGGCCGCCGGAGGTCAGGCCGCCGGCGCCGGCGCAGGACCAGGCGCCCGGGCCCTGGAGGGCGAGGAGCTTCTCGGCGACGGTGATCTGCTGGGCCTTGGTGGCCAGGTCGGCGCGCGGCGCGTACTTGGTGCCGCCGGCGGCGGCCCAGCTGGAGTTGGAGAACTGCAGGCCACCGTAGTAGCCGTTACCGGTGTTGATCGACCAGTTGCCGCCGGACTCGCACTGGGCGACCTTGTCCCAGGTGGCGACGGAAGCGGCGGAAGCGGAGGTGGCGCCCATCAGCGGGGCGGCGACGGCGGCACCGGCGACACCGGCGAGCGCGGCGACGCGGACGGCCTTGGAGGGACGACGGTGCTTGCCCTTGTTGATCAGCATGGTTCGTTCGTTTCCTCACCGACGCCTGCGAGGTGAGCTGTCGGGTTCGGACTGATGAGTCGCCCGGCCGGTGCCGTGAGCACCGGGCTTCACCCCAAGCCGGCTGACCCGCTTTCACGGGCCGGGCCGGCGCCTACCTTGGTTCCCCCGCTCCTGCCTACGGCGCTTGCGCGTCAACTGCCTCCGGCCACCGGCAGGATTCGGCGTGTGGTCGAAGGGGCCCGCTTTGGCGAGCGGTGATGACCGTAAACAGGAATCCCGTGGGGTTCAAACCCCCTCATCTGAACCGAGTTGACCGTTTTTGATCACGGAGGGGACGTAAAGCCGCAGGTGGGGACCGGT
Source organism: Streptomyces sp. NPDC021749 (assembly GCF_040640655.1). Taxonomy (NCBI): domain Bacteria; kingdom Bacillati; phylum Actinomycetota; class Actinomycetes; order Kitasatosporales; family Streptomycetaceae; genus Streptomyces; species Streptomyces sp. NPDC021749. The sequence goes on along the minus strand of NZ_JBFACE010000005.1, from coordinate 191,027 downwards.
GTGACGGCGGTGGACCCTTTGGGGTCCACCGCCCCACAACGAGACGCTTGTCTCACTTTCGCCAAAGCGGGCCGAAACCGGCGAACTACCCTGCGGACTGCCCGAGATCGAGCTGCTGACCCGGCTGGATCAGGTCCGCGTCGGACCCGATGACGTCCTCGTTGCGGTCGTAGAGCGCCGGCCAGCCACCCGGCAGCCGGTGCGCCCGGGCGATCGCTGACAGGCTGTCACCCGGCCGCACGGTGTACCCGCCACCGTCCGCCGGGGGCGTCCGGTGCGCGTCGTCACCGCGCGAGGCGTGCCGCCCGCCGGACGTCCGGCCGCCGCCGTCGCCCTCGCCCTCGCCCGGGTCCGCGCCGCCGCGGTGCCGGCCGGTACCGCCCGGCACGCTGTCCGTCGCCGTACCGCCCTGGGTCCCGTCGGAGGACGCGCCGCCCCCGTTGTCCGTACCGCTGCCGTCACCGGCACCCCGGCCGTCGCCGTTGCCGTCGTCGGAGGGGTCGGTGGTGCCGGAAGGACCGTGGGTGCCGGACGGGTCCTCGTCACGGTCGCCCGGCGTGGCGTCACCGGAGGGCCCGGAGGTCCGGTCGGGGTCGGGGGACGTCTCGTCGGTCCCGGTGGAGTCCGAGGGGGCGGGAGTGGACGGGGACGGCGTGGTCCGCGACGGCTCGTCACCGGCCGGCTCGTCACCCTCGTCGCCCCCCGGGTCGTCGGCCGTGCCGTCGTGCCAGCCGGAGGAGCCGCGGCCGGCGGTGTCGTCATCGTCCGACGGGTCGGGTATCGGGGTGCTGGTGCCGCCCGGGTTCACCTGCGGCGCCCGGCCGTCCTTCTTCAGGCCCGCGTTCACCGCACAGCTCGGCCAGGCGTCCGGCCCGAGGTCGTCGAGGATCGATTCGGCCACCGCGATCTGCTGGGCGCGGCTGGCGAGGTCCGGCCGCGAGGCGTAGGCCCCGCCGCCGTGCCGGTCCCACATCTCCTGGGTGAGCTGGAGCCCGCCGTAGAAGCCGTTGCCGGCGTCCGAGCTCCAGACGCCGCCGCTCTCGCACTGGGCGACCCGGTCCCAGGTCGCGGTGTCGGCGGCGTGGGCGCCACTGGCGGAGAGCAGGGGCAGTGCCAGTGCCGAGCCGGTCACTCCCGCCGTGACAAAGATGGCCGGTGCTTGACGGGGGCGACGGTGTCGGCCGTTCCCGGAACGCATGCGGATGCCTTTCGCGCGGCGGTTGAGTTGTCCCGACCGGCGGCCTTCCTCGGCAATGTGTTCGAGGGACCGTCGATCGTGGATCGAAAGGTAGCGGGGGTCACGGGTAGTCACAAGTCGGTGTAGCGGAGATCACGCGCAGGTTACGTCCTGACGCTCTGTCACCACCGGCCTCCGCCGCTGGTCAGGACCGCTCGGGCGAGAACTCCACCGGCAGCGACCGCAGTCCGCGCATGATGAGCCCGCCCCGCCACCGCAATTCATCCGGTTCCACCGCAAGCCGGATGTCCGGAAGCCGGGTCAACAGGGTGGCGAGCGCGGTCTGACCTTCGAGCCGGGCGAGCGGGGCGCCCAGGCAGTAGTGGATGCCGTGCCCGTATCCCAGGTGCTGATTGTCACGCCGGGTCAGGTCGAGCACGTCCGGCTCGGCGAAGCGCGCCGGGTCGCGGTCGGCGGCGGCCAGGACGACCAGGACCGGGTCCCCCTCGGCGATCCGCTGCCCGCCGAGGGCCAGCTCCTCGGTGGCGAACCGCCAGGTCGCCAGCTCCACCGGGCCGTCGAAGCGGAGGAGTTCCTCGACCCCGGTGGTCAGCAGCTCGGTGTCGCCCGCCGCCAGCGCCTTCTGCAGCAGCTCCCGCTGGGCGGGGTGGCCCAGCAGGGCGTGGATGCCGTTACCGATGAGGTTGACGGTGGTCTCGAAACCGGCGAAGAGCAGGATGAACGCCATCGCCGCGGCCTCGTTCTCGGTGAGGTGCTCACCGTGGTCCGAGGCCCGGATGAGACCCGAGATCAGGTCCTCCCCCGGCGTCGGCCCGTCGGGCAGCGCCTCCCGCTTGCGGTGGATGAGGTCGGCGAGATAGCCCCGCATCTTCTTCACGGAGCGGGCCACGCCACCGCGCGGGCCGCCGCCGTGCCGGATCATCATGCCCGCCCAGTCCCGGAAGTCGTCCTGGTCCTCGCGCGGGACGCCCAGCAGGTCACAGATCGCGTAGATGGGCAGCGGGAAGGCGAACTCGTGGATGAGGTCGGCCTCGCCGCGAGCGGCGAACCCGTCGATGAGGTGATCGGTCAGCTCCTGCACCCGGGGCGCGAACTCGGCGACACGCCGGGGCGTGAACGCCTTGCTGACCAGCCGGCGCAGCCGGGTGTGGTCCGGCGGGTCGATGTTGAGCAGGTGCGTCATCAGGTTGGCGCTGCGCTCGCCCGGGATGCCGACCTTGCCCTTGCCGTGCGCGGACTCGCTGTGGTGCACCGGGTTCTTGGACAGCCGGGCGTCGGCCAGCGCCTGCCGCGCCTCGGGGTAGCGGGTCACCAGCCATGCCTCGACCCCGCTGGGCAGCTCCGTGCGGTGCACCGGCGCGTGCTCGCGCAGCCAGGCGTACGCCGGGTACGGATCGGACGCGAACTCCCAGGTGAACAGCTCGGGCGCGGGCGGGACCGACCGGTTGGCCGGGCAGCCGGCGGGACGGTCCGGGGAGGCGTCCGCGGGGGCCGGGTCCGTAGGGGCGGGGCGAGGCTTGTCGTGCACCCTCTGACCGTAACCGCCCCGGAAGACGCCCCGCGCACGGACGGCGGACCGGCCCCGGGGCCTCCCGGCGGCCGTCGCTAGGACCCGCTCGGATCCACCCCCAGCCCTTCCAGAAAGGCCACCGCCGCCGGTGACGGCCCCAGGGCGCTCCACACCACCCGTTCCGTACGCTCCGGCGCCGGCCGCGCCCGCACGATGCGCAGCCCGGACAGCTCGGAGGCGATGGCCTCCGGGACCATGCCGATGCCCAACCCGGCCCGCACCAGCTTCGCCAGGAACTCCACGGTGGTCACCTCGAAGGACACCTCCGACGCCAACCCGGCCGCCCGGAACGCCTCGTCGCGCTGGCGCCGGGCCGCCGAGCCCGCGGTGAAGTCCACGAAGGTCTCCCGCGCCAGCCGGGCCAGCGTCGTCCACTCCCGCCCCGCCAGAGCATGCCCCGGCGGTACGACGGCCACCAGCTCCCCGCGGGCCAGCACCCGCTCCCGTACGCCGGCCGGGCGGGCGGCGGGCACCAGCCCGACGAAGGCGACGTCCAGCGTCCCCTCCCGCACCTTCTCGATGAGTGCATCACTCATCTCCGTCTGCAGGCCGACCCGCACCTGCGGATAGCGAGCGCGGAAATCGCCCAGCTCACGGGCGAGATCGACGGCCGCCACGGTCGAGATGGCACCCACCGCCAGCCGGCCGCGCACCTCCCCGGTCGCCGCCGCCACCTCGGCCCGGGCCCGCTCGGCCGCCGCCAGCGCCTGCCGCGCCACGGGCACGAACGCCTCGCCGGCGGCGGTCAGCCGGACGCTGCGGCTGGTCCGGTCGAAGAGCCGCGCACCGAGCTCCTTCTCCAGCCGGGCGATCTGGTGGCTGAGGGCCGACTGCACGACGTGGCACCGCTCGGCGGCCCGGGTGAACCCGCCGGTCTCGGCCACCGCCACGGCATAGCGCATCTGCTGGAGCTCCATGTCCGCCGATCCTGCCACCGACGGAGGCCATCGATCGTGATACGCGATGGATGCCATGAAAACGATGTGTTGGACTCATCGATACTGCCGGGCCGAGGCTGGGGGTGCCCGCCGCCACGGTGGCCGCGGGCAACGAAGGGGGAGGTCAGGCATGACGGTCGAGGACGCACACCGGTCCGCGCAGCACCGACCGGGACGGCTGGGCCGCGGCACGCTGCTGCTGATGTCCGTCGCCACCGGTCTGTCCGTCGCCGGCAACTACTTCGCCCAGCCGCTGCTCGACGTCATCGGCCATGACCTGCGGCTTTCGGCATCCACCGCCGCGCTGGTGGTGACCGTCGCACAGACCGGCTACGGCCTCGGACTGCTGCTGCTCGTCCCGCTCGGCGATCTGCTGGAGCGGCGCCGGCTCGCCGTCACGCTGTGCGCGGCGACCGCCGTCTTCCTCACCGTGACGGCGAGCGCGACCAACGCCGCCCTGCTGCTGACCGGCACCGCGCTGACCGGCCTGACCTCGGTCGCGGCGCAGGTCGTCATGCCGTACGCGGCCACCCTCGCCGCCCCCGAGGAGCGCGGCCGGACCGTCGGCACGGTCATGACCGGTCTGCTGCTGGGCATCCTGCTCGCCCGTACGGCCTCCGGAACCCTCGCCGAACTGGGCGGCTGGCGCACCGCGTACTGGGTCAACGCCGGGCTGATGGCGCTGACGGCCGTCCTGCTGCGGCTCCGGCTGCCGGCCCTGCGCACCACGGCCGGGCTGCGCTACCCCGCACTGCTGCGCTCCATCCTCGCGCTGTTCGTCCACGAGCCGGTGCTGCGGTGGCGGGCGGCGCTGGGCGCGCTGACCTTCGCGGGCTTCAGCGCACTGTGGACGGCACTGGCGTTCCTGATGTCGGGGCCGGCCTACGGCTGGCAGGAGTCCGCCATCGGTCTGCTGGGACTGGTCGGCGCGGCCGGCTCGCTCTCCGCCTCCGCCGCCGGCCGGCTGGCGGACCGCGGACTGGTCCACCACGTCGCCGGCGCCGCGGCGTTCCTGCTGCTCGGCTCCTGGGGGCTGCTGGCCCTGGGCGGGGCGGGCGGCGGCTGGTCGCTGGCGGCGCTGCTGGCCGGGGTGATCGTGCTGGACCTCGCCGCGCACGCCCTGCACGTCAGCAACCAGAACCTGGTCTACGGCGTCCGCCCCGAGGCCCGTAACCGCCTCAACTCCGCGTACATGACCAGCTACTTCGCGGGCGGCGCGGCCGGCTCGGCACTGACCTCGGTGGTGTGGTCCGCCGGGGGCTGGGCCGGGGTGTGCGCCATGGGGGCCGGGCTGGCGGCGGCCGTGGTGGCGGTCTGGCTGCTGGACCGGCCGGCGCGCCGCCGTCCCCGGCGGGACCGGGCGGCGCGGGCGCAGGAGCCGGCCGCGGTGACGGTAACGGTCACACGATGATGGTGCCGTCCTCCTCGTCGAGGGCCCGCTTGGCACCGGGGTGGCCCATGGCGGCGGCCTTGCGGTACCAGGCCTGAGCCTCGCCGGGCTCATCGGCCTTCTTGTGCAACTCGGCGAGGCGGAAGGCGCCGTAGGGGTCGCCGGACTCGTAGGCCTTGAGGTACCAGGGGCGGGCTCGCTCCGGATCGCCCTTGGTCTCCAGGAAGACGCCGTAGTTGGCGGCGGCGAGGGGTCTGCCCTCGTTGGCGTCCCACCGGAATTCCACTTCGGTTTCCCCGGGCGCGATCGTCTCCGAGATTTCGCGCAGCCGCTGCGCCGCCCGCTCGTCGCCGGAGTCCGCGGCGCGCCGCAACCACACCTCGGCGGCCCTGCCGTGGTTCCACAGCAGGAGGAGGCTGCCGTAGCGGGCCGCGACGTCGGCGCACCCGGCCTCGATCGCTTCGCAGTAGCCGTCGAAGGCCTCGTTCGTGTCCCCCGCGGCCACCCGCAGATCGGCCCACAGATACGCCGCCTCCGCGCTCCCGCCGGCCCTCCCGGCGGCCAGCCACCGCTCCGCCCGCCCTCGCAGCAGCTTTCCCAGCAGCGTCGCCGCCTCCGCGTCCCCGGCCTCCGCGGCGAGTTCGAGATACGGTTCGGCCGCCTTGTCCTCGCCCCGGTCGGCGAGCATCCGGCCCAGCCGCCACGCGGACTGCGGCTGCCCGTCGTCCGCCGCGCGCCGGAACCACTCCTCGGCCTCCGCCCGCTCCCCCAGCGACTCGGCCAGCACCCCGAGGTTGTGCAACGCGGTGCCGTCCCCCGCCTCGGCGGCCCGCCGGAACGCCTCGCGGGCCACGGCCGCGAACGCCGGGTAGTCGTATGCGTCGTCCGCCCGCGCCACAGCCAGGGCGTAGCCCCAGACCTGGCCGTCCACCGGCGGCAGGGTGTCGTGCCACTCGGCCGCCTCCAGCAGGAAGGGCGCGACCCGCCAGGTGTCGCCGGTGCCGCGGACGAGGAACCGCAGCAGGCCGTGGCGCCGCTCGGTGGCCCACGCGCGGGCGTCCGCCAGCGGCTCCCGGTCCATGCCGGTGACGCCGGCGTAGCACTCGTGCACCTTGACCAGCAGGTCCATCGGCAGCGGGCCGTGCAGCCCGCAGCGGGCCAGGTCGAGGGCGGCGCGGACCAGGGCGTGGCCGCGCGGGTGGCGGTCGGCGCGGCGGGCCCGCCACCACTCGTCCCAGAGCAGCGGCCCGAGCGTCAGATAGGCGGCCGCGCCTTCGGGGCCGCTGGAACAGAGCGCGTCGACCAGCCTCGGGTCCCCGGATTCCCCGCCCCGGTGCGCCAGCCGGGCCCGCTCGGCCGGGCTCCACTCGCGGGCCAGCTCGACGACGGTCGCCAGGTCCAGCACCCGGCCGTGCGGGGTGTGCCGGTGCTCGTCGTAGGCGTCCTCGCGCATCGTGGCGAGCACGATCACGCCCAGCGCGGTCAGCTGGGCCAGCAGCCGTGGCTCCAGGCTGCCGCCCCCACCGCCGGCCGCGTCCCCGAGATGCCCGTCGAGGTCGTCCAGCCAGAGCACGTAGCGGCCCGGGCGCCCCTGCAACAGGGCGGGCAGACCGCGCAGGTCCGCGCCGCGGGCGGGCGCGAACACCCGGAATCCGGCGAGCCCTTGGGCCATCGCCTCCAGCGCGGTACGCGACTTGCCGGCGAACGGCTCGCCGAGCACCAGCACCAGCCCGCCGGCGTCCCGGGCCCGGGTGATCGCCGCGAGGAGGGTGTCGTCGCGGTCCCGGAGGACGTAGGGCGGCAGCGCCGGGAGGTCCGGGATCCGGTGTGCGGGGCGCACGCCCAGCGCGACGCGGTCGACGTCCTCGGCCCGCGGCCAGTCGTCGGGGTCGGGCAGCGCGCCGTGGTACGGGCTGGTGTGCACGGTCAGCGAGCTGATGGTGTCCGCCTGGATGAGGTGGCCCTGGCTGCCGCCGGTGACGGAGTTACGCACCCGGGGGGCGGGCCGGACGGCCGGCCCGTCGGCCAACTCCTCGCAGAGCGCGCGGAGTTCACCCGCGGCCTCGGGGTGCTGCTCCAGCAGGCTGCGCAGGCTGGCCTGCCAGCGCGCGGTGGTTTCCTCCGACGGCTCCGGCGCCGTACCGGTGGACGGCTCTTTCGCCGGCCGCGGCGGCGCAGCGGTCTCCGGCGCGTGCGCCGCCTCGTGAGGGCTGTCGTGCGCCGCCTCGTGAGGGCTGTCGTGCGCCGCCTCGTGAGGACTGTCGTGCGCCGCCTCGGACGGCGCGTCGGCCGCCGCCCGCCGGAAGAGTTCCGAGACCCTCAGCCGGACGTCCGCCCAGGCGTCCGTCGCCATGGCCTGCACCAGCGCGCTCGCCCCCGAACCCGCCAGCGCCGCCAACTCCGCTTCCACACCCGCCCCCTCAACACGCCCTGCGCCAACGGTACTAAGGGGTACCGCCCTCCGCCGCGAGGACCGCGTCGCGGTAGGCGCGGGCGGCCGCGCGGAGTGCCGCCTCCGGGTCGGTGCCCTCCGCCTCGGCGCGGACCGCCATCGCCAGGAGCTCGTACCCGATCCCCCGGCCGGCCGGCAGCGGCACGTCCAGGCCCGCCGTGCGCACCCGCGACGCCAGCTTCGCCGCCAGGGCCAGGCCGGGCTGGGCCAGCGGAACGCCCTCGGTCACCGACTCCCGCTGCTTCTCCACGGCCTTCGTCCGCATCCAGTGCGCCCTGACCTCCTCCGGGGTGGCCGCCTCCGCCTCCCCGAAGACATGCGGATGACGGCGGATCAGCTTCTCCACGATCGTGCCCGCCACGTCGTCGATGGAGAACGGCTCCTCCGGATCGTCCTGCGCGATCCGGGCGTGGAAGACGACCTGGAGGAGGACGTCCCCCAGCTCCTCGCGCAGCTCGACCCGGTCGCCGGCCTCGATGGCCTCGACCATCTCGTACGCCTCCTCCAGGCTGTACTTGGCGAGGTCCTGGTGGGTCCGGATGCTGCTCCAGGGGCACTCGGCGCGGATCTGGTCCATGACCTGGACGAGGTCGAGCAGCCGGGCACCGGGCAGGTCGTAGGAGCCGGGCAGCAGCTCCAGGTCGGGCATGGTCTCGCGGCCCGAGCCGGCCAGCCGGGCCAGCCCGTCGGTGAGCGCGCTCTCGCCCTCCGCCGAGGTCAGCACGACGGCCGTACGGTCCTCGGGCACGCAGTAGTCGACCAGCTCGCGGGCCGTCGGGGCGGCGGTCTCCACCGCGATGCCGGCCTCGCGCAGATACGGCAGCTGCGGATGGTCCGGATCGGCGCACAGCACCCGCTCGGCGGCGCGCAGCACCTGCCACGCGGGCCAGGACAGCAGCCCGGGAGCGACCCGGTGGCTGGTGGTGAGCAGGACCAGGCGTCCGGTGCCGGGGCCCTCGGGGCGGGCGGCGGCGGAGGCGGCGGCGGAGGCGTCAGCGTTCACCCATCGAACGTAACGCACCCCACCGACAGCCCCGTCGGCACCGCCCGGCGGCGGTGGCCCCCGTGGGCCATGGCGGGCCCGAGGGCCGCCCGGTCCGGCCGGCAGCCGTCCCGGCGCCCGCGCCGCCGCCGGCCCGGATCAGGCCTGCTGCCGCACCGGGGTGGTGGCGATCCACGGGTCCTTGGTCTCCCCGAGGATGACCTGCTGGTCGTCCCACTTGCCGAAGCGCGGATTGACGTCGATCCCCATCGACCGGGACGTCCGGGCCAGCGACTGAGCCAGCTTCCGCTGGCCCTGCGGCTTGCCGCGGTCCGCGCCGAGGTGCTCGGCGATCCCGTCCAGCAGCAGCTGGTTGCGGACCATGCCGTCGACCTCGTCGGGGGCGATGCCCTGCTGCAGCCACATCGCCTTCAGCCGCTCGGCCCCGCCGGCCTGCTTCTCGGCCTTGCCGCGCCAGCTCTGGACGTCCTTGCGGGTGACCGTCACGCCGGCGTCCTCGGCGCCGCGCGCCAGCACCTCGTCGAAGATCATGCCGTTGAGGGTGGCCAGGCTGAGCCGGCCGGTGTTCATGATCAGCTGGCCGCCCTGCGGGGATTTCGCCTGCGCGGCCCGGACGTCCCGGACCTTCGCCTGCAGCTGGGCGACGGTGATCCGCTTCCCGTCCACGATGGCGGCGGCACCGGGGTGCGCCCCGCTCCCGCAGGCGGCGAGCAGCGGGGCCGCGGCCAGCAGAGCGGCGGTGGTGGATACGGAGAGCGCTGTCCTACGGCGGAACACATGGCCTCCCGGCAGATCGTGCGACGGAGTTACGACCTTGAGTGATCGATGCTATGAAGTCGGCGTGGCCCAGGCCACTGCTTCGGCCAACGATCTGCGCCCGGCTCGGTTTCTGCGTCCCGCCCCCGGCCCCCGCCCGCCCGCTCCGCACGGACCGCGGCCGGCCCCTCACCGCGCACCGCACGAACGCCGGGCGCGGCGTGACTCAACGGGCGTCTGTGGCGTTGTCCCCATAGTCCGGCGGGCCCCAACCGGTGAGAAAGGTGGCTGGAGTGGACATCGCGGAACAGGTGCGGACCCTGTTGACGACGAAATTCGGAGTGGATCCCCTCTCCATGAGCCCGGAGATCCCGTTGCGGAAGCTGGGGGTCGACTCGCTGGCGCTGGAGGAGCTCCGGCTGCTCATCGAGGACGGTCTCCAGGTCGATCTGGAGGACGTCGAGCTGACGCCCCGGGACAGTTACGGCCAGCTGCTGGCGGCCGTGCACGTGGCGGCCGCATGAGCCGCCCGGACCGGGAGCCCCGCCCGGGCCCGGGCGGGTACGCGCCCGGTCCCGCGCAGCAGCCGTACGCGGCCGCCGTGACCGGTCTGGGCATGCTGACCGCCGCCGGCGCCGGGGCGGACGCCAGCTGGCGGGAGATCACCCGCGCCACCACGCCGTCCGGGGTGCGGCGGCCGGCTGAACTGCGCGATCTGCCCACGGACTTCATGTACCTCGTCGACGGACTGGACCTCGACCAGGCCCTGGACGTGGCCGCCCGCCGCCTGATGGACCGTTTCTCCCAACTGGCGGTGCTGGCCGCCCGCGAGGCCGTGGCGGACGCCGGGCTGGACCCCGCCGAGTGGGACGGCGACCGGGTCGCGGTCCTCATCGGGACCGCCAACGGCGGGCTCCCCGCCTACGACGAGCAGCACACCACCCTCCTGGAGCGCGGGCCGCGCCGGGTCTCCCCCACACTCGCCGCGCTCACCACCGGCAACAGCGCCGCGGCGAGCGTCTGCCGCGATCTGGCCGCCCGCGGACCGAGCCTCGCGGTGAACACCACCTGCGCCTCCGGCACCGACGCCATCGGCCTGGCCCGTCAGCTGCTGCGCGCCGGCATGTGCGACATCGCCCTGGCCGGCGGCGCCGAATCGGCCTGCTCCCGGCTGCTGGTGGCGAGCATGTGCAAGATGAAGGGTCTCTCGACCCGGCGGGACGACCCGGCCGCGGCCTGCCGCCCGTTCGACGCCGACCGGGACGGCTTCGTCCTCGGCGAGGGCGCCGGGCTGCTCGTCCTGGAGCGGCCCGAGCACGCCCGGGCCCGGGGCGCCCGGATCAGGGCCGAGATCACCGGCTACGGCTCGTCCAACGACGCATACGCCCCGGTCGCCCCGCATCCCGACGGCGCCGGCGCCGAACGCGCGCTGCGCGCCGCGCTGGCCGATGCCGGCGCCGGCCCCGCCGACGTCGGGCACGTCAACGCGCACGGCACCTCGACCGTCCTGAACGATCTGATCGAGGGCACCATGCTGCGCCGGGTGCTCGGCGAACACCCCCTGGTCACCTCGACCAAAGCCATGACCGGCCACACCCTCGGCGCGGCCGGCGCCATCGAGACCGCGTTCACCGTGCTGGCGGTGCAGCACCAGCTGGTGCCGCCGACGGCGAACCTCGCCTCGCCCGACCTCGACATCCCCGTCGAGGTGGTGGCAAAGGAAGCCCGGCCGGCGCGGCTGGACTGCGCGGTGAAGACCTCACTGGGGTTCGGCGGGCACAACGCCGCCCTGGTCGTCAGCCGCGGGTGAACCCACCGCCGGTCCCGGCGTGGCACCCACGCGAAGGAGACGCATGACCAACGAAGCGGTCCACGCCCTGAGGGTGGACGGGCTGTCCTACTCCTACCGGCTGGTGCGGCAGCCGGCTCCCCGGACCGAACCGGTCATGGTGCTGGGCGGCGCGCTGCAGGACAAATACGGCTGGCAGCACCTCGACGAGCCGGTGTCGCCGGTGGCGAGCCTGATCACCCTGGACCTGCCGGGCTCGGGCAACGCCGATCCGCTCCGGCCCGACCAGGGCCTGGAGACCATGTGCCGGGCGGTCGAGCACGTCCTCGACCACCTCGGCGTGGCCCGCGTCAACCTCTTCGGCTACTCCTTCGGTTCGGCGATCGCCTTCGCCTTCGCGCAACGCCGGCCGCACCGGATCGCGCGGCTGCTGCTCGGCGGCGTGCCGGCGCACGTGACCCACGCCCAGCTGGCGTTGTGGCGCCAGGCCGCGGCCCGGATGGCGGCCGGTGAGCCGGAGGAGTTCGTCGACCTGGCACTGAAACTGTGGCTGTGCCAGGACGAGAACCGCTTCGTACGCCACCGCAAGCTGGTGCACCGCTACGTCAAGCGCCTGATCATGCACGCCGTCACGCACATCCCGCACGGCTTCACGGTCCTGGACCGCTCCGCGACCGAGGAGCTGAACCCGTCGGGCGGGCTGACCGGGGTGCCCGCGCTGGTCTTCTGCGGTGAGCACGACACGGTCTCCTCGCCCGAGAAGCAGCGGGCGTTCGCGGCCACCATCGAGGACAGCCGCTTCCTGACCATCGCCGAGTCCGACCACTGGGTCGCCCTCGAACGCGCCCAGGCGGTGGTCGACCTGGTCGTCCGGTTCTTCACCGACCAGCCCCTGGACACCGCGGACTACCTGGTCACCTGTGAGCCGGCCGGGCTCTGAGAACCCGGGGCGGCCGGCGGCCAAGTAGGCGGTCACGGCCCGCGCGCGGAGCCACTGCCGCAAAGCCCCCTTCGCCGCGTCGCGTGAGCCGTCGCGCGCGCAACCGCCCGAGGAGTGAGGCCCATGACCGCTGTCCCCGCCGACCCGACCGTCCTGCACCCCATGCCGGGCCTCACCGCGCACCTGCGCACGATCATGTCGGGCACCGTCGACGACGTGGCGGCGGCGGCCCCGGAGCCGTAGCCCCCGCCGGGCGCCGAGGTGCCCGTAGTGGGGAGGCCAGGCGCGCTCTCCTCCCGGCCCGTCCTAGCCCTGGACCTGGCTCAGCCAGTACAGGGTGCGGCGGAGTTCGGTGGGGAAGGCGTGGTGGGGGCCGTGGAGGCGTTCGGCGTCGTAGAGGAGGCGGGAGAGGGTTTCCTGGGCGGCGCCGCGTTCGCCCTGGGCGAGCAGCAGATGGCCGATGGAGCGGCGGATCTCCAGGGGGCGGAGGGGGTCGTCGGCGTAGTGCTCGAAGTACGGGAGCAGGGCGCGGAATTCCTCCAGGGCCTGGGTGACCTCGCCGAGCTGTTCGAGGCACTGGGCTGCTTCGTAGTGGAACTGGAGGGCCTGGCGGGTGGCGCCGGCGCCGGATTCCTTGGCGTACTCCTCGGCCAGCAGGCGGAGTTCGGGCAGCGCGCGGCGGTACTGGCCGTCGTCCATGAGGGTCGCGGCGTACTGCTTGCGCAGGGTGCGGACGACCGGGGAGTGGGCGCCGTGCCGTTCGGCGGCGGCCGGGAGGATGTTGCCGAGGATGTCCACGGCGTGGGTGATCCGGCCCTGGTCGAGCAGGTTCTTGACCTCGTCGACGGCGGCCGCGACATCCGGTCCGGTGGAGGGGGGAGACGACGGGGGCGGGGGCACCAGGGGGGTGGCGGCGGAGGTCCAGGCGCCGGGTGGGCGGGAGGTGTGGGGGGTGCGGTCCCATCCGCCACCGTCGGGGTTTCCGGCGGACTTCGGCGTCAGCGCACCCGAGAGGGCGGAGACGCGGGGGTCGGCGGGGCCGGCGGCCGGAGCCGGTGCGGGTGCGGGTGCCGGGACCTGGGGGGTGGCGAGGGCGGTGGGGGTCGGGGTCTGGGAGGAACGGAGAGGCCAGGGGGCCTGGGGGTGGCGGAAGGGACGGGTGGGGTCCATCGGGGCGAGTGGTGCGGGCGGGTTCGCCGGGGAGCCCACCGTGGCGGTCGGCAGGAGCGGGGCCAGGGCCTGGTAGGCCTCCTGCGCGTCCGCGGGGCGGGCCTGCGGGTCCTTGCGGAGGAGGTGCAGGACGAGCGCTTCGAGGGCCTCGGGGACGTCGGGGCGGAGCTTCCGCACCGGGACGGGCTCCTCGTGGAGGTGGCGGTGCAGCACGCCGAGGGCCGTCGAGCCGGCGAACGGGACCTCGCCGCTGAGGAGTTCGTGCAGCAGGACACCCAGTGCGTAGAGGTCGGTGTACGGGCCGACGGCTCCGCCCATGGCCTGCTCGGGGGCCATGTAGGCGGGGCTGCCGATGGGTGAGCCGGTGTGCGTGAGGCGGGTGGTGTCGGTGTCCAGCGCGGAGGCGATGCCGAGGTCGAGGACGACCAGGGAACCGTCCGGGCGGATCATGACGTTGCGGGGTTTGAGGTCGCGGTGGACGATCGGCACCGCGTGCACGGAGGCGAGCACGGCGCAGAGCTGGGCGGCGACCGAGACCGCCCAGGGCCAGGGGTAGGGGTCGTGCTCGGCGAGGTGGTCGGAGAGGTCGGCGCCCTCGACGTACTGCATGACCAGATAGAGGTCCTCGCCGTCGCTGCCGGCGTCGTGGACGGTGACCAGCCCGGGGTGGTCGACCTGCGCGGTGACCCGGCACTCGCGGACGAAGCGGCGCCGCATCTCCTCGCCGTCGGGGGTGCCGGCCACCCGGTCGGGGCGCAGCAGTTTGACGCCGACCCGGCGGTCCAGCCGGCGGTCGTAGCCGATCCAGACCTGGCCCATCCCGCCCTGCCCGAGCAGCGCGGAGAGTTCGTACCGGTCGCCGATGACCCGGCCGTTCACCGTCCTTCCTCCTTGCGGAGGTAGTCGCTGAGTTCGTCGAGTTCGGCCCGTACCCGGTCGATGCGCTGCGGCTGCGGACGCTCCTGGGGGGCGGGCGCGGGGAGGTAGGGCGCGGGGTGGTGGCCGGGCGCCGGCGGCGGGGGCAGCCGGGTCTCGGTCACCGCGTACGGGTTGGCCGGGCGGGCGCCCTGGTACGGCTGGGTCTCCCGGCTGTGGAAGGCGCCCGGGGCGGCCGGCTGCGGCGGGCCGTAGGGGTGCGCGAGGGGCGGCACCCCGGGGAGGCCGGGGGCGCCCGGGGTGGCCGGGGTGCCCGGGTAGGCCGCCGGGGCATGGCCGGTGGCGGGGACGGCGGTGCGCCGGGCGCGGGTGTCGACGACGAGGTAGTAGGCCACGGCCGCCGCGATCTGCATCAGCAGCAGGCCCACGCCGACGTTGGTGCGCCAGTCCGTCTCGGCGTAACTGACGATCAGCACGCAGGCTCCGATGACGGCCACCAGGTCCCCGCAGAACAGCCACCAGCCCAGCTGCCCGCGCTGCACGAACGCGGCCCGCAGCATCGGCACCCAGGCCAGCAGCCCCAGGCTGAGCACCGCGATGGCCACGAACACCACCCGCAGCAGGATGACCGTCCCCTGCGCCGGGGGACGGTGCGGGGGGTGGGCCGGGACGGGGCCGTGCATCAGTGCTCCTGACGGATCGGTTCGTGGCCGGTGGGGCCGTGCTGACACGGCGGCCTGGCACGCCGACGGTGGTGCGCCCGTCGCCGCACGTGCCTTGCGAGCGTATATACGACACCGGGCGCGTGTGCGGGGTTGTACGGAATGGGCCGGGCGATGTGCCGGGCCCATTCTGCGACCTGCGGCGGGCCGGGAACCGCCCCGGGTCCCGCCCTTCCGCCGGGCCGTCCGTCACTCCGGCGTGACCGAGCCGTCCGTCAGTCCGTCGTAGAGGCCCTGCACCAGCTGTTCGCCGAGCCGGGTGGCCTGGCGCAGGGTGCTTTCGAAGGCGGCCAGGTCGCTGAACCGGTGGCCGTAGCGGCGCTGTTCGGCCAGCGGGAGCCGGGGCAGCTGGAGGCGGCGGACGTCGAGCCGGGTGGCGGTGGAGGCGTAGCTGCTGGCCTGGCGGTTGTTGGCGGTGCCGCGCAGGAAGCCGGCGAGGAACCACGGGTCGAGGGCGGCCGGGTCGGGGCGCAGCAGGGTGAGGTTGCGGCCGAGGGCGGCGCCGGCGGTGGCCGCGTCGACGACCCGGGCGACGGCGCCGCCGCCGAGGACCGGGACGATGATGTCGCCCTCGCGGATCAGGACGGGTTCCTCGGCGGGTCCGGAGGCGGGGGCTTCGGGCAGGGCGCCGGAGGGGGCGCCGCCGGCGATGACGTCGTGGTCGGTGAGGACCGGGGGTGCGTCCGCGGCCTCGGCGGGGGCGGTGCCGGGGCCGCCGGTGCGCAGCACCAGGGCGCCGGAGCGGGCGAGTTCGCCGACGGTGGTCAGCGGCCAGCGGGCCGGTCCGGCGTCGGCGTCGGCGGGCCGCGGGGTGAGCTGGGTGGTCCGGGCGAGGGTTTCGGTCAGCCGGTCGTGGACCTCGGCGAGTGCGGCCGGGCCGCCGGCCGCGGCGGGCGGCGGGAGGTGC
Source organism: Streptomyces sp. NPDC021749 (assembly GCF_040640655.1). Classification (NCBI taxonomy): domain Bacteria; kingdom Bacillati; phylum Actinomycetota; class Actinomycetes; order Kitasatosporales; family Streptomycetaceae; genus Streptomyces; species Streptomyces sp. NPDC021749. Next base: position 175,316 of record NZ_JBFACE010000005.1, on the reverse strand, counting down.
CGGGCCGGGGCCAGGTCGACGTCGTCGTCGAGGAGGTCGATGGCGGCCAGCGAGCGCCGGACGCCGGGCCGTTCCTCGATCTCGCCGTCGCGGTCGAAGGCCCGCCAGGCCTCGACGGCGGTGTCCCGGACGGTCTGCCAGTCGGGCCGGTCCCGGCCGGCGGCGGCGCCGGCGGCGGCGCCGGCGGCGGGGCCCGCGGCGGGGCCCGCGGTGTCGACGACGAGGAGTTGGGGAGTGGGCGGGGTGGCGCCGCCGGGCCTGCGCAGCACCCACAGGTGCAGCGGGACGCCGTTGGGCGGGGCGGCGCCGGCCGGCAGCGCGATGACCGCGCGCAGGGCGCCGCGGCGCAGCAGGTCGGCGCGGATCCGGCGGCCGGAGCGGCGGGACGCGGCGGCGGGCGGCATCAGCACGACGGCGGTGCCGCCCTCGCGCAGCCGGGCCAGGGCGTGCTGGACCCAGGCGAGTTCGGATTCGGTGCGGGCCGGGAAGCCGTACTCCCAGCGCGGGTCGTAGGCGAGTTCGTCGTGGCCCCAGTTGCGTTCGTTGAACGGCGGGTGGACGAGCACGGCGTCCGCGGCGAGTTCAGGGAAGGCGTCGGCGCGCAGGGTGTCCGCGGCGCGCACCCGGACCTCGGCATCGGGGGCGCCGAGGGCGAGGCGGAGCGCGGCGAGCGCGGCGAGGTCGGGGTCGGACTCCTGGCCGTGGAGGGTGACGGGGGCGCCGTCGGTCTCGTCGGCGGTGCGCTCGCGGGCGGCGGCGAGCAGCGCGCCGGCGCCGCAGGCCGGGTCGAGGACGGTGGTCAACGGGCCTGCCACGGCGGCGAGTTCGGCCATCAGCGCGGCCGGTCCCGGCGGGGTCAGGGTGTACTGCCGGGGGTTGGCGTCGAGGTGGCGGCCGAGCAGGAACGCGTACGCCTCGGGGGCGCCGTCCACGGCCGCGAGCTCGCCGGTGGAGCGGACGAGCGCGGCGGAGGGGGCGAGCGCCTCGCGGGTGAGGCCGCGGACGGGGTGGCCGGGACCGAGCCGGGCGGCGAGCACGGAGTCGAGCATCGCGGGCAGCACGCCGGTCAGCTCGGTGTCGTCGGCGGCGCCGCGCAGCTGCTGCCAGGCGGCGGGCCGGTCGTGGGCGAGGAGCAGGACGGCGCCGGCCTGGCGGAGCGCGGCCGCGGCGCCCGCGGGGTGCCCCACGAGCTGCTGCCAGACCCGCTCGCGCAGCGGGACCTCGGCGAGTTTGCCCTGGTCGCGCAGCCATTGCTCGATGTCGCGGAGGGCGAAGGCGGGGCTGGTCTCGGTGCCGCCGACGGGCTTGGGGAAGTCGGCGTGGCGGCGCCGCCAGTTGCTGACCGCGGCCCGGCCGACGCCGGCGAGCCGGGCGATGCCGGCGGCGGTCACCTCGGTCGGGCGGCCGTCCGCCCCCTGGTCCGCTGACGCGTTGTGCGGCACCTGGCTGACTCCCATTCCGTGAACCCCCGACCTCCTGTGACCCCCGACGCTGTGTCGGCCAGCATACCCATCCGTCAAGTTCCTCCCCTTTCACAGCGTGAACCAATCCCCTCCTTTCATTCATGTTGACTCGGTTCACAGCCTCTGCTGTTATTGACCCATCACCGCAACGGTCTTCGATCAACCAGCCCGGAAGGGGCTCCTACGCATGTCCCAGCAGATGCACTACCAGCCCGCCCCGCAGGGGCACGCCGCCCCGCAGCAGGCCCGCAACGGTCTCGGCATCGCCGCCCTGATCCTCGGCATCATCGGCGCCCTCAGCGGCATCCCGATGATCCTGTTCTGGCTGGCCGGGCCCCTGGGCATCCTGGCCCTGATCTTCGGCCTGGTGGGCATGAGCCGGGCCAAGAAGGGCCAGGCCACCAACAAGGGCGTGGCGATCACCGGCACGATCCTGGGCGCCCTCGCGCTCATCCTCGCGGTCGTCGGGGTCATCGTCACCCTGATGGCGGTCAACAAGGCCGTCGACGAGGTGCACAAGGAGTTCGACAAGCAGTCGGGCAGCAGCAACAACATCAAGGACCTGGGCGCGGGCGCCGCCGCGAAGTACAACAACGGCCTTGAGGTGTCCGTCTCGAAGCCGACCCCGTACACGGTCGACAAGAACACCCTCATCAGCGGCCACACCGAGGGCAACAAGGCCTGGAAGGTCACCGTCACCCTCAAGAACACCGGCTCCAAGGCGGCCACCAACCCCCTCATGACGACCGAGGCGGAGGCCGACGGCAAGAAGGCCGAGGAGGTCGACGACGACAAGCACGGCATCCTCCACCACGACTGGGAGAAGCAGCTCGACCCCAACGAGTCCGACAGCGTGGAGATGGTCTTCGACGCCCCGCCGACCGCCAAGCAGCTCGACATCAAGATCACGCCGGATCTGCTGCTCGACCCGGCGAACTGGAAGCTGGCGCTCTGACGCAACGGCGTCCCGCCCCTTCCTCCCGGCCCGGTACCGCGACCCGCGGTGCCGGGCCGGCCGCCGTCCGGCCGGCCGGCCGACGGGAACGGACCGTGCCGGCGCGGCGTCTGACTCACTGCCCGACGGGCACCCGGCCTCCGGGCCGGCCGCGTCAGGTACCTTTCCGGCAGTTGAGAGTGAGCGAGGACCCTGATGGACACGGCCGCCGCAACGGCCGGGGGTGCCCCCGGACCGGACCTGGGGCAGGACGGCCCCACCGTGCCGTCGCCCCGGACCGCCGCCGACCCGGCCGCGACCGCCGCCCCCGGGCCGCCCCCCGGCCCCCTCCGGCACACCGCCCGCCGCCTGCGGGACCGCACGGCCCCGCTGCGGGTCCCGCGCCTCGACCCGTACTGGGCCGCCCTGCTCTTCTTCCTCGCCTTCGCGCTGCTGGGCCTCCACCGCTTCCAGACCCTGTCCACGTCCTCCTGGGACCTGGGCATCTTCGAACAGGCGATACGCGGCTACGCCCACTTCAAGGCGCCGATCGTCGACCTCAAGGGCCCCGGCACCAACATCCTCGGCGACCACTTCAGCCCCGTACTGGTCCTGCTCGCCCCCCTCTACCGCCTCTTCCCCTCCTCACTGACCCTGCTGATGGCCCAGGCCGCGCTGTTCGCGGTGTCCGTCATACCGGTCACCCGCGCCGCGGCCCGCGCCCTCGGCCGCCTCCCCGGCCTCGCCCTCGGCATCGCGTACGGCACCTCCTGGGGTCTCCAGAAGGCCGTCGACTTCGACTTCCACGAGATCGCGTTCGCCGTGCCGCTGCTGGCCTTCGCCCTCGAAGCGGTGCTCCGCGGCCGCTGGACCGCGGCGGTGTGCTGGGCGGCGCCGCTGGTCCTGGTCAAGGAGGACCTGGGCGTCACCGCCGCCGCCATCGGGGCCCTCGCCCTGATACGCACCCGGCGGGCGAGCCCGCTCCCCATCGCCCTGGTCGGCTTCGGCCTCGGCGCCGCGGCCCTCACCCTCGGCGTCCTCATCCCCGCCTTCAACGGCTCCGGCTCGTACGACTACTGGAGCAAGTTCGGCGCCGACGGCGGCGGCGCGACCATCCCCCTCGACACCGCGCTGCGCACCACGCTGTGGGTGCTGCTCCCCACCACCGGGCTGCTCGCCCTGCGCTCCCCCCTCCTCCTGGTCGCGCTGCCCACCCTGGGCTGGCGGTTCCTCTCCCACGAACCCCACTACTGGGGCATCGACTGGCACTACAACGCCGTCCTGATGCCGGTGGTCTTCCTCGCCCTGATCGACGCGCTCCCCGGCGCCCGGGTCTCGGCCCGCCCCTGGCTGCGCTCCTACGCCCACCACCTGCCGGCCGCCGCCCTCGCCGCGGCCCTCGCGCTGACCGCCAACCTGCCGCTGGCCCGGCTCACCGAATCCGCGACGTACCGCACGCCGCCGGACGTCGCGGCCGCCGCGCGGCTGCTCTCCCGGATCCCCGACGGCGCCACCGTCGAATCCGACATACGCCCTCTGAGCCGCCTCACCGACCACACGCGCGTGTTCTGGCTCGGCAACACGGGAGGCTTGGCGCCCGGCTACATCGCGGTCCAGCTACGGGACGGGCACACGGTGCGCCAGGCGGTCGCGGACGCGGTGGCCCGGCATCCGCGGGCGCACTATGTCGTGCAGGGCGGCGCCGCGGACGTCCTGGTACTCCGCCGTACGTCGGCCCGCTGACCAGCGTCGGCTGCGGCACCACGGCCGCCTGCGGCGGGACGGGGTTGGCCGGGCCGGGGCGCTCGCTTTCGTCGTGGTGCCGGAGGGCCGCCCCCGCGACCCACCACCCACCAGGCGCCCCGGCCCTGACCCCACCCCGCCGAAGGCGAAAGAAACAGCGACCCCCACGGCGGGAAAGCCGACGACGTACGGCTAGGTCAAAACCGTCGTGAGGAACTCGCCCACCCACGCGAGCAGCTCACGCCCCACCACCGGCTTGCCGCCGATCTTGGCCGTGGTGGGCCGCGGAACCAGGATCTGCTGAGCGGCCGGCTTCAGGACCGTACGGGGGTACAACCGCTTCAGGCGGAGTTCCTGGGACTCGCGGAGTTCGACCGGGCCGAAGCGGATGTTGGCGCCCTGGAGGGTGATGTCCGAGACGCCGCAGGAACGGGCGAGCATCCGCAGGCCGGCGACGAGCAGGAGGTTCTCGACCGGCTCGGGCAGCTTGCCGTAGCGGTCGGTGAGCTCCTCGCGGACCGCGGCGATGTCCTCCTCGGAGTTCGCGGAAGCGATCGCACGGTACGCCTGGAGGCGGAGCCGCTCGCCGGGGGCGTAGTCGTGCGGGACGTGCGCGTCGACGGGGAGTTCGATCTTCACTTCGAGCGGCGGCTCCTCCTCCACGCCGCCCTCCAACGACGCCCGGTAGTCCGCGACCGCCTCGCCGACCATCCGCACGTACAGGTCGAAGCCGACGCCCGCGATGTGGCCGGACTGCTCGCCGCCGAGGAGATTGCCCGCACCGCGGATCTCCAGGTCCTTCATGGCGACGTACATGCCGGCGCCCATCTCGGTGTGCTGGGCGATGGTGGCGAGGCGCTCGTGGGCGGTCTCGGTCAGCGGCTTCTCGGGCGGGTAGAGGAAGTACGCGTACCCGCGCTCGCGGCCGCGGCCGACCCGGCCGCGGAGCTGGTGCAGCTGGGAGAGGCCGAAGTTGTCGCCGCGCTCGACGATCAGGGTGTTGGCGTTGGAGATGTCGATGCCGGACTCGACGATGGTCGTGGAGACCAGCACGTCGAACTTCTTCTCCCAGAAGTCGACGACGACCTGTTCGAGGGCGGATTCCGACATCTGGCCGTGGGCGGTGGCGATCCGGGCCTCGGGGACGATCTCGCGGAGGCGGGCGGCGGCGCGGTCGATGGACTCCACGCGGTTGTGGATGTAGAAGACCTGGCCCTCGCGGAGCAGTTCGCGGCGGATCGCGGCGCCGATCTGCTTCTGCTCGTAGGGGCCGACGAAGGTCAGGACCGGGTGCCGCTCCTCCGGCGGGGTGGTGATCGTGGACATCTCGCGGATGCCCGTGACCGCCATCTCCAGGGTGCGGGGGATCGGGGTGGCGGACATGGTCAGGACGTCGACGTTGGCGCGGAGCTTCTTCAGCTGCTCCTTGTGCTCGACGCCGAAGCGCTGCTCCTCGTCGACGATGACCAGGCCCAGGTCCTTGAACTTGGTCTCGGAGGAGAACAGGCGGTGGGTGCCGATGACGACGTCGACGGCGCCGTCCCGCAGGCCCTCCAGGGTCGCCTTGGCCTCCGTGTCGGTCTGGAAGCGGGAGAGCGCCTTGACGTTGACCGGGAACTGGCCGTACCGCTCGGTGAAGGTGCCGTAGTGCTGCTGGACGAGCAGCGTGGTCGGGACGAGGACGGCGACCTGCTTGCCGTCCTGGACGGCCTTGAAGGCCGCCCTCACGGCGATCTCCGTTTTGCCGTAGCCGACGTCGCCGCAGATCAGCCGGTCCATCGGGACCGACTTCTCCATGTCCTCCTTGACCTCGGCGATGGTGGTGAGCTGGTCGGGCGTCTCCGCGTACGGGAAGGCGTCCTCCAGCTCGCGCTGCCAGGGGGTGTCCGGGCCGAAGGTGTGGCCGGGGGCCGCCATCCGGGCCGAGTACAGCTTGATCAGGTCGGCGGCGATCTCCTTGACGGCCTTCTTGGCGCGGGCCTTGGTCTTGGTCCAGTCGGCGCCGCCGAGGCGGTGCAGGGTCGGGGCCTCGCCGCCCACGTACTTGGTGACCTGCTCCAGCTGGTCGGTGGGGATGTAGAGGCGGTCGCCGGGCTGGCCGCGCTTGGCCGGCGCGTACTCGACGAGGAGGTACTCGCGGGTCGCGCCCTGGACCGTGCGCTGCACCATTTCGATGTAGCGGCCCACGCCGTGCTGTTCGTGGACGATGTAGTCGCCCGCTTCGAGGGTGAGCGGGTCGATGGTCTTGCGGCGGCGGGCGGGCATCCGCTGGCCGTCCTTGCCGGCGGCCTTCTGGCCGGACAGGTCGGTCTCGGTCAGCACGGCGAGCTGGAGCTGCGGGGCGATGAAACCGTTGTCGAGGGAGCCGCAGGCGACGTGGACGAGGGCGGGCGAGATCTCGGGGAGGTCGGCGTCCAGCCGGGCGGCGATGCCCTCACCGCCGAGGACCTCGACCGTACGGGCCGCGGGGCCGTGCGCCTCGGTGACGTAGACCGTGCGCCAGCCGTCGGCGAGCCACTGCTTGGTGTCGGCCAGCGCCCGCTGGGTGTCGCCGCGGTACGTCTCGGGGGCGTGCAGGCCCAGCTTGAGGGTGTCGCCGTCGCCCTCGGCGGCCAGGTCGTCCTCCCCCGCGGCGAACGGCGTCACCGACCACCACATCATGTCCAGCTCGCGGGCCCGGTCGCGGACGTCCGCGATGCCCCACAGCGAGGCCGCGCCGACGTCGATGGGCGCGTCGCCGCCGCCCGCCGTCGCGGCCCAGCTGGCCTGCAGGAATTCCTGGCTGGTCGCCACCAGGTCGGAGGCCCGGGTGCGCACCCGCTCCGGGTCACAGACGACGGCCATGGAGCCCTTGGGCAGGACGTCGAGCAGCAACTCCATCTCGTCGACGAGGACCGGTGCGAGCGACTCCATGCCTTCGACCGCGATGCCCTCGGCGATCTTGCCGAGGAGTTCGCCCAGTTCCGGGTGCTGTTCGGCGAGGGCCGCTGCGCGGTTGCGGACGTCCTCGGTGAGCAGCAGCTCACGGCACGGCGGCGCCCACAGGCCGTGCTCGGCGACCTCCAGGGAGCGCTGGTCGGCGACCTTGAAGTAGCGGATCTCCTCGACGTCGTCGCCCCAGAACTCGATCCGGAGCGGGTGCTCCTCGGTGGGCGGGAAGACGTCCAGGATGCCGCCGCGGACCGCGAACTCGCCGCGCTTCTCGACCAGTTCGACGCGGGCGTAGGCGGCCGCCACCAGACCGTCGACGATCTCCTCCAGATCGGCGGTCTGGCCCGTGCGCAGACTGACCGGCTCCAGGTCCCCCAGGCCCTTGACCTGCGGCTGCAGCACCGAGCGAATCGGCGCGACGACGACGGAGACCGGGCCCGCTGTGGGGTCGTCCTGGCTGGGGTGGGTGAGCCGGCGGAGCACCGCCAGGCGGCGGCCGACGGTGTCCGAGCGCGGGGAGAGCCGCTCGTGCGGCAGCGTCTCCCAGGAAGGGAACTCGACGACGGAGTTGTCCTCGCCGGCCGGCATCAGGCTGCGCAGCGCGGCGGCGAGGTCCTCGGCCTCCCGGCCGGTGGCGGTGACCGCGAGAACGGGCCGCCGGGCCTCGCGGGCGAGCGCGGCGATCACGAACGGGCGGGCGGCCGGCGGGCCGACGAGATCCACGTGCGGGCGGCGTCCGTCGGTCGCGGCCCGGACCGCTTCGGCGAGCGCCGGGTCCCGTACGACGGCGTCGAGCAGACCAGTCAGGCTCATGAAAGGCTTCCGTCCCAGAAAGCGAAGCGAACAACGCGAACAGCCCGCGACGTCACACGGGCGGGGGCTGCCCACGATACGCCCGACCGCCGACAAGCCGCCGCCCGAGCGGGCGGGGCCCGGACGGGGCGCGGCGCCGGTGGTCCCGTTCCGTATCCCGGCCCGGCATGGAAGGGTGTGACGAGAACGGTGTCCGCTACACACAACGGTGCCACGGAAGCGGAGGGGGACCCATGAGCCGCACGACCAGGGGCAGCGACAACCCCACGGACCGGGGCACGGGCGGCCCGCGGACGCCGGCGCCGGACACCGCAAAGGCCCGCGCCGGGCGGCGCGGCCCGGTCGTCGCGGCCCTGATGCTCGGCATGGCGCTGGCCGCGCTGGACTCCACGATCATCGCCACCGCCGTCCCCCAGATCGTCGGCGACCTCGGCGGCTTCGCGGTGTTCTCCTGGCTGTTCTCCGGCTACCTGCTCGCCGTCACCGTCACCCTGCCCGTCTACGGCAAGCTCTCCGACACCTTCGGCCGCAAGCCCATCCTGATCACCGGCATCGTGCTGTTCCTCGCCGGCTCGCTGGCCTGCGCCGCCGCCTGGAACATGGCGTCCCTGATCGCCTTCCGGGTGCTGCAGGGCCTGGGCGGCGGCGCGCTCCAGGGCACCGTGCAGACCATCGCCGCCGACCTCTACCCGATGAAGGAACGCCCCAAGATCCAGGCCAGGCTCTCCGGCGTCTGGGCCACCTCGGCGGTCGCCGGTCCGGCGCTCGGCGGGCTGCTCGCCGCGTACGCGGACTGGCGGTGGATCTTCCTGGTGAACCTGCCGGTGGGCGTGGTGGCGCTGTGGCTGATCGGGCGGCACTTCACGGAGCCGCAGCGCACCGCGCACCACGGTGGCGGCCGGCCCCGGGTGGACTGGCCCGGCGCGCTGGCGATCTTCGCCTGCGGCGGGCTGCTGCTGACCGCCCTGGTCCAGGGCGGCGTCGCCTGGGCCTGGCTCTCCACCCCGTCCCTGCTGCTGTTCACCGGCAGCGCGGTGTGCGGCGCGGCCACCGTCCTGATCGAACGGCGCGCCGCCGAGCCGATCATCCCCGGCTGGGTGTGGCGCCGCCGCACCATCTCCGCGGTCAACCTCGCCCTCGGGGCGCTCGGCCTGCTGATGGTCGCCCCCACCGTCTTCCTGCCCACCTACGCCCAGTCGGTGCTGGGCCTGGGCCCGATCGCGGCCGGTTTCGTGCTGTCCGTGATGACCCTGAGCTGGCCGGTGTCGGCCGCCCTGAGCAGCCACGTCTACAACCGCATCGGCATCCGCAACTGCGCCCTGCTCGGCATCGGCGCGGCCGGGCTGATCCTGCTCGCCTTCCCGCTGCTGCCCTACCCCGGCGCGGCCTGGCAGCCCGCGCTGATCATGCTGGCGCTGGGCGCCGCCCTCGGCCTGTTCCAGCTGCCGCTGATCATCGGCGTGCAGTCGTCCGTCGGCTACGCCGAGCGCGGCACCGCCACCGCGTCCATACTCTTCTGCCGCCAGGTCGGCCAGTCCGTCGGCGCCGCCCTCTTCGGCGCCGTCGCCAACACCACCCTCAACGACCGCCTCGCCCACGCCCCGGCCGACATCCGCCCCGGCCTGCCCGGCGACCTCGACGCGGTCTCGCACGCCCTGGAGCACTCCGGTGCGCTCACCGCGCACGCCACCGACTACCTCCGCCGCGCGGTCGCCGGCACCGTCGGCCACGTCTACCTCGGCGCGGCCACGGCCGCCGCGCTCGCCGTGCTCGCCCTGCTCCTGCTCGCCCCGCGGCGCTTCCCGGTGCACGCGGACGCCCGTACGGCGGAGACCGAGCCCGGCGGGAGGTAGCCGGGCCCGAACGCCTGCGGCCGGTCAGCCGCCCGCCTGGCGCGGCACCTGGGTCTCCACCGTCTCCACGTCGTCGGGGCGGGAGCCGCCGGGGCCGGCCGCCGGACCGTCGTCCTCCGGTGCCGGGCTCTTGCCGGTCAGCGCCGCCAGGCTGTTGCGGACGTGCGCCATGTGGGAGCGGAGCTCCTCGCGCTCCTCGTCGTGCTCGCGCAGCAGCCGCTCCGTGGTCCGCTCGATGCGCTCCGCCGCGACCCGGGCCTGCGCCAGCAGTTCGGCGGCCTGGTCCTCGGCGGCCTCCTGGTGGTGCCGGGCGGCCTCCTCGGCCCGGGCGTAGCGCCGGCGCTCCTCGGTGATCAGCGCCTCACCCCGCTCGTCCAGCTCCGCCACCAGCCGGTCCATCGCCGCCGCCCGCTCGGCGAACTCCCGCCCGGCCGCGTCCCACTCCTCCGCCTGCCGCTTCTCCTGGTCGCCGAGCAGCTGGTCGGTGCGCCGGACCACGTCCGCCAGCTTCTCGGTCGCCTCCGCGCGCAGCTGCGCCGCCTCCCGGGACGCCGCCGCCACCAGCTTCGTGGCGGTGTCCCGGGCCAGCTCCTCCGTGCGCCGGGCCCGTTCGTCGGCATCGTCGCGCAGCGCGGACGCCGCCTTGTCCGCCGACTCCCGGACCCTCTTGGCGTGCGTGTCGGCCGCGTCCCGCTCCTGCTCGGCGGCCTCCTCGGCCTCCGTGCGCAGCCGCGCCGCCTCGGACTCCGCGGTGGTCAGGATCAACCGGGCCTCGCTGCCCAGGGATTCGTACGTCTGCGGGGGAAGCTTCGCCAGATAGAGCCGCAACTCGGCGAGTTCGGCCTCCATCTCGTTGTGGAGGACGGTGAGCCGCGCGGCCCGCTCCCAGCAGGAGTCACGGTCGATGGAGAGCCCCTCGAAGCGGCGGTCCACATCCTCCGGCCGGTACCCACGGCCCCGTACGATCTCGAACCCGTGAGGCGAAACCGATGCACTCATCCCTCAAGCCCCTCTGTGCAGTTGCGCGCACTTCTCCTCGGACCGGCCGGCGACGGCACCCTCGCGGCCCACTGCACCAGGATGCGTTATTTATCGACAGAAGTCGGAATTGGATCATCGTGGCGCAAGGCCCGGAACAGCCGGCTCGCCCCGTTTTCGTCCCACAGCAGTACCGACCCGGCCCCGGCCACCATCACCCCCGGCTGCCGCACCGGCACCGTCGTCGCCGTCCCGCTCCCGCCCGCGATCCGCTTCATCGCCCAGCCCATGTCCAGCAACTGTGCCATTCCGGCCTGCTGATCCACCCTCAGCGCCGCCACCGACACGTCCAGCACCTGCCGCAGCCGGAACGGATCGAGCAGCACCCGGGAGTCCGTCATCCCGTCCGCCAGCGCACCGATCAGCTCGCGCTGCCGCTTCACCCGTCCGAGGTCACCCTGCGGGTCGGCATACCGCGCCCGGACGTACGCCAGCGCCTCGGTGCCGTTCATCCGCCGGCAGCCCGCCGGGAAGTCCGCCCCCGACCTCTCGTCCCGCAGCGGCCTCTCCAGACACAGCCGTACGCCGTCCGGCAACGCGTCCACCACCCGCACCAGCCCCAAGAAGTTGATCTCCGCATACCGGTCGATCCGCAGCCCGGTCGCCTGCTCCACCGTCCGGGTGAGCAGCCGCGGGCCACCGTCCGCATACGCCTCGTTGATCTTCCGGCTGCCGTACCCCGGCACCGGGACGTAACTGTCCCGCGGCAGGCTGACCAGCGACGGGCCGTGCTCGCCGTAGTGCAGCACCATGATCGTGTCGGTGTTCCGCACCTCGTTGTGGCCGACGTGCAGCTCCCGGCGCTGCTCCGGGGTCAGCTCGGCACGGCTGTCCGAACCGACCAGCAGCCAGTTCGTGCCCCGGCCCGCCGCCGGCCGCCCCGCGTACTCGCCCAGCGCAGCGACGTGCTGCAGCCGCCGCCCCTCCCGCACGTACAGCCCCGCCCCGCCCGCCACCACCAGCAGCACCAGCACCAGCAGCGCCACCAGCAGCCAGCGCAGCCAGGACAGCCGGGACCCGCTCCCACGGCGCCGCGGCGGGCGCCGCCCCGGCAGCGAACGGCCGATCCGCCGCCGGTGCCACCACGGCGGCCGCCGCGCCCGGTACAGCGTCGTCGACGAGGCAGGCCACGACGACGGCCACGACGGGGGTATCGGACGGCCCATACAGGCATGGTCGGCTCCCCCGGCCCGGCCCGCAGGTCGAGCGCCCCCGTCCCGCCCCCGGGGCAGGCCGTTCCGCCGACCGGCCCCCTACGGCAGGCAGCCGGCCCGCGCCTCCGCTACAGCAGCCCCCCGGGAAGCGCAACCGCCACTGCCGACCCCCGGGACGCAACCGCTACAGCAGGCCCCGGGGGCGCAACCGCTACAGCAGGCCGTCCCACATCTGCTCCAGCAGCACCGACCACCAGGTCTCCGGCGAACCGAGCGCCGGCGGATCCAGCGCCACCAGCTGCGCCTGGAAGTCCACCGTCCAGCGGCCCGCCTGCTCCGGCGTGAGCCCGTACCGCAGCCGCCACATCCGGCCCAGCATCGCCAGACAGCGCACGAACTCCGGCAGCCCGGAGTTCACGAACTGCGGCGCGGCCGGCTGACCGCCCGGACCGGCCTCCATCGGCACCGCCACGATGTTCGCGGTCCCGTACTGGACGCACAGCTGACGCCCGAAGTCGTTGCCCATCACCAGATACGACCCGGCGTCCGACGCCGGCTGCACCCCGCGCTCCGCCGCCAGCTCCGCCAGCGTCGGCACCGGGCGGCCCGGCTGCGCCTGCGCCCAGAAGAACGGCCCGAAGTCCACCGGCAGCCCGGCCCACACCAGCATCTGCGCCACCACGTCGGGCACACCGTGCCGGGACACCGCCCGCTGGTCGAACCGGAAGATGCCCTGCGGCCCGAAGGACTGCTCCAGCTCCTGCCCGATCGCCTGCGGCGGAACCGGCGGCACCGGCTGCACCTGCGACGGGTGCGGCAACGGCACCCGCACCGGCGCCGGCCGCGCCGGACCGTCCGCGACCTGGTGCAACTCACCCTGGTGCTCGACGAGATGCCGCACGCCCTGCTGGCGCGAGGCGTGGTCCCGGCCGTACGCGGCGGTGTGGCTGATCCGCACCTGCGGCCAGTTGTCCCGGATCATCCGCGCGCAGTAGCCGCCCGGCAGATCACAGCACTCCAGCTCGGTGTGCAGCTCCAGCACCTGCTGCGGCGGGACGTTCATCCCGCGCAGCTCGTGCAGCAGCTGCCACTCCGGATGCGGCGTACCCGGCGCCGAACGGCGCACGATCTTCTGCTCCGAACCGTCCGGGGCGCGATAGCTCAGCACCGCCATGTAGCCCGGGCCGACCGTCGGCTGACCACCGGGCGCCGGCGGATAGCCGTACGCACCGGGAGCCGCGCCACCGGGGCCCGGCACACCGGGCGGGGGGCCGGGCGGGGCGGGCTGCCCCTGCGGCGGACCCGGCACACCGGGCGGCGGAACACCGGGACCGGCGGCCGGCGGCGCGACGGGCGCACCCGGGCCACCGGGACCGCCCGGACCACCGGGCAGTGCGGCACCGCTGGCCAGCATCGTCGCCGCGGCATGCACCCCACCACCGGAGGTGCCGCCCGTGGCGGGCGGCGGCGGGGGCGGCGGCGGACCGCCCGGCGCACCCTGTCCGCCCTGCGCGCCGGATGTCCCCTGACCAGGCCTCCCCGGCGGGCCGGGCGGCTTGGGCGCACCGGGTACGCCCGGAGGCGCGGGCGGCGGCGGCACACCCGGCCCCGCCCCCGCCGGGCCGCCGGCACCCGGACCGCCGGCACCCACGAGATCCTGCAGCGACGCCCCGTCGGCGAGCATCGTCGCCGCGGCATGCACCCCACCGCCGGGACCGCCGGCACCGGGCCCCTCGGGGCCACCGGGCCGGTCCGCGCCGCCCGGCCCGTCCACCGCGCTCAGATCGAGACCGTCCGTATCCAGCTGGGAGACCAGCTGCGTCGGCACGTAACCACCGGCCGGAGCACCGGACGCGCCCGGCCCGGACGCCGCGGGCCCACCGGACGGGCCCGCGTCGGCCTTGCCGGTGCCGCCCGCCGCACCCTCCGCGCCCTGCGGGGCGGGCGGGGCGGGCGGGGGCGCGGCCGGACCGGGAGCACCCGGCACGGCGACACCGGGCGGCGGGGGGACGTCCGCGACCGGCGGCCCCGACGGCGGCGGCAGATCCGGCAGCCCCGGAACGGCCGGCGGCGCGGACGGCATCGGCGGCAGCGGCGCGCCACCGGGCCCGCCGGCCTGGCCGGACGGCAGGTCCAGTGCGGGCGCGACCTGGGTACGCGGCAACTGGCTGCCGCCCTGCAGGAGTTCGGTCTTGGCGTCCGGCCGCACCCGCGGCGCCGCCGGGGCGTCCTCCTCGTCACTACCGGCCAGCGGCGGCGCGAAGACCGTCGCCGGCAGCCCCACCGAACGGTCCTCGCCCCCCACGTCGGAATGGGTCGTGTCCGCCGCCGCCCAAGGGGTGTCATCGACAGCACCCGCGGCGGGAGCGGGGGCAGGCGAGGCGGCCGGGGCCGCCACCTGCTCCGGCGCGGAGGCCTGTTGCGGCACCGACGGGGCCGCCGGGGCCGCCGGGCCGGAACCGGCGCCAGTGCCCTCTCCCGGATCCCCCGCATTCCCCGAAGTCCCCGCGCCGGCGCGCCGGTCCGGGATGCCGCGCGAGTCCGCCGCCTCCTGCAGCCACTCCGGCGGCGTCAGCAGGAACGACGTGGCCTCCAGATCGATCCGCTGCGGCGGCGGCTCGGCCGCGCCGTACCCGCCGTCCACCGCCGTGCCGTACTCCTCCTCGTAACGCCGGATCACCTCGCCCACCGGCAGCCCCGGCCACAGCGTGGTCTCCCCGCTGTCCCGCGCGATCACCATCCGGGCCCGGCCGCCCTCCGACGCCGGACCCCCCTCACGGTCCTCCGCCCAGGCCACGAAACCCAGGTCGAACTCCCGCACCCGCACCTCACGGTGGAGCTCCGCCGGCACCTCGCCGTTCACCCACCGCTCGGCGCGCTCCTGCGCCTGCGCGAACGTCACCACCGCGATCAGCCCCCCACCGCGACGGCCTGCGCGAAACCGCCGTCCACCATCAGATTCGCCACCGTCTCCAGCTCCGGCGGATTACCCGCCAACCGCTGCAGGAACGCGTCGAAATCCGCCCCGCACGGCAACAACAACCGCTCCACCCGCTCCTGCACCGTCCAGCCGTCCCGGTCCCGCGCATCGTCGTACGGGCAGAACCACACCGACCCCCGCCCCTCACCGCGCACCTTCACCGCGACCACACCGCCCTGCGCGAACGCCACCCCCAGATAGTCCTTGGTGAAGTGGTCCCGCAGACACTTGTTCACGTACACCAGGTCGTTGACCGCAGCGTCGTCCCGCACCGTGAAGAACGGCTGGTCCAGCAGCAGCCCCAGCTCCGCGTCCAGCGCCGCACCCACCGGCGCACAGCCACCCGCCGCCTTCAAGAACGACCGGTACGCACCCGGCAACCGGCACCCCAGCGCCTCCTCGGCCTGGACCACCTGCTCCTCACCCACGGACAGATCACGGTGCGGCAGCCCGAAGTGCGCCGGCCGGGTCTCCTGCAACGGCCGCGTCCCGCGCTTGTCGTGCGCCACCGCCGCCGTCGCCAGCCCGCCGTGATGCCGCAACAACGCCTTCACCTCGACGGGGATCAGCTCCATCCGCCGCGTACCCGCCACGTGGTGCCAGGTCCAGCCGTGCGGCGTGGCCACCGACGGGACATCTATCCACAGCTCGTGCCCCTGCGCATGCAGCGCCGCGTTCGCCGACACGTAGTCCGTCAGCCTCAGCTCGTCGACCCCGAAACCCTCCGGCGGCTCGGCGATCTCCGCCGCCGCCCGGGCGTACGGCGTGAACTCCGGGAAGCCCCTCCCGTCCATCCGCACCCCCGCGGGATACCGCGCGGCACGCACCGGATCCGGAAAATGCACGACCTGTCCGGCATAGGCCGCATTCGGTGGCGCGGCATGTCCCGCCGCCTGGGGGCCGGGTGGAACCCCCAGCCCTGGCCGACCTGTCGTCATCGCGGTTGCCCCCTGGCTGAAGCTGGCTTTGGGGCACAGCCTATGCCGTACCGCAACACCCACCGCCGCCCCCGCCCCCGCACGTCAGCGCCCCCACCGGGCCCCCGACACCACACCTCCGCCCCCGCGGAACCCAACCCTCCGCCCGAACGCCCCCCGCCCGTCAGCCCCGCGACACACCGGCGTCACCCACCGGCGCACCACCCCCGGACCGCGCACACCACCCCGCCCACCAGCCCCGTTGACCCCCGGCCGACAACCCGTCAGCCCCTCGTGATCACTGCGACAGGCCGTCCGACTACCGGAACACCCAGCACATTTGGCAGGCTGACCCCGCAACCGGGGGGTTTGCAGGGAGGGAAAGCACCACGGATGAGCACCACGGCACGCCACGGCACCGGCACCGGCACCGGCGACCCCCGCATCGGCTGGAGCGGCACCGCCGACACCCACCGCCCGCCCACACTGCACCACCGCCGCGACGGCATCCTCCCCACCATCGGCGCCGCCCTGTCCGTACGCGGAAACACCCTCACCTGCACCGCCAGCAAGGCCGAACAGCCCCCGCCGCTGCACCCCCTCGTCCAGGACTTCCTCGACACCCTCCCCACCGCACAGCGCGAACGCTTCACCGGACGATGTCCCGAAGCCGTGCTGCTCTCCCGCCACCTCACCGCCGTCGAGGCCAACCGCGGCAAACGCGCCTCCCGCAAGCCCCTCACCAACGGCGAAGCCCGCCGCTCCCTGAAACACTCCAAGATCACCGCACGCCACATCCGCGAGGACGGCGACCCCCAGCACGGCAGCTACGCCCCACCCTGCCGCTCCTGCGACGCCCTCCTCGCCCACTTCGGCGTCATGCCGATCGGCGCGACGCCCACAGGGAGCTGAACCGCCACATGCCGCCCACCACCCCCGACCCGCGCACCCCCGGCCCCCGCGACGCCACCCACGACCGGGCCCCCGGCCCCGGCCGCACCGACTCCACCCGGTTCCCCGCCGCCGTCGACGTCGCCCTCCAGGAAGCCGGCTGGCAACCCGGCCGCTGGGACATAAAGCAGGCCGAACACTGGGCCGACACCCTCCGCGCCCACACCTCCCCCGCCGGCCACCGCCACACCGTCTTCCCCGCCGCCGTCGAAGCCTGGGCCGAATTCGGCGGCCTGCACATCGCCGGCCCCGGACCCGGCCGCCACATCGCCCCCGCCCCCTTCGTCATCGACCCCCTGCACGGCCTCCACCTCGCCCGCACCCTCGGCGACCTCGGCCGCGCCCTCGCCACCGACGTCGCCCCTCTCGGCCGCGAAGAACTCACCACCCACGACGGCGTCCACTCCCAGGCCACCCTCGCCATCGACGCCGAAGGCCGCGTCTACAGCCTCGACCCCACCGGCGACTGGTACCTCGGCGCGGACATCGACACGGCACTGGGCACACTCGTACTCGGCACCCGGCCGAGCCGACTCTCGACGCACGGCACCGACTGACCCACCGCGCCGCACGATGCCCGACCGCCTACGGCGCAAGGGACAGCCCCGAGGCGAAGCCAGGGACTACGGGACAGCCCGCGGCCGCGACCTGGGGAGCGGGCCTACGGGACAGCCCGCGGCCCGGGGAGCGGGCCCAGAGGCCAGCCCACAGCCCGGGAAACGGGCTTACGGATCAGCCCGCGGCCTGGGAAGCGGGCTTACGGATCAGCCCGCAGCCCTGGAAACGGGAAAAAGGGCTTACGGTCAGCCCGCGGCCTGGGAAGCGGGCTGAGGCGTCGGCAGCACGGCCGAGACACGGAAACCCCCGGCGTCCGTCGGCCCCGACACGAAGACACCGCCCAGCGCCGTGACCCGCTCCCGCATACCGACCAGACCATTGCCGCCACTGGGCAGACCGGCGTCCGCCGCCCCGCCGTCACACGGACCGTTCTCCACCTGCACCGCCAACTCCCCCTCGCGATGCGCCAGACGCACCCGCGTCCGGGCACCCGGCGCATGCTTGTGGACGTTCGTCAGCGCCTCCTGCACCACCCGGTACACCGTCCGCTCCACCCGCGCCCCATAACGCGGACGACACGACTCCGCATCGTCACCGCCATCGCCGCCATCGCCGTCCACCGACAGCTCCACCACCATCCCGGCCGCCCGGGACTGCCCCACCAGATCCCCCAGATCATCCAGACACGGCCCGTCCGGATCCCCCTCCGCCGACGACGCCTCCCCGGCGGAACCATCCCGACCCGGAACCCGCTCCCCCTCGGCCGCCTCCTGCGACCGCACCCGCGACGCCACCGCCGCCAGCCGCTCCGGCACATCCGCCCCCGCGGCCCCCCGCGCCGCCGACCCCTCGGCCGTCCGCAGCACGCCCAGCATCTCCCGCAGCTCCGTCAGCGCCTGCCGGCCCATGTCCCCCACCAGCGCCGCATTCTTCGACGCCTTCTCCGGGTCCTTCAACGCCACCGCCTGCAGCGCCGCCGCATGCACCACCATCAGACTCACCCGGTGCGCGACCACATCGTGCATCTCCCGCGCGATCCGCGTCCGCTCCTCGTTACGGGCCCACTCCGCCCGCTCCTCGGCCCGGTCCGCCAACAGCGACAGCTCACGCTCCAGACCGTCCGCACGCTCCCGCAGACTCTCCACCAGCCGCCGCCGCGCACCGATGTACAGACCCCACAGCACCGGCGGCGCCGTCAGCACCACACCCAGCGCCAGCGCCATCACCGGCACCAGCCACACCGGCGGATTGAAGTCCGGCTGCGACGCGATGTCCTGCCGCATGGTGAGGAACGTCGTCACCAACGTCCCCGTCACCGTCATACCGGCCAGCAGCGCGGTGATCCGCCGCGGCACATCCGACGCGGCGAGCGTGTACAGCCCCACCACACTCAGCAGCCCGCCCATCTCCGCGGGCATCACCGCTATCGAGACCAGCACCACCACCACGGGCCACCGGCGCCGCACCAGCAACACCGGCCCCACCAACAGACCGAGCAGCGCACCCAGCAGCTCCGGCAGATGCGCCTCATGCGCAAAACTCACGCCCTCGAACAGGCACTCCACCGTCGAAGCGGCCGCCAAAAACGCGTCCAGTACGGCGCTGCGCCGCCGCGCCCACCACCACGGCCCACCTATCGGCGCACCCCGCGCGCCCACACCTTCACTTGCCCCCGTCGCGGTCATACCGACCAGACTACGGGGGCCCTCCCCCCTTCCTCCGCCCTGTTATGGACGCCCGCCCGCCCGGATATCAGCCTTACCCTCGGTTATCCCTCGAACTGTTGAATCGCCCACGTTTTCGACACTCTGGCGTGTCGTGTCCCGCAATCCTGTTCCCATGCCGAACACCCAACGGACCCCGTACGACTACGAAGCGTTACGCCGCCAAGCCGTCACCCTCCGCCGAGCCGGCCTCAGCCGCCGCCAGATCCGCGACCGGCTACCCCTCCCCCTGACCGACGCCGCACTGACCCGCCTCCTGGAGGGCGAGCCGCCTCCGGAGTGGACCAAACGCCCGAACGCCAAGGACGACCTACGAGCGAAGGCCCGCGAGCTGCCCAAGCAGGGCCGCACCTACGACGAGATCGTGGCCGAGCTGGGCGTCGCCAAGAGCTCGGTGTCGCTCTGGGTGCGCGATCTGCCCAAACCCCAGAAGTCGCCCGAGGCCATGCACCAGATGCGCGAGGCGCGGTGGGCGCCGTACCGGGAAGCGCGAGATCAGGCGATTGCACAGACGAAGGCGGAGGCGGCCGCGGAGATCGGCACACTCACCGAGCGGGAGCTGTTCCTGATCGGCGTGGGCCTGTACTGGTCGGAGGGGAGCAAGAGCAAGCCGTACCAGCGGAGAGAGCGGGTCATCTTCGTCAACAGCGACCCAGGCATGATCAAGGTCTATCTGGCCTGGCTGACATTGCTCGGCGTCGAGCGCGAGCACCTGCGCTTCAACCTGATGATCCACGAGTCTGCCGACGTGGCAAGCGCCGAGCAGTACTGGGCGGACCTGGTGGGCATCGGCGTAGCCGACCTGTGCAAGACGGTCCTCAAGCGGCACAACCCCAAAACGGTGCGCAAGAACGTGAGCGACGACTACCGCGGCTGCTTCGTCGTCCGCGTGCTCCGGTGCGCTGACCTCTACCGCCGCATCGAAGGCTGGTGGTCCGGCATTGTGACCGGGCTATCAGAGCCCACAGCCACCGGTGCGTCGGGTATGGTCTGACGCACTGTCCCCCGTGGTGTAACCAGGCAGCACACGAAGTTTTGGTCTTCGCAGGTCGAGGTTCGAATCCTCGCGGGGGAGCAAGCAAAGTTCGGGTCCTGATCGCAAGATCAGGACCCGTCGTCGTTTCACCCGCAATACGCCCCGGTATCCTTCGGGTGACCACCACCCGAAGTAGCCAAGAAGCCGAAGGGCATCCCCGTGAGCGCCAACCGCCCGGCAGCCGTCGTCGTTCTCGCAGCGGGTGAAGGTACCCGCATGAAGTCGGCGACCCCCAAGGTCCTGCACGCACTCTGCGGCCGCTCCCTCGTCGGCCATGTCGTCGCCGCCTCCCGTGAGCTCGACCCCGAGCACCTCGTCGTGGTCGTCGGCCATGCCCGGGAGCAGGTGCGGGCGCACCTCTCCGAGGTCGATCCCGGGGTGCGGACCGCCGTCCAGCACGAGCAGCGGGGTACCGGGCATGCGGTCCGTACGGCGCTGGAGGAACTGAGTGACAGTGGTGTCGTGCTCGACGGCACGGTGATCGTGGTCTGCGGTGACACGCCGCTGCTGACCGGGGAGACGCTGCGGCGGCTCGGTGAGACGCACGCGGCGGACGGGAACGCGGTGACGGTGCTGTCGGCGGAGGTGCCGGACGCGACCGGTTACGGGCGCATCGTGCGGGACGCGGCGTCGGGCGCGGTGACGGCGATCGTCGAGCACAAGGACGCGTCGGAGGCGCAGCGGGCGATCCGGGAGATCAATTCGGGGGTGTTCGCCTTCGATGCCCGGCTGCTGGTGGATGCGCTGGGGAAGGTGCGGACGGACAACAGCCAGGGTGAGGAGTACCTCACGGATGTGCTGGGGATCGTGCGTGAGGCGGGGCACCGGGTGGGGGCCGCGGTGGCGGGGGATCACCGGGAGATCCTGGGGATCAACAACCGGGTGCAGTTGGCGGAGGCGCGGCGGCTGCTGAACGAGCGGTTGCTGGAGCGGGCGATGCTGGCGGGTGTGACGGTGGTGGATCCGGCGTCGACGTTCGTGGATGTGTCGGTGTCGTTCGAGCAGGACGTGACGGTGCACCCGGGTACGCAGCTGATGGGTGCGACGCATGTGGCGTCGGGTGCCGAGGTGGGGCCGCATTCCCGGCTGACGGATACGTCGGTGGGTGAGGGTGCGGTGGTGTCGTTCACGGTGGCCGAGGGTGCGCGTATCGGTGTGGGCGCGAATGTGGGTCCCTATGCGTATCTGCGGCCGGGTACGGATCTTGGTCCGCGGTCGAAGGCCGGCGCGTATGTGGAGATGAAGAACGCGTCGGTGGGTGAGGGCACGAAGGTGCCGCATCTTTCGTATGTGGGGGATGCGACCATTGGTGAGTTCACCAATATCGGTGCGGCGAGTGTGTTCGTGAACTATGACGGTGAGGCGAAGCACCACACGACCGTTGGTTCGCATTGCAGGACGGGGTCGGACAACATGTTTGTGGCTCCTGTCACGATCGGGGACGGCGCTTATACGGCGGCGGGCTCGGTCATCACCAAGGATGTGCCCCCGGGTTCGCTGGCGGTCGCGCGTGGCCAGCAGCGGAATATCGAGGGTTGGGTCGCGCGTAAGCGGCCTGGAAGTGCCGCCGCGCAGGCTGCTGCGGCTGCTCGCCGGGAGTCCGAGGGCGAGCAGTGATCGTGCAACCGGGTGCGCCGTGCGGGGCGTACCGTGATGAGCGCACGCAAACTGTGATTCGAGGAGATTTGCTGTGACCGGGATCAAGACGACCGGCGAGAAGAAGCTGATGCTCTTCTCCGGCCGCGCCCACCCCGAGCTGGCGGAGGAGGTCGCGCATCAGCTGGGTGTCGGCCTGGTCCCGACGAAGGCTTTTGACTTCGCCAACGGTGAGATCTATGTCCGCTATCAGGAGTCGGCGCGTGGCGCGGATTGCTTTTTGATTCAGAGCCACACGGCTCCGATCAATAAGTGGATCATGGAGCAGCTGATCATGATTGATGCGTTGAAGCGGGCGTCGGCCCGCAGCATCACCGTGATCGTGCCGTTCTACGGTTATGCGCGTCAGGACAAGAAGCACCGTGGTCGTGAGCCGATTTCGGCGCGGCTGATCGCGGATTTGATGAAGACCGCGGGTGCGGACCGTGTGGTGACGGTGGATCTGCACACGGATCAGATCATGGGTTTCTTCGACGGCCCGGTGGATCATCTTTTTGCGCTGCCGGTGCTGGCGGATTACGTCGGCGCGAAGGTGGACCGGGACAAGCTGACCGTGGTCTCGCCGGATGCCGGCCGGGTGCGGGTGGCGGACCGTTGGTGTGACCGTCTGGGCGCGCCGCTGGCGATCGTGCACAAGCGGCGGGACAAGGACGTCGCGAATCAGGTCACGGTGCACGAGGTCGTCGGTGATGTGAAGGGCCGGGTCTGCGTCCTGGTCGACGACATGATCGACACCGGTGGCACGATCTGCGCGGCAGCGGATGCGCTGTTCGCGAATGGCGCGTCGGATGTGATCGTGACGGCGACGCATGGTGTGCTGTCGGGTCCGGCGGCGGATCGGTTGAAGAATTCGAAGGTGAGTGAGTTCGTGTTCACGAATACGCTGCCGACGCCTTCGGAGCTGGAGCTGGACAAGATCACGGTGCTGTCGATGGCGCCGACGATCGCCCGGGCGATCCGTGAGGTGTTCGAGGACGGTTCGGTGACGAGCCTCTTCGAGGAGCAGTGAGTGTGGTGATCGTCGGCGTCCGTGGGGTGGGGTAGGTCCTTGCCTCCGCGGGTCGTGTGAGATCCATTTTGGGGCGGCCTTCCTGCCGGGTAGACTCGTGGAGTTGCTCGGCGAGGGAGGCCGCCTTTTTTGGTGGTTGTCCGTTATCGACGCGCTCTTCGTAGCTGGTCTGTCGTGGGCCGGGTGACGCCCACCAGATGTTGCTGAGATACGAGGAGTGCTGTCATGGCTGAGGTGAAGCTTTCCGCTGAGGTGCGGGACGACTTCGGTAAGGGTGCGGCTCGCCGTCTGCGTCGTGAGGCGAAGGTTCCGGCGGTCATTTACGGTCACGGTGCGGAGCCGAAGCACGTGGCGATCGACAGCCACGCGCTGATGATGGCGCTGAAGACGCCGAACGCGCTGATCCGTCTGGAGTTCGACGGCAAGAGCGAGCTGGTCATCCCCAAGGATGTGCAGCGTGAGGCGATCCGCCGGTTCCTGGTGCACGTGGACTTCCTGGCCGTGAAGAAGGGCGAGAAGGTCACGGTCGAGCTGCCGATCCAGACCGAGGGTGAGCTGGCTCCGGGTGGCAACCTGCTGGAGCACGTGCTGAACACGCTGCCGGTCGAGGCCGAGGCGACGCACATTCCGGAGTCGGTGACGGTGTCGATCGCCGGTCTGGACGCGGGTACGTCGGTGCTGGCGAAGGACATCGCGCTGCCGTCGGGTGTGTCGCTGGCCGTTGAGGACGAGACCGTCGTTCTGCAGGTCGTGGCGGCGCAGGCGGAGGCTCCGGCCGAGGCGGGTGCCGAGGCCGAGGGCGCCGAGGCCTGATTCGCTGCCGGGGCCGGTGTGCCCTGGTGATTCTTTTGGTGACCGTCGTCCCGTGCCGTTGGCGTGGGGCGGCGGTCGTGCCGTTGGAGGAGGGTGCAGATGGCGGACGTGGACAGCCCGTGGCTGGTGGTGGGTCTCGGTAATCCGGGTGCGGAGTACGCGGGTAATCGGCACAACGTCGGTTTCATGGTGGCGGATCTGTTGGCGGAGCGGATGGGGGGCCGTTTCAAGGCGCACAAGGCGCGGGCTCAGGTGGTGGAGGGCCGGTTGGGTGCGCCGGGGTTGTCGAGCCGCCGTGTGGTGGTGGCGAAGCCGTTGTCGTTCATGAATCTGTCGGGTGGGCCGACGACCGCGTTGCGGGATTTCTTCAAGGTGCCGGTGGCGCATGTGGTGGCGATTCATGATGAGTTGGACATTGATTACGGTGCGCTGCGGCTGAAGCTGGGCGGGGGTGACAACGGTCACAACGGTTTGAAGTCGATCACGAAGTCGTTGGGTGCGGAGTATCACCGGGTGCGGTTCGGGATCGGGCGTCCGCCGGGTCGTATGCCGGTGGCGGATTTCGTGCTGAAGGACTTTTCGTCGGCGGAGCGGCGGGAGTTGGACTATTTCGTGGATCGTGCTGCGGATGCGGTGGAGACGTTGATCGTGGACGGTCTGGAGCGGGCGCAGGGTACGTACAACTCGTGACCGAGTGCCTGAAGGGGACGGGTCGGGGCAGGGGCTGACGAACTGTTTCCGGAGGTTGACCGGGTGCTGGTGGATGGCCAAGGATCGCGGCCATGCCCAAGAGCAGTACGCGCACCCGTTCGGTCAGACGCAGTCGTTGGCGGCGGCTCGGTGAGAGCTCCTACGGGGTGCTGTTGGTCGCCCGGACGGGGTTGATGGGGCTGCTGGCGTTGCTGTTGCTGGTGGCGGGGGTGTGGACGTCGTGGGACACGGCGCGGTACGCGATGCTGGTCAAGGGGCGGGAGCGCGGCATGCTGACGGTGTCGGCGTGTGCGGGTGAGCGGTGTTCGGGTCCGTTCGTGCCGTTGGCGGGGACGGGTCGGCCGCGGCCTCGGGTGTCGGTCGCGCAGGCGGTGGCGCCGGAGAAGGGTGAGCGGGTCGAGGTGGTGCTGAAGCCGGGGACGTCGCGTGCGGTGCGGACGGGGCCGGCGGGGGTGCTGCATGCGTGGGTGCCGCTTGCGGGGGCGTTGTTGCTGGCGGCGCTGGTGGTGGCCGGGGGGATGCGGTTGCGGCGTACGGCGTGGGTGATGGGGTTGTTGGGGGCGGCGTTGCTGGGGGCGGCGTTCGCGGCGATGTAGTGCGCGGGAAGTGATACGGCGGCGGCCGGCTCCTTCGGGGAAGGGGCCGGCCGCCGCCGTTTGTGTGGGGTGTGGCGGGTCAGCCGGTGTTGCGGAGGCCGGCGGCGACGCCGTTGACGGTGAGGAGGAGGGCGCGGGCGAGGACGGGGTCGGGCTCCTCGCCGCGTTCGGCGGCGGTGCGCTGGCGGTGGAGGAGGGAGACCTGGAGGTAGGAGATCGGGTCGAGGTAGGCGTCGCGGATGTGGAAGGTCTGCTTGAGGACGGGGCTGGCGTCGAGCAGTTCCTTTTCGCCGGTGATGCGGAGGACTTCGGCGACGGTGAGTTCGTGTTCGGCCTTGATGACGTCGAAGACGTGCTTCAGTTCGTCGGGCACGAGGGTGTCGACGTAGTGCTGGGCGATCCGCAGGTCTGTCTTGGCCAGCGTCATTTCGACGTTGGACAGGAAGTTGCGGAAGAAGTGCCAGTGCTCGTGCATTTCGTCGAGGACGGTGTCGAGGCCGGCTTCGCGGGCGGCCTTGAGGCCGGTGCCGACGCCGTACCAGCCGGGGACGATCTGCCGGGACTGGGTCCAGCCGAAGACCCACGGGATGGCGCGGAGGCCGTCGAGGCCGGCGCCGGAGTCGGGGCGGCGGGAGGGCCGGGAGCCGAGGTGCAGTTCGGCGAGCTGGTCGACGGGGGTGGAGGCGAAGAAGTAGGCCGGGAGGTCGGGGTCCTCGACGAGGCGGCGGTAGGCGCCGTGGGCGGCTTCGGAGACGGTTTCCATGGCCGCGTCCCAGCGGGCGAGGGCCTCGTCGGACTGGCGCGGTGCGGTGTGCAGGGCGGAGGCCTGGAGGGTGGCCGCGACGGTCAGTTCGAGGTTTTCCCGGGCGAGGGACGGGATGAGGTACTTGTCGGAGATGACCTCGCCCTGTTCGGTGACCTTGATCTCGCCTTCGAGGGTGCCGTAGGGCTGGGCGAGGATCGCGTCGTGGGAGGGGCCGCCGCCGCGGCCGACGGTGCCGCCGCGGCCGTGGAAGAGGCGAAGGCGGACGCCGTGCCGGTGGGCGACGTCGCGGAGGAGTCGCTGGGCGCGGTGGATCTCCCACTGGGAGGTGGTGATGCCGCCGAACTTGGAGGAGTCGGAGTAACCGA
Source organism: Streptomyces sp. NPDC021749 (assembly GCF_040640655.1). NCBI lineage: Bacteria > Bacillati > Actinomycetota > Actinomycetes > Kitasatosporales > Streptomycetaceae > Streptomyces > Streptomyces sp. NPDC021749. The sequence goes on along the minus strand of NZ_JBFACE010000005.1, from coordinate 149,305 downwards.
GCATGACCTCCTGGACGTCGCCGCGGAGGGCGACCAGGCGCCGGTAGGAGGGGTCGGCGAGCATTTCGTCGAGGAGCTGGTCGGCGATCTTGAGCTCGTCGGTGGTTTCGAGGAGCGGGACGATGCCGATCTTGGCCCAGCCGGCGTGCAGGTCGATGAGGCCGGCCTCGCGGGCGAGGACGGCGGCGGCGAAGACGTCGTCGGAGCCCTGGCACATGGAGATGATGTAGGACTCGATGACCTCGGGGCCGAAGGTGTCCTTGGCCTTGAGGATGGTGCGGAAGACGCCGAGGGTCTTGGCGCCGGCTTCGTCGAGGGGCGCCGGGGTGGGGGCGAGCGGCCGCCGGGAGCGGAGTTCCTTGGCGAGGAGCTTGCGGCGGTAGTCGCGCGGCATGTCGGCGTAGCGCCAGGATTCCTCGCCGAGGCGGTCGAAGAGCTGGCCGAGGGTGTGGTGGTGGGCGTCGGCGTGCTCGCGGACGTCCATGGTGGCGAGCTGGAGGCCGAAGGCGCCGATGGTGCGGATGGTGCGTTCGAGGTGGCCGTCGGCGACCAGGCCGCCGCGGTGTTCGCGCAGGGAGCTCTGCAGGAGCGTGAGGTCGTCGAGGAGCTCGGGGGTGCCGAGGTAGTCGCGGCCGGGGACGTGCGGGGTGTCGCCAGCGAGCCGCTCGCGGGTGTTGATGAGCTTCTGGCGGATGCAGGTGGCCTTGAGGCGGTAGGGCTCTTCGGCGTTGAGGCGCTTGTAGCGGGGGCTGATCTCGGGGAGGACGTCGAGGTCGCGCTGGAGGGATTCCAGCAGTTCGTCGGTGGCGCCGCAGTTGCGGATGGAGTTGGACAGGGCGCCGCGCAGCTCGTCGACGTGTTCGAGGGCGTCGGTGATGCCGTGCTCGTGCTGGAGGATCAGTACGTCCCAGGTGACCTGGGGGGTGACGTTGGGGTTGCCGTCGCGGTCGCCGCCGATCCAGGTGCCGAAGGTGAGCGGGCGGGTGCCGGGGGGCAGCGGGGAGCCGGCGCGTTCGAGCTCGGCGGCGAGGTCTTCGAGGACGTCGCCGACGGCGCCGCGGGCGAGCTCGTCGAGGTAGTAGATGGCGTTGCGGGCCTCGTCGGTGGGCTCGGGGCGGGCGACGCGGAGTTCGTCGGTCTGCCAGATGAGGTCGATGCTCTCGGCGAGGCGGAGGTCGGTGCGGCGCCGTTCGGTGGCGTCGGTCCGGTCGAGCAGCTCGGCGACCTTGCGGAGCTTGGTGAGGACGGAGCGGCGGGCGGCCTCGGTGGGGTGGGCGGTGAAGACGGGGCGTACGCCGAGGTGGCGGGCGGTGGCCCGGAGGTGCTCGGGGTCGGCGTCCTTCAGCATGTCGGCGGTGCGGGCGAGGATGCTGCCCTCTGCGGCGCGCTTGGCGCGCAGCTCGCGGCCGCGGTGGACCTGCTCGGTGACGTTGGCGAGGTGGAAGTAGGTGGAGAAGGCGCGGACGAGCTTGGCGGCGGTGGCCAGGTCGGTGTCGCCGAGGAGGCGGGCGGCGGCCTCGCCGTCGGAGCGGGTCAGGGCGCGTACCCGCTCGACGAGGTCGAGGAGCTCGGGGCCTTCCTGCCGGACGAGGGTCTCGCCGAGGAGGTCGCCGAGGCGTCGGATGTCGGCGCGCAGGGCGACGCCGGCGGCCTCGGTGGGCTCGGTGGTCGCGGTCTCGACGGGGGTGTTGTCGGCACTGCTCACTGGTGCTGCTCCTTGCGGCGATCAGGGGCGTCGCTCCGCGGCTCGCGGGGAGGTGGTGGGGGCGACGCGTGGGCAGGTCTGATGCGGGCGGGTTGCGGACCGCGCTGTCCGACGTCCCCAGGATAGGACTGCCCACTGTCGGCGGATCACACCGTCCGATGGGTGGGCATCCATGGCGGGAGGTGGTGTGGGGCCTGTCACAGCCTTGCCCGTGGCGGTGTCGCTGCCATACTTACGAGACCGTAGGTTACGGTCCCGTAGGCCGTAGCCGTGCCCCCGAGCCCCCGACGAGGGACACCATGAGCACAGGTCCTGAAGCCGTAGAAGATCCGCCACTTTCCGCCGGTTCGCCCGGGCGGCCCGGTGGGCCGATGCCGTCCGCGACGCTGGGTGGCGAGCAGCGCCGGTCACTGGAACAGATCACGCTGCTGCTGTTCATCACCGTCCCGTTCGTGGCGCTGGTGGCCTCGGTGCCGCTGGCCTGGGGCTGGGGGGTGAGCTGGCTGGATCTGGCGTTGATGACGGCGATGTATTTCATCGGGTGCCATGGCATCACGATCGGTTACCACCGTTATTTCACGCATGGAGCTTTCAAGGCGAAGCGTCCGTTGCGGATCGCGCTGGCGATCATGGGGTCGCTGGCGGTGGAGGGCCCGCTGGTCCGCTGGGTGGCGGATCACCGCAAGCACCACAAGTTCTCCGACGCGGAGGGTGATCCGCACTCTCCGTGGCGGTTCGGTGAGACGGTGCCGGCGCTGATGAAGGGCCTGTGGTGGGCGCACATCGGCTGGATGTTCGACGAGGAGCAGACGCCACAGCACAAGTACGCGCCGGATCTGATCAAGGACGACGCGGTCCGGGCGGTCTCGCGGCAGTTCGTGCTGTGGACGACGGTGTCGCTGCTGATCCCGCCGCTGGTGGGCGGGCTGGTGACGTGGTCGTGGCAGGGTGCGGCCACCGCGTTCTTCTGGGGTTCGCTGGTCCGGGTGGCGCTGCTGCATCACGTGACGTGGTCGATCAACTCCATCTGCCACGCGGTCGGCAAGCGCCCGTTCAAGTCCCGCGACCGCTCCGGCAACGTGTGGTGGCTGGCGGTGCTGTCCTGCGGGGAGTCCTGGCACAACCTGCACCATGCGGATCCGACGTGCGCCCGGCACGGCGTGCTGAAGGGGCAGCTGGATTCCAGTGCCCGGCTGATCCGCTGGTTCGAGAAGGCGGGCTGGGTGTACGACGTGCGCTGGCCGAACGCGTCGCGCATCGAGGCCCGGCGCAAGGAGACCGCTGCTGTGGGGTAGCCCACGGCGGTGACGGGGGAAGGCATCATTGACGGGTGGCGATCGACGACAGCAGCAGTACGAGCAGCAGCAAGAGCAAGTCTTCCGCCGTCGCGGGGACGCGGCGGGCGCGCAGGGTCCGGATGACCGGGGCGGAGCGCCGTGAGCAGCTGCTGGACATCGGTCGCACGCTCTTCGCCGAGCGCGGCTTCGAGGGCACGTCGGTGGAGGAGATCGCCGCGAAGGCGGGGGTCTCCAAGCCGGTGGTGTACGAGCACTTCGGCGGCAAGGAGGGGCTGTACGCGGTGGTGGTGGACCGCGAGATGCGTCAGCTGCTGGACATGGTGACCGGCGCGCTGACCGCCGGCCATCCCCGGGAGCTCCTCGAACAGGCCGCGTTCGCGCTGCTCGACTACATCGAGAGGTACACCGACGGGTTCCGCATCCTGGTCCGGGACTCGCCCGTCGCCCAGTCGACGGGCACCTTCGCGTCGCTGATCAGCGATATCGCCACACAGGTGGAGGACATCCTCGGCCTGGAGTTCAAGGCCCGCGGTTTCGACCCGAAGCTGGCCCCGCTCTACGCCCAGGCCCTGGTCGGCATGGTGGCCCTGACCGGCCAGTGGTGGCTCGACGTCCGCAAGCCGAAGAAGGCCGAGGTCGCCGCCCATCTGGTCAACCTGGCCTGGCACGGCCTGGACGGCCTGGAGCAGAAGCCGCGGCTGATCGGGCACCGGAAGAACTGACCCTCGCCGATGGCCCTCGCCCGGCGGGATCGGCGCCCTACGGGCCCGAGGCCCGTCGCCTGCGCCTCGGCGGCTACCGGGTCCGCTACGTGATCGACGGCGGCGTGATCCGCGTTCTGGTCGCCGGCCCGGGCCGTACCCCCTGAGCCGTGCCGGCCTCGAACCAGCGGGCTTGCCGTGCCTCCCCAGGCTGGCGGGCGAGCTGGTGTGTCCGAGGCCGGTAGGCACGGGCCCGGGTCAGGCCGCTGGCTTCCGGGCCACCGCAAAGATGCGGCGGAAGGGGAAGACGGTGCCGTGGGGGCCGGTGGGGTAGGCCTTGCGGAGGGCGTCGCGGTATTCGGCGAGGAATGCCTCGCGCGCCCCGGGGTCGTCTTCCAGGGCGGTCAGGACGGGGCGCAGGGCGGTGCCCTTGACCCAGTCGAGGACCGGGTCCTCGCCCTGCAGGAGCTGGACGTAGGTGGTTTCCCAGACGTCGGCGCTGCAGCCGAGGTCGGTGAGGCGTTCCAGGTAGGCGGCGGGTTCGAGGATGTGGATGAAGCGCCGGCCGTGGGTGGGGAGGCGTTCGCGCCACTGGGGGGCGTCGCACAGCTCGCCCAGGAGGGCGTGGCTGGGCGAGGTGAAGTTGCCGGGGACCTGGAAGGCGAGGGTGCCGCCGGGGGTGAGGGCGTCTATCCAGCGCGGCAGGGATTCGGGGTGGTTGGGAACCCATTGCAGTGCCGCGTTGGAAACGATCAGGTCGAAGGGCTCGTCGGGGGTCCAGTCGGCGGCGTCGGCGGGGGCGAAGTCGAGGTGGCCGCCGCCCGGGGTGGGTCCGGCGTGGGTCTCGGCCTCCTTGAGCATCTCGGGGGAGTTGTCGTATCCGGTGATGTGCGCGTCGGGCCAGCGGAGGGTGAGCTGGGTGGTGACGTTGCCTGGGCCGCAGCCGAGGTCGGCGATGCGGGCGGGGAGGTCCCGGCGGGGCAGTTCCGGTATCCGGGCGAGCAGGTCGAGGAAGGGGCGGGTGCGGTGCCCGGAGTGGCGGAGGTACTGCTGCGGATCCCAGGTCGGTGCGTCGTGCATGTTCATAACCCTTTCGTCGTGCAGGGCTGGCACAGGGCTGGCGAACGGTCGGATGGCGCAGGTCCGGTTCGGGCCGTGGCGGCCGGAAACCGAGCCTCCGCCGACGATGCCCCATAGTCCAGCGAAATATATCTCGACGTCAAGAGACTTCATGTCGACAGACCCTCTACACTGATCGTCATGGAGGACGAGGTCGACCGACTGGTCGCAGCATGGCGCCGGGAGCGCCCGGACCTCGACGTGGAACCGCTTGAGGTCCTCAGCCGCGTCTCCAGGCTGGCCAGACACCTCGACCGGGCCCGCCGCATCGCGTTCGCCGAGGTGGGCCTGGAGCCCTGGGAGTTCGACGTCCTGACGGCGCTGCGCCGGGCCGGGGCGCCGTATCAGCTCTCCCCCGGAGCGCTGCTGACGCAGACGCTGGTCACCTCGGGGACGATGACCAACCGCATCGACCGGCTCGCCAAGAAGAACCTCGTCGAGCGGCTGCCCGACCCCAGCGACCGGCGCGGAGTGCTGGTCAGGCTGACTCCGGAGGGCCGCGACAAGGCCGACCAGTCGCTGGCCGGACTGCTGGTGCAGGAACGCGCCATCCTGGCCGAACTCTCCCGTCAGCAGCGCGGCGAACTGGCCGGGCTGCTACGGAAGCTGACCGGGCCGTTCGACAACACCCCGGGATAGGCGGTCGCCGACGCCCCGGCGAGCCGCCCGCCTTCGGTATTTGGGGGCGCGTAAACCCGCATTGTGCGCCCCCTAATTCAGCATGCGCCCCCTCCGCACCCCGTCCCCTTGCCCGCAGCTCCCGTTGTGCACTTGGATCGCGCCATGAGCCAGCAGCGCGCACCGCACCGGCCCGGCGGCCCGTACGGCAGGCGGTTCGAGGGCCGTACGGTCGTGGTGTCCGGGGCCGCCGCCGGCATCGGGGCGGCCACCGCCGACCGGCTGGCCGCCGAGGGCGCCGGCGTACTGCTGCTCGACATCGACGACGCCCGCGGCGAGCACCTCGCCCGGCGGATCCGCGCGGCCGGCGGCCGGGCCTCGTTCGAGCACGGCGACGTGGCGGGCGAGGCCGACTGGCAGCGGGCCGTCGAGGCCGCGCGGCGCCGCTACGGCCCGGTGGACGGGCTGGTCAGCAACGCCTACCTGCCGTACGTGGCGCCGGCCGACCGCACCCCGCTCGCCGACTGGGAGCGGCAGCTCGCGGTGAACCTGACCGGCTCGTTCCTCGGCGTGCGCGCCGCCCTCGCGGACCTGCGGGAGCGGCACGGCGCGGTGGTGCTGACCTCGTCCGTGCACGCCCTGGTGGGACTGCCGGGCCGGCCCGCCTACGCGGCGGCGAAGGCCGGGCTGACCGGACTGGGCCGCCAACTGGCCGTCGAATACGGGCCGGAGGTACGGGTCAACTGCGTGCTGCCGGGCCCCGTCCTGACCGCGGCCTGGGACGGGATCGGCGAGGAGGAACGGCAGGCCGCCGCCGCGGAGACGGCCGCACGGCGCCTGGGGCGGCCCGAGGAGATCGCCGCCGCGATCACCTTCCTGCTCTCCCCCGAGGCGTCGTTCGTCACCGGCGCGAGCCTCGTCGTGGACGGCGGCTGGAGCGTGTACAAGAACTCGTCCTGACCGGGACATCGGTCCCGGGCGCCCGCGGGCCGCGGACCGGCCCGACCGAGCCTCGACCCGTAGGGGGAGCGATGGGCATCCATTTCGGCGGCGACTACAACCCCGAGCAGTGGCCCGAGGAGGTGTGGGCCGAGGACCTGGAGCTGATGAAGGCGGCCCACGTCACCATGGTCACCGCCGGGATCTTCTCCTGGGCGAAGGTCGAACCCCGGCCAGGGCAATGGGACTTCGGGTGGTTCGACCGGGTCATGGACGGGCTGGCGGGCGCAGGCATCGCCGTCTGCCTGGCGACGATGACCGCCTCACCACCCCCCTGGCTGTCCCGCGCGCACCCCGAGATCCTGCCCGAGGGCCCGGACGGGCAGCGCCGCTGGCCCGGCGGCCGGCAGCACTACTGCCCCTCCAGCCCCGTCTACCGCGCGCACGCCGTACGCCTCGTCGAACAGCTCGCCACCCGCTACGCGGACCATCCGGCGCTGGCCATGTGGCACGTCGGCAACGAGTACGGCTGCCACACCCGGCAGTGCTTCTGCGACGTGTCGGCCGCGGACTTCCGGCGCTGGCTGCGTACCCGCTACGACGGCATCGACGCGCTCAACGCGGCCTGGTCGACGGCCTTCTGGTCGCAGGGCTACTCCGACTTCGACGAGGTACTGCCCCCGCGCACCGCGCCCACCTTCCCCAATCCCGCCCAGCAGCTGGACTACCTGCGGTTCGGCGACGAGGCGCTGCGCGCCTGCTATATGGCCGAAAAGGCGGTCCTGAACCGGCTGACCCCGACGATTCCCGTCACCACCAACCTGATGCCCCAGCACAAACCGGTGGACGCGTTCGCCTGGGCGCCCCATATGGACGCGATGGCGCTGGACTTCTACCAGGACCCGTACGCCGCCGACGACCACGTCCGGGCCGGCTACGTCTTCGACCTGATGCGGTCGGCGCGGTCCGGGCAGCCCTGGCTGCTGCTGGAGCAGGCACCGAGCGCGGTCAACTGGCGGCCCCGCAACGGCCCGAAGCCGCCCGGTGCGATGCGGCTGTGGAGCTGGCAGGCCGTCGCCCAGGGCGCGGACGCGGTGCTGTTCTTCCAGTGGCGGCAGTCGCTCGGCGGCGCCGAGAAGTTCCACTCCGCGATGGTCCCGCACGGCGGGACCGGCACCCGGATCTTCCGCGAGATCACCGCACTCGGACGGGAACTGGCGGCCGTCCCCGGCATCGAGGGGACCCGCTCCCGGGCCGAGGTGGCGCTGCTGGCGGACTGGCACAGCTGGTGGGCGCTGGAGCTGGACTCCAAACCGTCCACCGCGCTGGACCACTCCCGGATCGCCCTGGACCACTACCGGCCGCTGTTCGAGGCCGGCGTGGCCTGCGACGTCATCCCACCGCAACGCGACCTGACCGGCTACCGCCTGGTCGTCGTCCCCAACCTCTACCTGCTGACCGAACAGGACGCGGAGCGGCTGGCCGACTACGTGCGCGACGGCGGGCGGCTGCTGGTCTCGTTCTTCTCCGGCATCGTCGACGCGCACGACCGCGTCCACCCGGGCGGGTACCCCGGGCCGCTACGGGAGCTGCTGGGCCTGCGTGTGGAGGAGTTCTGGCCCTTGGACACGGGCCGCACCGTGGGTGTCGGCGACGGCGCGTACACCGGCCGCGCGGACCTGTGGTCGGAGTCCGTCGACCTCGAAGGAGCACAAGCCCTGGCCCGCTTCACCGACGGCGACCTCGCCGGACGCCCCGCCGTCACCCGCCACGCCCACGGCCGGGGCACGGCGTGGTACGTCGCGACCCGCCTCGACCCCGCGCTGCTGAGGGCCGTGCTCGACGACGTACGGGCGGAGGCAGGCGTCGCCCCCGTCCTGCCGGGCCTCCCGCCCGCCGTCCAGGCCACCGTCCGGGAGGGCACCGACGTGCGCTACCTCTTCCTCCTCAACCACGGCGCGGAGGCCGCGGACGTTGCCCTTCCGCGGCCGCACCGGGACGCGCTGGCCCGCCCGGACGGGGCGCCGGCCGGACCCGTGGAGCGGATCACGCTGCCGCCGCGCGGCGTCGCGGTGCTGGTGGGTGTCTGAGCCCCCACGTACGTGGCCTTCCGCCGCGGGTGACGACGTACGCGGCGCCGCGAGGCGCGCAACGGCGAGAAGCCGCGCGGCGCCGCGGACGGCTACCCGCGGGAGCGCCGCACAGCGCAACGGCGAGCAACGACCACGGCGCCGCAGCCGGGTACGTGCGGCGCATCGCCTACGGCACCGCCGTGACCGGTTCCAGTTCTACCGGCCCCACCCCCGCCCGGCGCGCCAGCGCCACCGCGGCGAGGGTCGAGTGGACCCCCAGCTTGCCGAGCACGTTCTGCATGTGGGTGCGGACCGTGTGCGGGGAGAGGAACAGCCGCTCGGCGACGGCCTTGCGGCCCAGGCCGGCCACCATGCAGCGGAGCACCTCGCGTTCGCGCGGGGTGAGCGACTCGACCAGCCGCTCGCTCTCCGAACGGTGCTTGCGGGCGGCCGTCAGCTCGCGCAGGACACCGGTCAGCAGCGCCGGCGGCAGATGCGTTTCGTCACGCAGTACGCCGCGGATCACGGCGAGCAGCCGGGACAGCGAGCAGTCCTTGGCGACCCAGCCGGACGCTCCGGCCTGCAGGGCGGCGGCCGCCCGGCGCGGGTCGTCGCGGTCGGCGACGACGACCGTGCGCAGGTACGGGTGGCTGGTGCGCAGGCCGGAGACCAGCGCTATGCCGTCCCGCGGGCAGCTGCGCGGGACGGTCGGCTCACGGGCCGCGCCTTGTGCCGGGACCGCGAGCAGCGGTGCGGCCAGGTCGGCGTCGGCGAGCAGCACGTCGAAGCGGCGGCCGTCGGTGACCGCCCGGTCGAGGTTGCGCAGGGCGGCCGGGGCGCTGCCCGCGGCCGCGACGTCCACGTCCTGCTCCGCGGCGAGCGCGGCTGCCAGGGATTCGGCGAAGATGCGGTGGTCGTCGACCACCAGAACCCGGATGCGTTGCACAGAGACCCCCTGTCTCGGTGAACGGACCATAGCGGGCACGACGCCCGGATTGAAGATCGCCTCAGCCGCCCGGCCGCCGCCGTGCCGACATGACTACCCCACCCCGGGCGCCGTACCCGAACGGTCTCGCCCCCTGATCAGCACCGGCCCCCACCGGTGCAGGATCTCAGGGTACGGACGGGCCGCGGCGAGGGAAGGTGAATGGCCAAACTGCTGTCTCGGGCCGTCCTTTTGGTGACGTCCCGGTGGCCGCGCGCTGCCGGTCGCGCCCTACTGGAGACGGTGTGCTCCGGCGCTGGGCACGGCTTCGAAGATCCGCGGTTCGGGGTGCCCGGCGGCCGCGAAGGCCGCGGTGACGGCCGTGCCGACCCCGTGGGCGGCCGGTTCCTCGACGAGGACGATCGCCGAGCCGCCGAAGCCGCCGCCGGTCATCCGGGCCCCGAGGGCGCCGGCGGCGAGGGCGGTGTCGACGGCGAGGTCGAGTTCCGGACAGGAGATCTTGAAGTCGTCGCGGAGCGAGGCGTGGCCGGCGGTCAGCAGCGGGCCGATGGCGCGGGTGCGGCCGGCGTCCAGGCAGGCGATGACCTCTTCGACCCGCTGGTTCTCGGTGACGATGTGGCGGACCAGGGCCTGCGTGCCGGGGTCGTCGGCGAGCTGCGCGAGGGCCTCGGGGAGGTGCGCGGCGCTCACATCGCGCAGGGCCTGTACACCGAGCGCCCGCGCACCGCGCTCGCAGCCGGCGCGCCGCTCCGCGTACGCGCCGTCCCCCAGTTCGTGCTTCACCCGGGTGTCGACCACCAGCAGCCGCAGCCCCTCCCCCGCGAGGTCGAACGGCACCTGGCGGTGGGTCAGGTCGCGGGTGTCGAGGAACAGGGCGTGGCCTTCGGTGCAGCAGGCCGCGGCGGTCTGGTCCATGATCCCGCAGGGCACGCCGACGAAGGCGTTCTCGGCCCGCTGGGCGATCCGGGCCAGCTGCTGCGGCGGGAGGCCGAGGGCGTAGAGGTCGTTGAGGGCGAGCGCGGTGGCGACCTCCAAGGCGGCGGAGGAGGACAGTCCGGCGCCGGTGGGCACCGTGCTGTCGTAGTGCAGGTCGGCGCCGCCGACGGGCAGTCCGGCCTCCCGCATCGCCCAGACGATGCCGGCCGGGTAGGCGGCCCAGCTTCCCTGGGCGGTGGGGCGCAGGTCGTCGATGCGGAGTTCGACGATGCCGCCGTCGGCGCCGCCGGAGTGCAGCCGCAACACCCCGTCGGTGCGGGGTGCTGCGGCGGCGAGGGTGGTGTGCGGGAGTGCCAGTGGCATCACGAAACCGTCGTTGTAGTCGGTGTGTTCACCGATCAGGTTGACCCGGCCGGGCGCCGCCCAGATTCCCGTGGGGGCGGCGCCGTACACCGCGGTGAATTGGTCCGCGGTGTGCCGGGCGCCGTGCGGGCGCCCGGTGGTGGTCGGGGTGGCGGCTCGGTGACCTGCCATCGGGACTCCTTCGTCCGGTGCGGCTAGCTGGTGTGGTCGAGGCTCTGCGCGAACGCCCAGGCGTCGGCGACGATGCCCGCGAGGTCGGCGCGGCGGGGCTGCCAGCCGAGGCGGTCGGCGGCGGTCCTGGCGGAGGCCACCAGGACGGCCGGGTCGCCGCCACGGCGCGGGGCGGTGATCTCGGGGATGGGGTGGCCGGTGACCTTGCGCACGGTCTCGATGACCTCGCGGACGGAGAAGCCGTTGCCGTTGCCGAGGTTGCAGATCAGGTGCTCGCCGGCGGTGGCGGCGTCCAGGGCGAGGAGGTGGGCCTCGGCCAGGTCGGCGACGTGGATGTAGTCGCGGACGCAGGTGCCGTCGGGGGTGGGGTAGTCGTCGCCGTAGACGGAGATCGCCTCGCGCCGGCCCTGGGCGACCTGGAGGACGAGCGGGATGAGGTGCGACTCGGGGTCGTGGCGCTCGCCGCAGCTGCCGTAGGCGCCGGCGACGTTGAAGTAGCGCAGCGAGACCGCGGCCAGGCCGTGGGCGGTGGCCTCGCCGCTGATCATGTGGTCGACGGCGAGCTTGCTGGCGCCGTAGGGGGACGTGGGGGCGGTCGGGTCGGTCTCGGTGATGGGGGTGTTCACCGGCTCGCCGTAGGTGGCGGCGGTGGAGGAGAAGACCAGCTTGCGCACACCGGCCGTGCGCATCGCCGCCAGCAGGGCCATGGTGCCGCCGACGTTGTTGTCCCAGTACTTCTCGGGCTTGACGACGGACTCGCCGACCTGGGAGAACGCGGCGAAGTGGAGGACCGCGTCGTAGGAGGAGTCCAGCCACTTGGCCGCGTCGCGGATGTCGCCCTCGATGAAGTCGGCGCCCGCGGGGACGCCGGCCCGGAAGCCGGTGGAGAGGTTGTCGAGCACGGTCACGGTGTGGCCGGCCTCCAGCAGGTGCTGGGCCACCACACTTCCGACATAACCCGCCCCGCCCGTCACCAGGTACTTGCTCATGGCTTGCTCGCTACCTCTCGCAGTCGCTCGGCCGCGGCTTCCGGCGGCACGTCGTTGATGAACACGTTCATGCCGGATTCGGAACCCGCGAGGAACTTCAGCTTGCCGGAAGTCCGGCGAATGGTGAAAAGCTCAAGGTGGAGGGCGAAGTCCGCGCGCTGTGCGGGGCTGTGCGGGGCCTGGTGCCAGGCGGCGATGTAGGGGGTCGGCGGGGCGCCGGCGCCGGTGTCGAAGATCCGGTCGAAGCGCCGCAGGAGTTCCAGGTAGAGCCGGGGGAATTCGGCGCGGGCGGCGTCGTCGAGGGCGAGCAGGTCGGGGACCCGGCGCTTGGGGTAGAGGTGCACCTCGTAGGGCCAGTGGGCGGCGTACGGGACGAACGCCAGCCAGTGGTCGCCGTCGAGGACGATGCGGCGGCCGTCGGCCCGTTCGTCGTCGAGGACGTCGTCGAAGAGGTTGCGTCCGGTGGCCTCGCGGTGGGCGGTGAGCGAGCGCAGCATCCGTTCGGTGCGCGGGGTGACGAAGGGGTAGGCGTAGATCTGGCCGTGCGGGTGGCCGAGGGTGACGCCGATCTCCGCGCCGCGGTTCTCGAAGCAGAAGACCTGCTCCACGCCGGGGAGTTGGGAGAGTTCGGCGGTGCGGTCGGTCCAGGCGGCGAGGACCAGGGCGGCCTGGTCCTCGGTGAGGTCGGCGAACGAGGCGTCGTGGTCGGGGGTGAAGCAGACGACCTCGCAGCGGCCGCGGTCCCCGGCGAGGGAGGGGAAGCGGTTCTCGAAGACGGCGACGTCGTAGTCGGCGGCGGGGATCTCGGAGTGCCGGCCTTCGCGTGAGGGGCACAGCGGGCATTCGTCGGCCGGCGGGTGGTAGGTGCGGGCCTGGCGGTGGGAGGCGATGGCGACGTGGTCGCCGAGGAGGCGGTCGGCGCGGATCTCGGCGGCGGTGGCGACCGGGTCGAGGGGGCGTCGGTCGAGGGTGTCGCGTACGGCGTCGTCGCGCGAGTCGTAGTAGATCAGCTCCCGGCCGTCCGCGAGCCGCGTCGTCGTCTTCTTCACCCGGGGGCTCCTCACCTCACCGACCAAACACAAACAAACACAATGAAGCACAAGTAAACAGCGGCGTCAACGCCGAAGCGAGCCACCACGGAAGCCTGCAGTGGCAGCAGAAGCGGGGCATATGCCCCCTCCTCATCACGATCCAACAACTGAAACAAACAAAAGTGTTCAGTTTCTGACCGCCCGAGCGTAGCTTTCTGTGCGTTCCGACCGCCCGCACCCGCCGCACGCAAAGAAGCGAGCTACGACATGATCAATCTGGCCGAAGGGCTACGGCTGCCCACCAACGGGCTCGACTACACGATCCTGGCCCTCTACTTCGTCGTCGTCCTCGGTATCGGCTTCGCGGCCAAGCGCAGCGTGAGGACGAGCCTGGACTTCTTCCTCTCCGGGCGGTCCCTGCCTGCCTGGGTCACCGGTCTGGCCTTCGTCGCCGCCAACCTCGGCGCCACCGAGATCCTCGGGATGGCCGCCAACGGCGCGCAGTACGGCGCCTACACCGTCCACTGGTACTGGATCGGCGCCATCCCGGCGATGGTCTTCCTGGGCCTGGTGATGATGCCGTTCTACTACGGCTCCAAGGTCCGCTCGGTGCCGGAGTTCCTGCTGCACCGCTTCGGCCCGTCCTCGCACCTGCTGTCGTCGGTCATCTTCGCGGTCTCGTCCGTGCTCATCGCGGGCGTCAACCTCTACGCGATGGCGATCGTGCTGCAGGCGCTGCTCGGCTGGCCGCAGTGGGTGGCGATCGTCGTCGCCGGCTTCTTCGTGCTGGCGTACATCACCATCGGCGGGCTGTCCTCGGCGATCTACAACGAGGTGCTGCAGTTCTTCGTCATCCTCGCCGCGCTGATCCCGCTGACCGTCGTCGGCCTCAAGCGCGTCGGCGGCTGGCACGGCCTGACCGACTCACTGACCTCCTCGCACGGTGACGCGTTCCTGACCGCCTGGAAGGGCACCGGCATCGGCGAGGGCAACCCGCTGGGCGCCAACTGGCTGACCATCGTCCTCGGCCTCGGCTTCGTGATGAGCTTCGGCTACTGGACCACCAACTTCGCCGAGGTGCAGCGCGCGCTGTCCGCGAAGAACCTCTCGGCCGCCAAGCGCACCCCGCTGATCGCCGCCTTCCCGAAGATCTTCATACCCATGGTCGTCGTCGTGCCCGGCCTGATCGCGCTGGTCATGGAGCCGACGCTGGGCAAGAGCAAGGACGGGCTGCAGTACAACGACGCGATCCCGGTCCTGATGCGCGACCTGCTCCCCAACGGCGTCCTCGGCATCGCCGTCACCGGTCTGCTCGCCGCCTTCATGGCCGGCATGGCGGCCAACGTGTCGTCCTTCAACACGGTCTTCACCAACGACATCTGGGCCGCGTACCTGAAGAAGGGCCGGGAGGACGCGTACTACCTCCGGACCGGACGCGTGGTCACCGCGGTCGGCGTGCTGATCGGCATGGGCACCGCCTTCATCGCCTCGTCCTTCAGCAACATCATGAACTACCTCCAGACGCTGTTCTCCTTCTTCAACGTCCCGCTGTTCGTGGTGTTCATCATCGGCATGTTCTGGAAGCGGACCAGCGCCGCCGCCGGCTTCTGGGGACTGCTCTCCGGCACCGCCGCCGCCATGGTCAACTACTTCTGGTTCTACAAGCAGGGCATCATCACGATCCCCTCCGACCAGGGCGCCAACTTCGTCTCGTCGATCGTCGCGTTCGTCGTCGGCGCGCTGGTGATGGTCGTGGTCACGATGGTCACCAAGCCCAAGCCCGCCGAGTCCCTGGCCGGACTGGTCTACGGCACCCGGTCCCCCGGCATGGAAGAGCTGCCCGCCGAGGGCGACGACGCCTGGTACCGCAGGCCGGCCCTGCTGGGCTGGGGGGCGCTCGTCCTGGCCGCCGTCTGCTACGTCCCGTTCTCCTTCTGAACACCGGCCCCGAACAGCGGAGTTGACCCACCATGAGTGACCACCAGCACGAGGTCGAGGAGCTGGAGCGCGCATCGGCGACCGCCGCGCGGCTCTTCGACGTACGGCGCATCATCGGCGGCCTGTTCGTCGTCTACGGCGTGATCGTCACGATCGCCGGAATCACCGCCTCCGACGCGGACCTCAAGAAGGCCCAGGACATCAACATCAACCTCTGGACGGGCCTGGGCATGCTCGCCCTCGGCGTGTTCTTCCTGGTCTGGCTGAAACTGCGGCCGACCGTGCCGCCCACGGCCGAGGAACTCCGGGCCGCGGCCGCCGACGGGCCCGCCGAGGGCTGACCCGGGCGGATCGGCTGCCCCGGAGGACCGGGCTCAGACCGGCGGCGGGGACGGTTCGTCCGTCCCCGCCGCCGTCCCCGTCCCCGCCGTCGTCCGGGCCGCGCGTCCGCGGCCCGCCCGGTCCAGCAGCCCGGTACGCGCCGCCAGCGCGGCCGCCTCCAGCCGGGAGCCGACCTCCAGCTTCATCAGCACCCGCTGGACGTGGGTGCGCGCGGTGCTCGGCGCGATGTCCATCCCCGCCGCGATCAGCCGGGTGTCCTCACCGTCGGCGACCCGCATCAGGACCTCGACCTCGCGCGGGGTGAGCAGTTCCAGCAGCCGCGCACCCTCGTCGTCCGGCTGCGCCGCCGGGTGCAGCAGCTCCTCGAACGCCTGCTGGAGCAGCTGCGGCGACACCGCCGACTCCCCCGCCCGGGCCTTCATCATGGCGCGCTCGACGCCCTCGATCCGCTCGTCGTTGCGGACGTACCCGGACGCCCCGGCCGCGAAGGCCGCGGCGATCCCGCGCGGGCTGGGCACCGGGCCCAGCACCACCACCGCCACCTGCGGCCGCTCCTTCTTGATCCGTACGACCGGGTCGAAGGTGCCCGGCTGGGCGGGTGCCGCGGTCCCCAGCAGGCACACCTCGGGCGCCCGGCTCACCACCAGCTCCGCGGCCCCCGCACTCGGCGCGGCGGCCGCCAGCACCCGGTGCCCGCGCAGCTTCAGCGCCGAGGCGAGCGCCTCCGCGAGCAGCCGGTGATCGTCGACCACCATGAGCCGCACGCCCATAGAGCAACCCCCTCCCTCCGCCCGGCCCCGGCGCGCACCGGCCGGGCCGTTCGTCCCCGGGAAGCTACACGCTCGATTGCCGACGCGCGCCCCCTACCGGGCAGAAGCCCCCCGGAATGCTGGAATCCCGGCCATTCGGGGCCGATTGCCGCCTGAACGAGACACTCCGCCCGGGCCCCGGCGTGCGCGAGCGACGCCTCCGGGGCGGTGTCGGTGCCGTGTGCCACAGTTGACGTCAGCAGGCGGGGGACGGGGCGACCGGCTCCATGCGGTGCACACGGCACGCGGTTCGATGCCGGGGTGGGGCGAAACGTGAGCGAAGGAAAGTCATGAGTACACCGCAGCAGCCGCACAACGGCTTCGGGGGCGCGCCGGGTTACGGATATCCGCAGCAGGTACCGGGCGGCCAGGTACCGGGCGGTCAGATACCGCCGCCCCCGGGGCCGTACGCGCCGCAGGGGCCCTACGACGCCCCCGCACAGGGCCCGTACGGAGCGCCGCCGCAGCCTCCTTACGGGGTGCCGCCGCAGGGCTACCCCGGTTACGGCGGGCCCGGAATGGTGCCGCCGCCGGCCCCGCCCCGCAACAAGAGCGGAAAGGTGTGGGGAATCATCGGCGCGATCGTCGGTGTGCTGGTGGTCGGGAGCATCGCGTCGACCGTGGCGCTCCGCGGGGGCGGCTCGGGCGGTTCCGGCGGCCCGAAGTACCGGATCACGGTGCCGCAGACGCTGGCGGGCGGGGAGTACAAGCTCGCCAAGGACATCTCCCAGCAGGCCGACAGCGCGGTGCCGCACGACGGGGCCAACGAACACGGCCTACGGACGGTCGGCGGGCAGTACACCAGCGGGACCAAGTCGATGGTGATGCTGGGGATGTACGGCTCCATAGACGACCCGGAGACGAGCGTCGAGCACGCCATCCAGGGGATGACGCGCGACGGGAAGACGGTCGTCGCGGTGCCGGAGAAGAAGTTCACGCCGAGCGGCGGCGGGGCCCCGCTGACTTGTGGCGTGGACGTGCGCACGGAGATGGGGCAGAAGGTCACGCTGACCTTCTGCATAGGGGCCGACTCCAGCGCGTCCGTGAACGTCGCCCAGACCGACGCCGCGGAGCTGTCCAAGGACCCGCAGTCCGTCGACCTCCAGGCGTTCGCGGACAAGGCGGGCAAGATCCGCAACGAGGTCCGCAAGCCGCTGGGCTGAGGGCCCGGTGCGGTGGGCCGTCGGCCCACCGCAGCTGCCCGCCCCTACGCCTCCTCCGCCAGCTCCAGCCAGCGCATCTCCAACTCGTCCCGCTCGGAGGTCAGTTCGCGGAGCTGGGCGTCGAGACCGGCGACCTTCTCGAAGTCGGTGGCGTGCTCGGCGATCTGGGCGTGCAGCTTCGCCTCCTTGTCGCCGATCTTGTCCAGCTGGCGCTCGATCTTCTGGAGTTCCTTCTGAGCCGCGCGGTTGACCGCGGCGGCCTTCTTCGGCGCCGCGGCCGGCTGCGCGGGGGCCGGGGTGGCGGCCTCGATGACCTTCCGGCGGCGCTCCAGGTACTCGTCCAGGCCGCGCGGCAGCATCCGCAGCGTGGCGTCGCCCAGCAGCGCGAACACCCGGTCGGTGGTGCGCTCGACGAAGTAGCGGTCGTGGCTGATGACGATCAGCGAGCCGGGCCAGCCGTCGAGCAGGTCCTCCAGCTGCGTCAGCGTCTCGATATCCAGGTCGTTGGTGGGCTCGTCGAGGAAGAGGACGTTGGGCTCGTCCATCAGCAGCCGAAGGATCTGTAGCCGGCGCCGCTCACCGCCGGAGAGGTCGCCGACCGGCGTCCACTGCTTCTCCTTGGTGAAGCCGAACTTCTCGCACAGCTGGCCGGCGGTCATCTCCCGGCCCTTGCCCAGGTCGACGCGTTCCCGGACCCGCTGGACGGCCTCCAGCACCCGCCAGTCCGGGTCGAGTTCGGCGACCTCCTGCGAGAGGTAGGCCAGTTTCACGGTCTTGCCGACGGCGATCCGGCCGCCGGCCGGCTGCGCCTCGCCCGACGTACGGGCCGCCTCGGCCAGCGCCCGCAGCAGCGAGGTCTTGCCCGCGCCGTTGACGCCGACCAGGCCGATCCGGTCGCCGGGGCCCAGCTGCCAGGTCAGATGCTTGAGCAGCACCTTCGGGCCGGCCTGGACGGTCACATCCTCCAGGTCGAAGACGGTCTTGCCCAGCCGGGAGTTGGCGAACTTCATCAGCTCGGCGCTGTCCCGCGGCGGCGGCACGTCCGCGATCAGCTCGTTGGCCGCCTCGATGCGGAACCGCGGCTTGCTGGTCCGGGCCGGGGCGCCGCGGCGCAGCCACGCCAGCTCCTTGCGCATCAGGTTCTGCCGCTTGGCCTCTTCGCTGGCCGCGATCCGCTCCCGTTCGGCGCGGGCGAAGACGTAGTCGCTGTAGCCGCCCTCGTACTCGTGCACCGCGCCCCGCTGGACGTCCCACATCCGGGTGCAGACCTGGTCGAGGAACCAGCGGTCGTGGGTGACGACGACCAGCGCCGAGCGCCGGGCCCGGAGGTGCTGGGCCAGCCAGGAGATGCCCTCGACGTCGAGGTGGTTGGTGGGCTCGTCGAGGACGATCAGGTCCTGCTCGGCGATCAGCAGCTTGGCGAGCGCGATCCGGCGCCGCTCGCCGCCGGACAGCGGCCCGATGACGGTGTCCAGGCCGTGGGTGAAGCCGGGCAGGTGCAGATCGCCGAAGAGACCGGTCAGCACGTCGCGGATCTTGGCGTTGCCGGCCCATTCGTGGTCGGCGAGGTCGCCGATCACCTCGTGCCGGATGGTGGCGGCCGGGTCGAGCGAGTCGTGCTGGGTGAGCACACCCAGCCGCAGCCCGCCGGCGTGCGTGACCCGGCCGTCGTCGGCGCCCTCCAGCTTGGCGAGGAGCCGGATCAGGGTCGTCTTGCCGTCGCCGTTGCGCCCGACGACGCCGATCCGGTCCCCCTCGTTGACGCCGAGGGAAACGCCGTCGAGCAGGGCACGGGTCCCGTAGACCTTGCCGACGGCTTCCAGATTGACGAGGTTGACGGCCATCTCACTCCTGCGCTTCGGGTCGATCGACCTTCCCAGCGTAGTCGGCGTCCGGATGCACCCGGACAGGGAAAGCGGCGCAGGGGCCGCGGCCGGGTTGGATAGCGTGATCACCATGACTTCCGGGAATTCCGAGGCACCTGGCGCGGGCACGGCCGTGGAGACCGAACGCGGGCTGGTCTACGGCCCGGACGGCAAGCAGCTGGATCTCTACCGTCCGGCGGGGGCGGCCGGACCGCTGCCGACCGTGCTGCTGTGGCACGGCATCGGCCCGGACGAGCGGGACGTCCTGGCGCCCCTGGCCCGCACCGCCGCGGCCCGCGGGCTTCTGGTCCTGGTCCCGGACTGGCGGTCGGACGCGGCGGACGGCGGCCGGTCGCAGCTGCTCGCGTCGCTGGCCTTCACCCGTAAGGAAGCGGCCGGGCTGGGCGGCGACGGGGAGTCGGTGGTGCTGGCCGGCTGGTCCGCGGGGGCCGGGGCGGCGCTGGGTGTGGCGCTGCGGCCCGAGCTGTCGGACGGGTGGCGGCCGGCCGCGGTGGCCGGGATCGCCGGCCGGTACGACCTGCCGGCACGCACCACCGGCACGGCCCCGCTCGCCGATCTCGCCGATCTCACCGAGGGCCGGGACCCGGCCGTCCCGGTGCATCTCGTGCACGGCAGCCGCGACACGATCGTGGCGCCCTCGTACTCCCGCGACCTGGCGGACGCGCTGCGCACCGCGGGGCGTCCGGTGACGCTGGAGGAGCCGGCGACCGACCACGCGGGTGTGATCATGACCGAGTACGACCCGGCGACCGACCGCTGCGTCCCGACCGGCGCCGGGCCCGCGGTGGCAGCGGGAGAACTGGTGGCGGGAGTACTGGCAGCAGCCGGGGGCGACGCGCACCGGAGCGGTCACTCTTCGTGATGGCGTGATCGGGATTCGCCGTTACCGCGACCGGATCAAGGTCGACAAGCCCTACGCCGTCGACTTCGATCTGACCGCGATCGATGAGCTGTAACAAGCCCTCAGGTCACCCTCGCCCGCCCCCGCCGGACGACCATGCATTGAGCCTCCGCACGGACTCCGCCAACTCCCGCCGTCTGGCGTCGTGATCCGCAGGGCCCTGCCCCGCCTCCGCCCCCCACGCGTACGGCCGGACGAGCTGGCTGCCCTCGCCGCACAGCGGGAGCAGGCCGGGCGGCACTCGGGCAGCCCGGACGAGGCGGCGCCGGCCGCCGGGTTCCGCGTGCGTCACAGGGCGGCCGCCTTCCGCAGAACGCCGGCGAGCTTGCGGGCCGTGGCCGCGTTGCAGTTACCGAGGGCGACGAGCGGGACGCCGTAGCCGCCCGCGAAGCCGGGCAGATCGACGCCGAGCGAGGGCAGCGTGATGCCGTTGTCCTTGAGCGCGGTACGCAGTTCCTCGGCGCTGTCGTGCACGTCGTCGGGGGTGGAGTCGTGAAGGGGCATGGAACCCTGAACCTTCCTGTACGCATGGCAACGAACCACTCACACAGTGACGTCACGCGGCGTAGCGTGAAAGGGGGTTGGGCTCCCGATCGCGGCGTCGGGAATGCACGGCGTTGAGCTGTGGAAATGCGGGGAACCGCCGGGGCTCGCCCGCAACGACTGCGCATCAGCTACACGTACGGCGGTGAACCGTGGCGCGACGTAAGGACATCGACGGCTCGGCCGGAGTCCCCACCTTCTACGGCAAGGAACTGCGCTACCAGCGGGAGCTGGCCGGGCTCACCCTCCAGCAGTTGGTCGAGGGCAGCTTCTTCGGGCAGAGCCACCTCAGCGAGATCGAACGCGGCGAACGGCGCATGCCGCCGGAGCTGGCTGAGCACGTGGACAAGGTGCTCAAGACGGACGGCTTCTTCAGCCGCTGCTGCGAGGACGTGCGGAGGGCGAAGAACAAGGGGCACGCCGACTACTACGCCGCAATCCTTGAGTTGGAGGAGCGTGCCCAAGACGTCGAGGAGTGGGCTCCTGATCTGATCCCCGGCGCCCTGCAACTTGAGCCGTACATCCGCGCGGTCATTCGCCAGGCATACCCATGCGCACCAGAGGAGCAGGTGGCGGAGAAGCTGTCCGCCCGGCAGGAGCGCGCTTGGCTGTACCAGCACCCCAAGAGCCCGGAGAACTGGCTGATCATGAGCGAGTTGGTGCTGCGGCGGCCGCTTCTCGACCCCGACGAGATGGCCGAGCAACTCGCCCACCTTCTCGACGTCTCCCGGCACCACCGCTTCATTCCACAAATCCTCCCGTGGAATGCGGGTGTCCATCCCTTCACGATGGGCATGACCAAGATCCTGAGCTTCAGCGACGCCCCGCCACTCGTGTACACGGAGGGGATGTACAGCGGACACATCATCGATGACCCTGGAATCGTACGACAGTACGCCAAGGCATACGATCGGCTCAGGGCCGCCGCCCTGTCCCCGAAGGCGTCTCTGAAGTTGATCGAGCAGGCAGCGGAGGACTACCGAAATGGCAAGCAGTCACCTGGACTTGAGCGCAGCTCACTGGCGCAAGAGCAGCCACAGCAATGGTGACGGCGGCTCCTGCGTCGAGGTCGTCGACGGCCTCCCCGGCATCGTCCCCGTCCGCGACTCCAAGGACCCGCACGGGCCAGCCATAATCTTTCCCGCCACGGCCTGGTCGTCGTTCATCGGCGCCGTCAAGGACGCTGCACTGCACGGGACTTGAGACACGTGGGCGGGCGGCGTCTGCGGGAATCGCGCCCGCCGCCGACCCGCCGACGCGTCGTGGCCCCGCAGGGGGTCAAGAAGATCGCCAAGGTCCAGGCCGGCCGAGCACGGTCTGCCGTTTTCGGGCTGGAGCCTGGCCAAGCTGGCCGACTCCTTGGTCGCCGACCCGGTGTCGCGCCTGGTGGTCAGGGAGCAGCGCGGCATGATCCGCCGCTACATCGTCTGACGGAACAAACACACCGCCGACGAACGCCTACGCAACGTGGTCGACCGGGCGAACGTCGCCTGATGCGGCACTGGAATGAGAACTGCCGTCGGCTCCTGCCATCCGGCTGAGTCAGGTATGCGCCGTCTGGGCTAGAGTACGCGGCGGTGACGCCGTTCCGGCGTTGCCCCGGACGAGAGCGTTGCCGTACCCGGCCCAGCAAAGACGGCTCGCAGCGCACCCATGCATCGCATCGATCTCGTCGAAATCGCTGGTTCCCTCCTCATCCTGATCGCCTTCGTCGCCGGTCAGACCCGGCGCCTGCGCCCGGACTCACCCACCGCCCTGTCGCTGAACCTCGTGGGCTCGGCGACCCTCGCGGTGCTCGCATTGCGCCAGAGGTCCTGGGGCTTCCTGATGCTGGAGGGCACCTGGGCCCTTGTGTCCGCCGCTTCCCTGACCGCCGTGTGCCTGCGCACAGCGGACCGTCCCGACACCCGCCTGACTCCCGAGGAGATCCCCATGGCAGGAGAGAAAGACCTTCGCAAGCTGCTCGCCGGAATGAGCCCGCAGCTCAACCCCGGGGAGTACGTGTTCACCGTCGCCCCCGACGGCCGCATTCCCGCCGGCGTCCGCCCCGTCGTCACCGTCGCCGAGGAGGAGGGACTGACCCTCGTCCTGCACAGACAGGATGCCGACCGGGCCGGCCTGGCCTACGACTACATCGCCAGCTGGCTCACCTTGCGCGTGCACTCCTCGCTTGAGGCGGTCGGCCTCACGGCGGTCTTCGCCGAGGCCCTCGCCCAGGCCGGGCTCAGCTGCAACGTGGTCGCCGGCTTCCACCACGACCACCTGTTCGTCCCCCACGCCGACGCCCACCGGGCCCTGGCCGCCCTGGAGCAGCTCACCCACTGACGGACCTCTGGCGGGCGGGGATGTGAGCCGTCGCCTCCCGCAGCGCTGTGAGGAAGGCCCCGGCAGACGGGGTCAGGGACCGGCCCCGGGCCGTGGCGGCGTACACCGCCCGCGCCGGGATGTCCTCGTCGGGGACCGGTAGCAGGGCGATGTCCGGGCGTACGGACTCGGCGGCCAGGGCGGGCACCAGGGTGACGCCGAGACCGGCGGCGACGTACCCCTGCTTGGCCGTCCATTCGCTGACGACATGCGCGATGCGCGGCCTGAAGCCCTGGCGCAGGGCGGCGTCCAGCAGGGTCCCCTCGGGGCGCGAGCTGCCGGATATCCAGTCGGCGTCGGCGAGTTGGCCGAGCCGTACCGGGCCCCCGCGGGTGGCGAGGGGATGGTCCGCGGGGACGGCGACGTACAGCGGCTCGTCGAGCAGGTGGTGCAGTTCGTACGACTCCAGCGGCGCCCGTCCCGTCGTCGAGACGACCGCCAGGTCGAGGTGGCCGGCGGCCAGCCGGTCCAGGAGCGCAGGGGTGAGCCCCTCCTCGCGGGACAGCCGGACGCGGGGGTGGCGGGCGCGGAACGCGGCAAGGGCGTGCGGCACGAGCGCCGCGTCCGCCGTGGCGAACGCCCCGAACCGCAGCCGTCCGCCCGCCACTTGGCGCAGTGCCGACAGCTCCTGCCCGGCGTCGTGCAGGGCCTGGGCGACCGCCTCGGCGTGCGGGACGAGGGCCCGGCCGGCCTCCGTGAGCCCTACCCCGCGCGGCAGCCGGTCGAACAGCGGACCGCCGCCCAGCGCCGCCTCCAGCGAGGCGACCTGCCGGGAGACCGCGGACTGGGTCCAGCCGAGCGTCCGCGCGGCCACGGTGAACGAACCGTGCCGGGCGACCTCCAGGAAGACGCGCAGCCAGACGGTGGAGACATCCGGAGTCCCGGCCGGATCATGCGAGTTGGGGATGGCAGCCATGCTAGACATTCGCTTGTCGCATGACATGGGCCCGCCTAGCGTCAACGTCATGGAGCAGATCGCGTTCCTGGGCCTCGGACGCATGGGCGCCCCCATGGCCCGCCGACTTCTCACCGCAGGTCACCCGTTGACCGTGTGGAACCGCACCGGCGCGAAGGCCGGGCCGCTGGTCGCCGAGGGCGCCGCGCTCGCCACCGACCCGGCGGGGGCGGTCCGCGAGGCCGACGCGGTGATCACGATGCTCGCCGACCCGACCGCGCTCGACGCGGTCGCGGACGCCGTCGTGCCGGCCCTGCGCCCCGGCACCCGGTGGATCGAGATGTCGACGGTGGGCCCGGACGCCGTACGGGAACTCGCCGCCCGGCTCGGGAGAGGCGTCGCCCTCGTCGACGCGCCCGTCCTGGGCAGCACGGACAAGGCGGCGGCCGGGGAGCTGGGCATCCTCGCCGGCGGTGACACGGACGGCGTGGAGCACATCCTCGGGCGGCTCGGCAGGATCACCCGCACCGGCCCCCTCGGCTCCGGCGCCGCCCTCAAGCTCGTCCTCAACGCGGCGATGACCGGCGGGGTCGCCCTGGTGGCCGAGGCCCTGCGCCTGGCGGACTCACTCGGCGTGGACGGGGCCACCGCACGCACCGCCCTCGCCGGCAGCCCGGTCGGGGGAGCCGTCGCCCGGGCCTTCGCCGAGGGCGCGCACTTCGGCACGGCGCTCGCCGTGAAGGATCTGGGCCTCGCCACGGCGGCCGCCCGGCTGCCCGCCCTGGAGGCCGTGTTGGACCACTACCGCGAGGCTGCCGCCGACCCGGCCCTGGCACACGCGGACATCTCCGCAGCCGCTGCCCGTATCCGCCTTTCCTGAAGGAGCCTCGTGAACGTCACCCTGAACAGTCCAGCCTCCGCACCCCAGCCCCTCAACCCCTACTACTCCCAGGTCGCCCGCGTCGAACACGCCGACGGCAGCGCCCTGCTGTTCGTCTCCGGCCAGACCGCCGAGGGCGACACCCTCGCCGAGCAGTCGCGGGGTGTGTTCGAGGCGCTCGACGCGCTGCTCGGGGCGCACGGGGCCACCCTGGCCGACGTCATCAACATCCGGACGTACCTCACGGACATCGGCAGGATCGAGGAGTACGGCGGCGTACGCCGGGCCTTCCTCACCGGCACCCCGCCGACCAGCATGACCTTCGAGGTGCCGCGCCTGTTCCGGCCGGAGGCCCTCGTCGAGATCGAAATCGTGGCGGCGGTCCCGGCCGGCAGGTGATCCTTCCCCAGGGGATCTGTTCGTACGTCCCCTACGGGAGGACCGTGGCCCCCGCCGCCGGCGAGTCCGCCACCCGTGCCGCCCGGCAGGTGCCCGATGCCAGCAGTGCGGCCGCCACGGCCTCGGCCGACGCCGCGTCCTTGACCAGGAAGGCGGTGGTCGGCCCCGAGCCGGAGACCAGGGAGGCCAGGGCGCCGGCCGTGGTGCCGGCGTCGAGGGTGGCGGCCAGGGTCGGGCGCAGGGAGAGCGCCGCCGGCTGGAGGTCGTTGGCCAGGGCTGCGGCGAGGGCTCCGGCGTCACCACTCGCGAGGGCGGCGAGCAGCTCGGGGGCGGCCTCGGGCTCGGGCACGTCCGTCCCCTCCGTCAGCCGGTCGAACTCGCGGTAGACGGCCGGGGTGGACAGTCCGCCGTCGGCGACCGCGAAGACCCAGTGGAAGGCGCCGCCGACGGGCAGCGGGGTCAGCAGCTCGCCGCGGCCCCGGCCCAGGGCCGCGCCGCCGACCAGGCTGAACGGCACGTCGCTGCCCAACTCGGCGCAGATGTCCAGGAGTTCGTCGCGGGAGGCGCCGGTGGACCAGAGGGTGTCGCAGGCCAGCAGGGCGCCCGCGGCATCGGCGCTGCCGCCGGCCATGCCGCCGGCGACCGGGATGTCCTTGGTGATGTGGAGGTGGACGTCGGGGCTGCGGCCGTAGCGGGCGGCGAGGAGTTCGGCGGCGCGGGCGGCCAGGTTCGTCCGGTCCAGCGGGATCTGGTCGACGTCGTGGCCCTCGGCGGTGATCCGCAGGGTGTCCGCGGGGGTGGCGGTGACCTCGTCGTGGAGGCCGACCGCGAGGAAGACGTTCGCGAGGTCGTGGAAGCCGTCGGGGCGGGCGGCGCCGACCGCCAGCTGGACGTTGACCTTCGCCGGGACCCGTACCGTCACCGTCGCCGCAGCCGTCACTTTCCCGCCTCCCGGTTCTCCGCGATCCGTGCGAATTCCTCGACCGTCAGTGCCTCGCCGCGGGCCTGCGGCGAGATGCCGGCGGCGACCAGGGCGGCCTCGGCCGCGGCGGCCGAGCCGGCCCAGCCGGACAGTGCGGCCCGCAGCGTCTTGCGGCGCTGGGCGAACGCGGCGTCGACGACGGCGAAGACTTCGTCGCGGCTGGCCGTGGTGTCCACCGGCCGCTCGCGGCGGACCAGGGAGACCAGGCCGGAGTCGACGTTGGGGGCGGGCCAGAAGACGTTGCGGCCGATGGCGCCGGCCCGCTTGACCTCGGCGTACCAGTTGGCCTTGACCGAGGGCACGCCGTAGACCTTGTTGCCGGGGCGGGCGGCCAGCCGGTCGGCGACCTCGGACTGGACCATGACCAGGGTGCGGTCGATGGTGGGGAACTCCGCGAGCATGTGCAGGAGGACCGGCACCGCCACGTTGTAGGGCAGGTTGGCGACCAGCGCGGTGGGCGCCGGGCCGGGCAGTTCGGTGACGTGCAGGGCGTCGCTGTGGACCAGCGTGAAGCGGTCGGCGCGCTCGGGCAGCCGGGCCGCGACGGTGGCCGGCAGCGCGGCCGCCAGGACGTCGTCGATCTCGACGGCGGTGACCCGGTCGGCGGTCTCCAGCAGCGCCAGGGTCAGCGACCCGAGCCCCGGGCCGATCTCGACGACGACGTCGTCGGGCCGGACATCGGCGGTCCGCACGATGCGGCGGACGGTGTTGGCGTCGATGACGAAGTTCTGGCCGCGCTGCTTGGTGGGGCGTACGCCCAGCGTCGCGGCCAGTTCGCGGATGTCGGCGGGACCCAGCAGCGGGCCGGACTCGTCGGTCGTACTCTTGCTCACCCGTGAAGCTTACGGCCGCACACCGGCCACGGGCTCGCCCCCCGGCTGATGTAGAGCTTCTTGGCGCGGTAGGTCTGTTCCTCGGCGGGGGCGTCCTGGGGGCGGCCGCGGCCGCCGAGGGCGTGCCAGGTGGCGACGTCGAACTGGTAGAGCCCGCCGTAGGTGCCGGAGGAGTCGACGGAGTCCGGCCGGCCGCCGGCCTCGCACTTGGCCAGTGCGTCCCAGGCGAGGTGGTCGGCGCCGCGTACGGAGAGCGGCAGTGGTCTGGTGCCGATGTGCACGATCTGCGGGCGGGGTGCCCGGACGATCTCGGTGTGCAGCCGTTTCGGTTTTTGTTTGACGCCGTTGACGGTGCGCAGCCGGTAGGTGACCCGTCGCACGCCGGGCCGCCCCTGCTGGACGACGGCCTCGGTGCCGCGGGTCAGCTGCGGGTCGGCCCGTTTGACCGTGCGGAACGGGACGGGCTCCTCGCGGACCTCTTTGCCGCCGGTGATCCGCAGCACGGAGACGGTCTGGCCCTCGCGCGGGAAGCTGTCCGGCGGTACGGAGGTGCGGTCGTGGTCGCGCAGGGCCAGACCGGCTTCCGCGAGGGCCTCGCGGACGGTGGCGGCGTTGGTGCGGATGCGGTGTTCGCGGCCGTCGGCGACGAAGACGACGGTGCGTTCGGTGCGGACCGCGAGTTCCAGCCCGTGCCGTTCGATGCGGCGGGAGCGGGAGGTGGAGAGGTAGGCGCCCTCGGCGCGGACCCCGAGTTGGTGGAGTGCGGCGGCGACGGTCTCGGCGGTGGTCCACACCTGGTGGCGGCGGCCGTCGATGGTGAGCTGGACCGGGCGGCCGTGCCGGACCACGACCTGGTCGCCGCTGTGCAGGGCGGTGCCGGGGTCGGGGGCGACGATGTCGTGGTCGCCGATGCCGAGTTCTTCGTCGGCGAGCAGGTCCTCGACGTCGTCGGCGAAGGTGTGCAGGGTGCGGGGGGTGCCGTCGACGCTGAGCCGGACGGCCTTGTCGTGGGCGATGAAGGCGGTGGTGCCGCCGGCGAGGAGGGCGACGACCGCCGCCCGGGGCAGCAGTCGGCGGAGGGCCTCGGGGCGTTCGGCGCGGCGTCTGCGACGGCCGCGCGCGGCGCGGTGGCTGCTGCTCTGCGGAAGACTCACGGCGCGCTCCACATGCCACGGATGCGGTTGACGGGCGGAGGGTAGCCGAGCCGTGGTCACTCTCCAAAGTCGGTTCAATACGGAAAGTGGCCACTTCGGGGGACGCCCCGTCCCGCCGTGCTGACGGCGGGCGGGACGCGGAGGTCAGTACCCGAAGGCGCGTGCCGTGTTGGCCGCGACGGCCGTCGCCAGGGCGTCCTCGGTCATCCCCTTGACGTCGGCCATCGCCCGCAGGGTGACCGGAATGAGGTAGGGGGCGTTGGCCCGTCCGCGGTACGGGGCGGGCGTGAGGAAGGGGGCGTCGGTCTCGACCAGGACGAGTTCCGGCGGGGCGACGGCGAGGGCGTCGCGCAGCGGCTGGGCGTTCTTGAAGGTGACGTTGCCGGCGAAGGACATGAAGTAGCCGGCCGCCGCGCAGGTCTTCGCCATCTCGGCGTCACCGGAGTAGCAGTGGAAGACGGTCCGCTCGGGGGCGCCCTCCTCGCGCAGGATCCGCAGCACGTCCTCGTGGGCCTCGCGGTCGTGGATGACCAGGGCCTTGCCGTGCCGTTTGGCGATCTCGATGTGGGCGCGGAAGGACCGCTCCTGGGCGGCCATGCCGTCGGGGCCGGTGCGGAAGTAGTCCAGGCCGGTCTCGCCGACGCCGCGGACCTGGGGCAGGGCGGCGAGCCGGTCGATCTCCGCGAGCGCCTCGTCCAGCGCCGCGTCGCCGCCCGGCTCGCGGGCACCCTGCCTCGACCATCCGTCGGGGTCGCCGAGGACGATGCGCGGGGCCTCGTTGGGGTGCAGGGCGACGGTGGCGTGGACGCTGTCGTACGCGGCGGCCGTCTCGGCGGCCCACTGCGAGCCCTTGATGTCGCAGCCGACCTGGACGACGGTGGTCACGCCGACGGAGGCCGCCTTGGCGAGCGCCTCGTCGACGGTTCCCTCCTGCATGTCCAGGTGGGTGTGCGAGTCCGCGACCGCCACCCGAAGGGGTTCGGGCAGCGGCGGCGGGGTGTTCTTGTCCTGCGGTGCCATGGCCGCGATCCTACGAGGACCGCGGCCGGGCCTCACCTGCGGTGGTGCTGGAAGGGGTGCAGCAGGTCGGAGAGGTGCCAGTGGTGCTTGCCGGTCTCCGGGGGCGCTTCGGCGGTGCTGCCGGTGCGCTCCGCGGCGGGTGCCCCCTTCTTCTGGTTCCTCTCGTCCTTGTCGTGCTTCTCGCCCTTGTGGCTCTTCTCGCCGCTGTTCTGGCGCTGGTGCATGTTCGCGATCGCGTGGGAGACCATCGAGACCTGTCCGGAGCGCATGATGCGTACGACGTTGCTGCCGCAGCTCTGGCAGGTGGGGCAGGTCAGCGGGGACGGCACCCGCTCGCCGTCGGTGTAGTAGACGACCCGTTCCCGGCCCTTGGTGTCGAGCTGGTGGACTATCTCGTACGCCTGCTCCCAGCCGTATCCGCATTTCATGCAGGCGAAGGAGTACGCCTCGTGGGCGGAGGGCTCGGGCTGGGGGATGGGGTGGACGCCGGTGGCGTTCGCGGTCTTGGCGATCTCGCTCATGTGCGCTCCTCTTGTCCGCTGGACAAGGTCTTCGGGAACGGTTCGTCCCTCCCCCAGTGGACGCCTTTCCGTGGCGCAATGCAGCAGGTCTTCGACGGTATTGGCCCAGATTTGGCCGACGGTAGGAAAATCACCCCAACGCCTCGGCCTGCGCTTTACCTTTCCAGCCAGTCATTTACCTTCTGATGAGTCGGTTTTCTCCGTGGCCTGCGCATTATTCTTCGGCGGCCGGTTTTCGGGTGGCCGGTGAGCGCGCCGTGCGGACCTCCTACGAGGCGCCCTTCTCCGCGTTCTTCGCCGCGACCACCGCGTCGAAGACCTCCCGCTTGGGCAGCCCCGCCTCGGCCGCGACCGCCGCGATGGCCTCCTTGCGCCGCTCCCCCGCCTCCTCGCGGACCCGCACCCGGCGCACCAGCTCCTCGGGCGCCAGCTCCTGCGGCCCGCTCTCGGGGGCGCCCTCGACGACGATCGTGATCTCGCCCCGTACGCCCTCGGCCGCCCAGGTCGCCAGCTCGCCCAGCGTCCCGCGCTTGACCTCCTCGTACGTCTTGGTCAGCTCGCGGCAGACCGCGGCCCGGCGGTCCGCGCCGAAGACCTCGGCCATCGCGGCGAGGGTGTCGTCGAGCCGGTGCGGCGCCTCGAAATACACCAGGGTGCGCCGCTCGTCGGCGACCTCGCGCAGCCGGGAGCGCCGTTCGCCGGCCTTGCGCGGCGGAAAGCCCTCGAAGCAGAAGCGGTCCACCGGCAGGCCGGAGACGGCCAGCGCGGTGAGCACCGCGCTCGGGCCCGGTACGGCGGTGACCTTGATGCCGCGCTCGACGGCCGCCGCCACCAGCCGGTAGCCCGGGTCGGAGACCGACGGCATGCCGGCGTCGGTGACCAGCAGCACCCGGGCGCCGCCGGCCAGCGCGTCGGCCAGTTCGGGCGTGCGGGCCGCCTCGTTGCCCTCGAAGTACGACACGATCCGGCCGGTGGGCGTCACGTCCAGCGCCTGGGTCAGCCGGCGCAGCCGCCGGGTGTCCTCGGCGGCGATCACCTCGGCGGCAGCCAGTTCGGCGGCGAGCCGCGGCGGCGCGTCCGCGATGTCGCCGATGGGCGTCCCTGCAAGTACCAGCACTCCAGTCACCCGCCCATCCTCCCAGGACACCGCGGGCCGTCCGACCCGCCCCGGCCGGGCATCCGCCGGTGGCGCTCCCCACCGGTCCACAGGCTGCTTCCCTACGATGGGCCGGGTGACGAGTGACACCACCGCGACCGACGCCGCCGCGCACGCCGCTCCGGAGCCGGCCCGGCAGCCCCCCGTCTGGCAGCGGCGGCTGCGCCGATTCGGATATCCGGCCGCGCCGCCGGCCGACGTCCGGACGCGGCTGGTACCCGCGTATCCCCGGCCGGGCGGCCGGCTGTGGGCGGTGTTCGGAGCCGGACCGGACGTCGCGGACCGGCTGGCGCGCTGGTCGGGCTGGGGCGGCCCGCTGCTGGTGGCACTGTTCGCGGGGGTGCTGCGGTTCTGGAACCTCGGCAGCCCGCGGAAGGTGATATTCGACGAGACGTACTACCCCAAGGACGCCTGGTCGCTGCTGCAGTACGGCTACGAGGGCACCTGGGCCAAGAACGCCAATGACGCGCTGGTGGCCCATCCGCCGCAGATCCTGCTCTCGCCGGAGCACTCGTACGTCGTCCACCCCCCGATGGGCAAGTGGCTGATCGCGGCCGGCGAGTGGGCGCTGGGGATGAACCCCTTCGGCTGGCGGTTCACGGTGGCGCTGCTCGGCACCCTCTCGGTGCTGCTGATCTGCCGGATCGGGCGGCGGCTGATGCGGTCCACGGCGCTGGGCTGCCTGGCCGGGACCCTGCTGGCGGTGGACGGCCTGCACTTCGTGATGAGCCGCACCGCGCTGCTCGACCTGATCGTGATGTTCTGGGTGGTGGCCGCGTTCGGCTGCCTGCTGGTGGACCGGGACCGCACCCGCGCCCGGCTCGCCGCGGCGCTCCCCGTGAGCCCGGACGGGGTGGCCCGCCCGGACGACGGTGTCGGCGACCGGCTCCGCCTGGGGTGGCGGCCCTGGCGGATCGCGGCCGGCCTCTGCCTGGGCCTGGCCTCGGCCACCAAGTGGAACGGGCTGTATTTCCTCGCGGCGTTCGCCCTGATGTCGTTCCTCTGGGACGTCGCGGCCCGGCGCACGGCCGGCGCCCGGCGCCCGTTCCGCTCGGCGCTGCGCCGCGACGTGCTGCCCGCATTCGGCGCCACCGTCGTCGTCGCCCTGGCCACCTACCTCGCGTCCTGGACCGGCTGGATCGCCACCAAGGGCGGCTACTACCGCGACTGGGCGACCACCCCGGAGGGCCGGGCGGCCGGCTGGACCTGGCTGCCGGACTGGCTGCGCAGCCTGTGGCACTACCAGACCGAGGTCTACGCCTTCCACACCGGGCTGACCACCCCGCACACCTACCAGTCCAACCCCTGGAGCTGGCTGGTCCTGGGCCGCCCGGTCTCGTACTTCTACGAGGACCCCAGGTTCGGCCAGGACGGCTGCACCGCGGCCGAGGGCTGCGCCCGCGAGGTGCTGGCGCTGGGCACCCCGCTGCTGTGGTGGGCGTCCTGCTTCGCGCTGCTGTACGTCCTGTACCGCTGGCTGTTCAAGCGGGACTGGCGGGCCGGCGCGATCGCCTGCGGGGTCGCCGCCGGCTACCTCCCCTGGTTCCTCTACCAGGAGCGGACGATCTTCCTCTTCTACGCCGTCGTTTTCGTGCCGTTCCTGTGCCTGGCGCTGGCCATGATGATCGGCGCGATCATCGGCCCACCGGGGGCGACCGAGCGCCGCCGCACCGTCGGCGCCGTGGGGGCCGGCGTCCTGGTGCTCCTCATCATCTGGAACTTCGTCTACTTCTATCCCCTCTATACCGGTCTGCCCATCCCGAAGAGCGCCTGGCACCACCGGATGTGGTTCGACAGCTGGGTGTGAGCGGCCCACGGAGTTCGACGATTCCGTTACAGGCTTACAACAGTGCGTCACCCGACCGTGCCCGGATCGAGACTCGGTGCTGTTCCCGTGTCCCTTAGAGTGCGTGGCACGTTCTTGTGTGCGTATTCAAGGACGAGGCTTCTGGGAGGGAATCGGTGGCATGCGCCGTGAGGTGAAGTACGGGCTGATCGGCGGATCGGTGGCCCTGGTGGCGGGAGTCGTGGGCGGCCTCACGCTGTTCGGCGGATCGGACGACGCGCCGGCGGAGGTCCGGTCCGCGGACGCCGCGGCCGGTGACGACGCGCCCAAGGTGCCGACCGGCCCGCTCTCCGCCAAGGAGGTGCAGACCGCCGGCCAGGAGTTCCTGACCGCCTGGCAGTCCGGCGACGCCGCCAAGGCCGCGAAGCTGACCGACAGTCCGGACACCGCACGGGCGGCGCTCGCGTCCTTCGCCAAGCAGGCCGGGTTCGCCAAGGTGACGGTGACGCCCGGCACCCCCTCCGGCGACAAGATCCCGTACACCGTCGCCGCGCAGATCGACTACAAGGGCACCAAGGCGCCGTACTCGTACCGCGGCTCGGCGAGCCTCCACCGGGACAAGGCCACCGGCAAGCCGGTGATCGCCTGGCAGCCGTCCGTGCTGCACCCGGGCCTGGCCAAGGGCGACGAGCTGCGGACCGGCGAGGCCGAGGCGCCGCCGATCAAGGCCGTGGACCGGCACGGCGCGGAGCTGACCCCCCAGGCGCACCCGACGCTCGCCGCGATCCTGGACAGCCTGCGCGACAAGTACGGCGACAAGACCGACGGCAAGCCCGGCGTGGAGCTCTACATCAAGCGCGCCAAGGCCGCCAAGCCGGCCGACCAGCAGCCCGACAAGACCCTGAAGACGCTCTCCAAGGGGACCCCCGGCACGCTGAAGACCACCCTGGACGCGAAGCTGCAGACCGCGGCCGAGAAGGCCGTCCAGGGCAAGAAGTCCGCCTCCGCGGCCGCGATCAAGCCCAGCACCGGCGAGATCCTGGCGCTCGCCAATTCCCCGGCCAAGGGCTTCAACATGGCCACCCAGGGCTCGCTGGCGCCCGGCTCGACGATGAAGATCGTCACCTCGGCGATGCTGATGGACAAGGGCCTGACCTCGCCGGGCAAGAAGAACCCGTGCCCGAAGTACGTCACGGTCGGCGGCTGGAAGTTCCAGAACCTCAACAAGTCCGAGATCAAGGACGGCACCTTCGCGCAGAGCTTCGCCGCGTCCTGCAACAACGCCTTCATCTCGCACGCCAAGGACCTCAGCGACGACGACCTGACCAACGAGGCCCGCGACGTCTTCGGCATCGGGCTGAACTGGCAGACCGGCATCCCCACCTTCGACGGCGCGGTGCCGGTGCAGCACGACGCCCAGATGGCGGCCTCGCTGATCGGCCAGGGCGGCGTCCGGATGAACCCGCTCAACGTCGCCACGCTCGCCGCGACGGTCCGCGCCGGCTCGTTCCACCAGCCGTACATCGTCGCCCCGTCGCTGGACAACCGGACGCTCGCCAAGGCCGCCCGCACCATGAAGCCGGCCACCCTCAGCGGGCTGAAGTCGCTGATGAAGCTGACCGCGACCTCCGGTACGGCCGCCGAGGCGATGTCCGGGGTCAGCGGTGACATCGGCGCCAAGACCGGCTCCGCCGAGGTCGACAACCAGAAGAAGCCGAACGCGTGGTTCACCGCGTACCGCGACGACCTGGCCGCGGCGGCCGTCGTCCCGGCCAGCGGCCACGGCGGCTCCAACGCGGGCCCGGTGGTCCGCGCGATCCTCACCGCCGGCTGAGCCCGCCGGGGCCGCCCCGCGGGGCGGCCCTCTCACGCACCGGAACCCGGTCGCATGGCCCGTACAGCTTTCGCTAGCGTGCGGGCCATGTCGCTTTCCGCCTCCGACGCCCCCTCCCCCGCCCGCCCACGCTTCGCCCGGGCCCTCGCCGTGCGCGAGCGTTCCTCGTGACCCCGCTGGTCGTCGCGGCCGTCCTCGCGGCCGCCGTGACACACGCCAGCTGGAACGCGATCGCCCACGGCATACGTGACCAGCTGCTCGCCTTCACCCTGGTCGGCGGCGGCGGCGCGCTCTGCGGCGCGGTCCTCGCCCTCGCCACCCCGCTGCCGGCCGCCGGCGCCTGGCCCTGCCTCCTGGCCTCCGCGGTCCTGCACATCGTCTACCAGGCCCTGCTCATGCGGTCGTTCCGGCTGGGCGACTTCGGGCAGATGTACCCCATCGCCCGCGGCAGCGCCCCGCTCGTCGTCACCGTCCTCGCGGCCGTCTTCGTCCACGAGATCCCCGGCCCCTGGGCCCTCGCGGGCGTGGCCCTCGCCTCCGCGGGCCTGGTCGGCGTGGCCCTGTGGGGCGTCCGCGCCGCCGGCACCCGGCCGCACTGGCCGGCCATCATCGCGGCCCTCGCCACCGGCCTGTCCATCGCGTCGTACACCACCGTCGACGGCCTCGGCGTCCGCGCCGCCGGCACGCCGCTGGGCTACATCGCCTGGCTGATGATCCTCGAAGGCCTCGTGATCCCCCTGTGGGCCCTCGCCGTCCACCGGGGCCAACTCCTCACCGCCCTCCGCCCGTTCGCGGCCCGCGGCCTGGCCGGCGGAGTCCTCTCCGTCCTCGCGTACGGCCTGGTCCTGTGGGCACAGACGCGCGCCCCCCTCGCCCCCGTCGCCGCCCTCCGCGAGTCCTCCATCATCGTCGGCGCGGCCATCGGCGCCCTGTTCTTCAAGGAACGATTCGGCACACCGCGGATCGCCGCCGCGGGCCTCATGGTCGTCGGCATCGGCCTCATGCTGTACGCGGGCTGAGGCGCGGGGGCCGCCTCCCACGTCGTCGGCTGTCCCGCCGTGGGGGTCGCTGTTCTTCCGCCTTCGGCGGGCGCGGGGGTCCGGGCCGGGGAGCGCTCGCCAAGTGGGTGGCACCGGGTACGGGCCTTTGGCCCTCACCCCGCCCCCGCCGGAGACGAAAACAGAAGAGGTCCGGCGGGTCAGCCGACGACGTGGGAGACGGCTCGCAGCAGCGCCTGCGCACGGGGATCCGCCGTGACGTTCGGCTGCATCCCGTTCGTCACGTAGCCGAAGGCGACCCCGCTCTCGGGGTCCGCGCAGGCGAGCGCGCCGCCGCGGCCCGGGTGGCCGAAGGAGCCGGGCGAGAGCAGCGGCGAGGCCGGGCCGTGGAGCATGAAGCCGAGGCCGAAGCGGGTGGAGACCAGGAGCGTGCGGTCGGGGCCCGCGGACTCCTCGGTGCGGGCGAGGGTGAGGGTCGCGGGGGCGAAGAGCCGCGGGTGTCCGTCGACCGCGCCGATCAGCGCGGCGTAACAGCGGGCCAGTGCCCGGGCCGTGGCGACGCCCGCCGAGGCGGGCAGTTCGGCGGCGCGGAAGGCGGGGGCGTTCTCGTCGGGGGCCGGCGAGATCGCGGCGAAGGCCCGGCTCGTGAGGGAGGCCGGGTCCTCGTACGCCGCGGCGACGTCCCGCTTGGGGCGGACGCGGAGGCCGCTGGCGGCGGGCGGCGCCGGGGGCGTGACGGGGGCCAGCCGGCCGGCCCGGGACTGTTCGGCGTCCGGCAGGCCGATCCACAGGTCCAGGCCGAGCGGCCCGGATATCTCCTCGGCGACCCAGGTGCCGAGGGTGCGGCCGGTGACCCGCAGCACCAGTTCACCGAGCAGCCAGCTGTAGGTCTGGGCGTGGTAGCCGTGGTCCGTGCCCGGCTCCCAGGCGGGGGCCTGGGCGGCGATCGCGGCGGGTCCGCTGGTGCCGTCGAGGGCCTGGGCGGGGGTGAGCGGGGTGTCGAGGACGGGCAGTCCGGCGCGGTGGGAGAGCAGGTGGCGGACGAGGACGCGTTCCTTGCCCGCGGACTTGAATTCCGGCCAGTACGTGCCGACCGGCGCGTCCAGGTCGAGCTGTCCGCGCTGGTGCAGCAGCAGCGGGACGACGGCGGCGATGCCCTTGGTCGCGGACCGGATCACCTGGGCGGTGCCGGCCTCCCAGGGCGCGGCCGTGCCGTCCGGCGCGCCGTCACCGTCCTTCGTACCGCCCCACAGGTCGACGACCTTCCGCCCGTGCCGGTAGACGGCGACCGCCGCCCCCCGCTCTCCGCGTCGCGCGAAGTTGGCCATGAAGGCGTCCCGGACCGGCTCGAAGCCGTCCTCGACCGTGCCCTGGACGTCCACCACTGACTCCCGCTTCCCACTCATCCGTCGCTTTCGTGACCCATCAATGGTGCAACGCGCGGATCGGTGCTGGTGACCAGGGCCTCGGCCCGTGGCGTTCGTCACATGGGAGCGGTGCCCGGAGGCGTCATCACTGCGGGACGGTGACCGAGCGTGGGTCGAAGCCGAACGGCAGCTCCAGGCGGTGGGTGCGCATCAGCTCGTCGTCGCACAGCAGCTCCTGGGTGGTGCCGTCGGCGACCAGTACGCCACCGGAGAGCACGACGGACCGCGGGCACAGCTCCAGCGCGTACGGCAGGTCGTGGGTGACCATCAGCACGGTGACGTCCAACGACCGCAGGATGTCGGCGAGTTCGCGGCGGGAGGCCGGGTCGAGGTTGGAGGACGGCTCGTCCAGGACGAGGATCTCCGGGCGCATGGCCAGGACGGTGGCGACGGCCACCCGGCGGCGCTGGCCGAAGGAGAGGTGGTGCGGCGGGCGGTCGGCGAAGCCGGCCATGCCGACCCGGTCGAGCGCCTCGGTGACCCGGGCGTCGAGTTCGGCGCCGCGCAGGCCCGCGGCGGCCGGGCCGAAGGCGACGTCCTCGCGGACGGTGGGCATGAACAGCTGGTCGTCGGGGTCCTGGAAGACGATGCCGACCCGGCGGCGGATCTCCGCGAGGTGCTGCTTGGCGACCGGGAGCCCGGCCACCGCGACGCTGCCGGCGCCGGCTTCGAGGATCCCGTTGAGGTGCAGGACGAGGGTGGTCTTTCCGGCGCCGTTGGGGCCGAGCAGCGCGACGCGTTCGCCGCGGGCGACGGTCAGGTCGACGCCGAAGAGCGCCTGGTGGCCATCGGGGTAGGCGTAGGCGAGGCCGGAGACGGCGAGCGAGGGGGCGGGCGCGGCGGCGGGTGGTGCGGTGCTCAAAGGGTCCATCCCAGGAGGCAGACGGCGAGCGCGGCCAGAGGGAGGGCGGCCGCGCGGGTCCATTGTGTGCGGGTGGCGGTGACGGCGTCGATGACGGGCATGGTGCCGGTGTAGCCGCGGCTGACCATGGCGAGGTGGACCCGTTCGCCGCGCTCGTAGGAGCGGATGAACAGGGCTCCGGCGGACTTGGCGAGCACGCCCCAGTGGCGTACGCCGCGGGCCTCGAAGCCGCGGGAGAGCCGGGCGATCCGCATCCGCCGCATCTCGTCGGTGATCACGTCGCCGTAGCGGATCATGAAGGAGGCGATCTGCACGAGCAGCGGCGGCATCCGGAGCCGCTGCAGGCCGAGGAGGAGTTCGCGCAGTTCGGTGGTGGCCGCGAGCAGTACGGACGCGGCAACGCCCAGCGTCCCCTTGGCGAGGATGTTCCAGGCGCCCCAGAGACCGGACTCGCTCAGGCTGAGCCCGAGGGCGTGGATCCGCGGGCCCTCGGCGACGAACGGCATCAGCACGGCGAAGGCGACGAACGGCACCTCGATCAGCAGCCGTTTGAGGAGAAACCCGGCCGAGACCCGGGCCGCCACGGCGGCGGCCACGATCAGCAGCGCGTAGAGCCCGAAGGCCCAGACCGCCTCGCGCGGGGTGGAGACGACGATCAGGACGAAGCAGAAGACCGCGGCGATCTTGCAGTGCGCGGGCAGCGCGTGCACGGGCGAGTGCCCGTGCCGGTAGAGCTTGTGTGCGTGGCCGGCGCCCATGTCAGGCGCTCCCGGAGCCGTCGGCGGCCGGCACGGCGTCCTTGGCGGCCCCGGTGCCCTTCTCCGCGCCGGCGTTGATGCCCGACCCGGCGTTCATGCCCGACCCGGCGTTCTTGCGGCGGCGTACGACCACGAAGACGCCGGTGCCGACGGCCAGCGTGGCGCCGACCCCGATGACCCCGGCGAGCCCGCCGGCCAGCCGCGGGTCGGTGATGTCCTTGACGCTGTAGTCGGCGAGCGGCGAGTCCTTGGTGGCGTGGTCCCGGGTCTTGGCGTCGATGCCCTGGTCATGGGCGACCTTCTCCAGACCGTCGGGGCTGGCGGAGGCGTAGTAGCTGAGACCGCCCGCACACACCAGGGCAGCCGCGACCCCGGCCAGCCAGACGCGACGGACGGAACGGCGCGGGGTGGCTGGGGCCGTGGCGGCGGGAGCGGGCGCCGGGCTGGAGGTGCCCTCCGGGGCCAGCGGCGAGGTCCGCAGCTCCAGCGGCTTGGCAAGCCCCCGCGCCCCGTACACCAGGTCCGGCCGTACGGCGATCACCGCACCCACCGTCAGTGCGGTGATGACCGCCTCACCGATCCCGATCAACACATGCACGCCGACCATCGCGGCGAAGACCTTCCCGATCGGCACATCGGCGGTCCCCCCGAGCGCGTAGATCCCGGTGAAGGCGATCGCAGCAGCGGGCACCGAAACCAGCGCCGCGACGAACGAAGCGACGGTCACCGAGCTGCGCCGCCGCGGCAGCACCTTCACCAGCAGCCGGAAGATCCCGTAGGCGACCACGGTCGTCACGATCGCCATGTCGGTGATGTTGACGCCCAGCGCGGTCAGCCCGCCGTCCGCGAAGAGCACACCCTGCATGAGCAGCACGACCGAGACGCACAGCACCCCGGTGTACGGCCCGACGAGTATCGCCGCGAGCGCCCCGCCCAGCAGATGCCCACTCGTACCGGCCGCCACGGGGAAGTTCAGCATCTGCACGGCGAAGATGAACGCCGCCACCAGCCCGGCCAGCGGCGCCGTCCGCTCCGCCCCCGCACCGACCCCCTGCCCCGCACCCGCCAGCTCCCGCCGGGCCCCGCGCAGGCTGACCGCAACCGCCACCGCAGCGACCGCACCGGCCGCCACCGACACCGGCGCATTGATGAATCCATCGGGTACGTGCATCTCAGGCTCTCCGCTTCAGGGTCTGCAACCAGCCAATGGTGAGGCTTACTGCAACAAAGTCGCAAGAGCGCCTTGAATGCGGGACGGGCGTGGGCGCACGGAGGGGCGCCCCTACCGGTCCCCCTCCGGAATCCCGTCCCCGCCCGCCGCCGCGAGGGTGCGCACAAGCCAGCCGGTGCTCACTTTCTCGGCGGCGGCGTTCGCCAGGTTCATCGACGGAGTGCAAGGCTCATCACAGCAGAGAGCACACGTGACGAGAGGGGACGCATGTCACAGAGTGAAGGCGCGCGCCTGTTCCGTGAGGCATGGATCACCGGCGTGCGAGAGCACTTCCCCGGCGAGCCGAAGCCCGGCTACGTGACTCCTTGGGAGGACACCCCGGACTGGGAGCGCCAGGCCGCCGGCGCCGTCTACGAGCAAGTGCGCCAGCTGCTGGACGTGAGCGCCGGCCACGCGTCACGACTGACACCCGAGCAGAAGAGCCGGTTCGTCGCGACATGCTGGACGGCCCAGATGTTCAAGCACTTCGAGGACCCGAAACCCGGGTACGTGGCGGACTGGAGCGATCTGCCGGAGTGGCAAAGGAAGACTGACGGGGACATTTTTGAAGCGATCGAAAAATCGCTGAAGTAATCAGCAGCGAAAGCCCCGCCGCTCCGAAGGTGGTGGAGTGGCGGGGCCTCAGCAGCCGTCAGGCATTGCCGAAGCGGTCCGCCTGAACGGCCACCACGAACGAGGACCAGGCGGCAGTCTCGATGGTGAGCACTGGGCCATGCGGGGCCTTGGAGTCACGGACGGGGACCACGCCACGCGAGGTGATGAGGTTGGTGGCAACCTCGATGCAGTTGCCGCCGTTGTCGCTGTAGGAGGACTTGAACCAGCGAGGGGATTCGGTCGTCACGGGGTGCCCTTTCGTACCTCATGGATCATGGCCACCGATGCCGCCTGCGACAGCGCTTCGGCCTGTAGTTGATGGTAGGCCGTCAACAGGGGGAGCACCGCTGCCGTATCGCGTTCCAGGTGTCCGCGCATCTGGGATTCCGCGTACGCGATTACGGACAGGTCCGACATCGTCAGCAGGTTCATCGGGAGGTTGAACGGGCGACGCTCCCCTATGTCGTAGGGGGCGATCTGGAGCACGGTGTTCGGCAGCTCGGCGAACTCCACCAGTCGATCAAGTTGAGCGCTCATGACCTCGGGTCCGCCGACCCGTCTGCGAATGCAGCTCTCATCCATCACCACCAGCATCATGGGACGGCGGGGCCGCTCCAAGGCCGCCTGTCGCTCCGCCAGGAACGAGACGCGTTCCTCTGCCTGTTCGGGCGTGATGGCCCCCCGCCGCACGGTGCTGTCTGCCAGTACCCGCGCGTACTCCGGTGTCTGCAGCAGCCCGGGGATGATCCCGATTTCGTACAGCCGGATCTCTGCCGCCCGCCCCTCGTACTTGACGTACTCCGGGAAGCCCTCCAGCAGGTTGCCATGTTTGATCTCTCGGTACTGACGCTCGAACGCGTCTGCTGTGCCCTCGATCCCGAAGGCCCGGTCAATACCACGCGAAAACCGGAGAGTTGGGGGCTTCCGACCATTTTCCACGGCCGAAACGTGCACGCTGGAATACTCCGTGCGGCCGGCAAGGTCCTCTTGGGTCCAGCCGCGCGCTTCCCGCAGGCTGCGTAAACGCGCTCCGAAGGCCGCCTGGGGGCTACGGTCCGGGTTCAACTCGTTCTTGTTCACAGTGCGTTCGTCGACCTTCCATCCTTTGCTGACACGTTGAACGCTTCCCAGGCGTGGGCCACGCTGAACCTCCCCAGTAGTGGAATCACTACGGAGAGGAGCGATTGACCATGTCTGCCCCCACCCTCAGAACGCCGCAGCAGGCCGTCTTGGAGCTAAGTCGGCGCCTGGACGATGCGCTGCGCCTGGCCGGGCTTGACCCCGCCCCATCTATCGCGGCTGGTGACGAGATTGCCGGTGTCAAGAGCCACCGGATCCGTCCCGCCGCACTCGCGACGCTCAGGGGATCGGGCTGACCGAGGTACTGGGCGGCCGAGTGTTCTGGGCCGATACGTACGAGGTTGCGAGGGCGCTGGATGCCGCACTCCGCGAGGTAGGCATCGTCGCGCCGCCGTCGCGTGTCGTCTGGGGTACGCGGGGCAATCGGATCATCCCGCCATGGCTGTCGTTCGGTCAGACTGAGCAGCTGGTGCAGAAGATCATGCAGGGGGCGCGGCAGTGAGCGGCTTCCAGGAGAACCCCGTAGAACTCCCGTGTCCGTACGACGACCTCATCCCTGACCCCGTCCCCGGCTGCCCCAAGTGCGCCGAACTGGACGCCACGCGGTACGAGGCACGCAAACGCCGAGAGTTCGCCGTGGCCGTCGTCGCCAGCCAGAAGATCCGGCACCACGAGCAGGGCCACCGTGCCTGAGCAGCAGCCACAGCCACCCCGTCCCGCCGCCGGCGAGTGGGAAGAGCGGGTCGGCAGGCCACCGGTCCAGCGCGCCTACGTGTCCCACGGCGTGACATTCATCCCCGCTGAAGGGAACCCACCACCGTCGGTGGAAGCTCCCTCCCTGGTCACTAGGGAGGGCAGCACCACCGTTAGACACCATCCGTCAACAAGAACGGAGACGCTGAAATGGGATGCAGGCACAGTCACCAGGGAGCACGATTCGATCCGGGGATGTGTGAGGGTTATTGATCGCGCCGCCGGCCTCGGCGACTCGTTCCCCCTCCCTGTTCATGTGCAGCTCAAGCGCCTCATTCATCGACCGAATTCCACATCCAGCAATTCCCCCTCCAGAGATTTCAATGGAGGGGGAATTGCACGCAGCAAGCTCCACCTGAGCGCCGACGGTGGCTGCCGCCCGCCGCCCCGCCCTCACCGGCGGAGAACGGGCGGGCAGCACCCAGGTGACGGCGGTGCCGGAACGACGGGCCGTACCGCACCTGCCTGCGGCGCCGGGTATCCGGAACACCGTCCCGGAGAAGTCCTAAACGACGCGGCGCTCCAGCCGTCGACGTTCGAGGACGTACGCGAGTGCGTTGAGGATCAGCATGGTGGTGGCGAGGGCGGGCTGGATGGGCGGAACCCAGTCGCCGTCGACGAGGGCGGTGCCGGGGTAGAGGATCGCCGACAGCTGGGTGATCCAGTACAGCGACTCGGCCACGACGATCACCTGGACCAGGGAGCGCGTCCAGGCGCCCCGGTGCACCCACAGCAGGTACAGGCCGATCAGGCCGAGTGCGGCGCCCATGCTCATGGTCTGAGCGTTGTGGAACTTGGCGTGCGGCGGCCAATGGGGGTTGTAGATGTGGGTCTCGTTCCAGTCCGCGAGGTAGGCACCGGTCAGGGTGACCAGTGAGGTGAGGGTCAGCAGGACCTTTCCCGTGGTGATCTTGGGCATGGGTTTCTCCGTTGCTGTGAGTGGGGCGTGAGGGGGTGTGGCGGCAGGTCGGAGCGGATCAGGCGGCGATCCGGCCGCGGAACTCCTCGGACCGTCGACGGGCTTCCTGGTGCGCGTCGGCCAGGGACGCCTCGTGGAGCGGAATCAGGTGGCTCAGCGCCGGGACGACGGGCGCCATGGTCAACTCGGGCGTCAACGAGGTCACTTCGAGGCCGAGCAGATCACGCAGGATCGCCTCCAGCGCGGGCACGACGAAGTCCTTGCCGTGGTTGGGGGTGCCAGGGCCGTAACCGCCGCCGCGTGCCGAGATCACCAGGGCCGGACGGCCGGATGCCGCGGGCCCCTCGGCGAAGCCGAAGGTGCGGCCCTTGACGATGACCTGGTCCAGCCATGCCTTGAACACCGAAGGCATCGTGAGGTTGTACATCGGCACGGTGAACAGGTAGGCGCCCGCGCCGAGAAACTCCTCGATGAGTTCGTCCTGGACGGCCGCGGCCGCGGCTTGTTCCGCGGTGTGCCGGCCGGGGTCGGTGCTCCAGGCGGCTATGCCCGCCGCGGCCAGGTGGGGTACCGGCGAGGCGGCCAGGTCACGGTGGACGACCGGCCCGTCCCAGCCGTCCCGGAAGGACCGGGCGACCTGGGACGACACCGAATCGGCGCCGAGCGAGGAGGAGTCGATGTGCAGCAGGTAGGACATGGCGAAGCCTTTGCTGATCGGGTGGAGAGCGCTCAGGCTGCGGCGGGCCGGGCGGTCGGTGCGTGACCGGTGGCGTAACGGTAGGAAGCGGCGATGACCTGCTTGGCCACCTCCAGTTCGGCCTCGTCGCGCGGGGCGTAGAACATGACGACATTGGCGCCGCGGTCGTAGAGCGGGTGCTTCTCACCCCATCCGGAGGCCAGGAACCGGGCGTGGTCGGCCGGGTCCAGCGCCAGGTGCAGGCTGCCGTCGGCGTGCAGGTGCACGAACTCCGCGTCCCCGCGCGGGAGGAACAGCCGGGCGCCGCCGGCCGGGGCGACATCGCCGAGGAAGACCGCCCAGGTACTGGGGACGGAGATCTCGCTGCGGCCCGAGACGGTGCCGGGGAGCGCGGTGGCCATCCACCGCCGCAGCGCCTCCTTGATCTGCGGCGGGCTGGGCTGGGTGAGCTGAAGGTGCGGGACCTCGGGCCCGGTCTCGGGCCGGTCGCCCGCACGCTCGGGCAGTACGGGGAACGTCATGGTGGTGCCTCTTTCGGTGGCGCGG
Organism: Streptomyces sp. NPDC021749; assembly: GCF_040640655.1. Lineage (NCBI taxonomy): Bacteria > Bacillati > Actinomycetota > Actinomycetes > Kitasatosporales > Streptomycetaceae > Streptomyces > Streptomyces sp. NPDC021749. Next base: position 105,146 of record NZ_JBFACE010000005.1, on the reverse strand, counting down.
ACGGCCCGTCGGCGGGGCGGGCGGCCGACTGATCGCCGAGCGGTCCGGCTCGCCGCCGGCCCGCTCGCTGACACCACCACGCTAGTATCCTGCGGAAAGTGGTTTCCTCCAGGAAAGTGCCCCACGGCTGAGTACGGGAGTGCGGGCGAGAGCGGAAGGACAGGTGCCGTGACCGACCCGGCGCAGCAGGCATGCCCGATCAATCCCGTGGTGGAGCTGGTGTTCAGCCGCTGGACCACCCCGATCCTGTGGGTCCTCGAACACCACGGACGCTCGCGCTTCAACGAACTGCAGCGGCTCCTGCCGACGATCACGCCGAAGGTGCTCACCCAGCGCCTGCGCCAGCTGGAACGCGACGGGCTGATCACCCGCACCTACCACGCCGAGATCCCGCCGAGGGTCGAGTACGCGATCAGCGAGTTGGGCCGCACCCTCGTCCCCGTCTTCGACGCCATCACGGCATGGTCCGACGCCCACCTGTCCCAGGTGACCAACGCCCGCCTGGCGTACGACACGGCGCGCGCGGAGGAAGAGGCCTGGGCGGAGGGCTGAGGAGGAAGAGCCGTGGCCGGCCGGCCGACCGGTGCCCCGCCCCCTCACCCACCCGGCCGAGTTGCCGCCCACTCCCCCGCCCGAAACCATGGGGGCGTGAGCGATGCACCCGGGGCCGTGGGGCCTCGTATGGGGACGGATGTCGTCGAGACGGAGGGGCGGCTGCGTCGGATGCCGGACGGGCCGGGGGCGCAGCCCGGGGCGTACCTGCGCTTTCCGCATCTGCACGGGGATCTGCTCTGCTTCGCCGCCGAGGACGACCTGTGGGTGGCGCCGCTGGCCGCGGAGGGGGAGGAGCCGGGGCGGGCGTGGCGGCTGACCGTGGACCGGACGCGGGTCGGGCACCCGCGGTTCTCGCCGGACGGGAGACAGATCGCGTTCACGACCTGGCGCAGCCTCGACCCGGAGGTGCACCTCGCGCCGGTCGACGGGGGGCCGGCGCGGCGGCTGACGTACTGGGGCAGCACCGATGCGCGGGTGTGCGGGTGGACGCCGCCGGACCACGAGGGGCAGGCGCACGTCCTCGCGGTGTCCTCGCACGGGCAGCCGTTCTCGTACTACTCGTGGGCCTACAGCCTGCCCACCGACGGCAGCCCGGGCGGGAAGCTGCCCTGGGGGCCGGTGTCCGACATCGCGGTCGCCGACATCGAGGGGGAGCGGCGCACGCTGCTGCTCACGGGCAAGCCGCCGCACGAGCCCGCCTCCTGGAAGCGCTACCGGGGCGGGGCGATGGGCCGGATGTGGCTGCACGGGACCCGGCTGCTGCCGGATCTGTACGGGCATCTGGACTCGGTGATGTTCGTGGGCGGGCGGATCGCGTTCCTGTCGGACCATGAAGGCACGGCCAATGTCTATTCCTGTCTCGCGGACGGGACGGACCTGCGGCGGCACAGTGATCACGCCGATTTCTACGCCCGGCACGCCTCGACCGACGGTGAGCGGATCGTCTACCAGTGCGCCGGCGGCCTCTGGCTGATCGACGACCTGGGGCCGGACGCCGTACCGCGGAAGCTGGCGGTGCGGCTGGGCGGGCCGCGGGCCGGCCGGCGCGGCTACCAGGTCCCGGCCGCCTCGCACGTCACCTCGCTCGCGGTGGACGCCACCGGGCGGGCCAGCGCGGTCGGCGTCCGCGGCAGCCTGTACTGGCTCACCCACCGCGACGGCCCGGCCCGGACGATCCACGACACCCCGGGCGTCCGCGTCCGGCTGCCCGAGATGCTGGGCTCCAGCGGCCGGATCGCCTACGTCACCGACGCCGAGGGCCCGGACGCCATCGAGATCGCCAATCTGCCGCGGGCCAGTGACCCGGGGCAGCCGCGCCGGCTGGCCTCCGGTGAGCTGGGCCGGGTCCACGAGATGGCCTCGTCGCCGGACGGCGAGCGGCTGGCGGTGGCCTCCCACGACGGCCGGCTGCTGCTGGTGGACGTGACCCGGCCGGACGAGGAGAGCACCGAGGAGGACCGTTCGGCGGAGGAGGACGCCGCCGGGCCGGGCGGGGTCACCGAGCTGATCCGGTCCACCAACGGCCCGGTCCGCGACCTGGCCTTCTCCCCCGACTCGCGCTGGCTGACCTGGTCGCACCCCGGCATCGGCCGTTCGCTGCGGAAGATCAAGATGGCCCGGCTCTCCGACCGGCTCGTCGTGGACGTCACCAACGGCCGTTTCGAGGACGAGCAGCCGGTGTTCACCCGCGACGGCCGCTATCTGGCGTTCCTGTCCTGGCGCGGCTTCGACCCGGTCTACGACGTGCACACCGGCGATCTGTCGTTCCCGCTGGGCTGCCGTCCGCACCTGGTACCACTGTCGTCGGCCACGCCGTCCCCGTTCGCGCTGTCGCCGGAGGGGCGGCCCGCGGCGGGCGGGCTGGATCCGGACGAGAACCCTCCGCCGGCCGGTGAGGGAACGGTGCTGGTGGAGGTCGAGGGGCTGGAGAACCGCGTCACGCCGTTCCCGGTCGCCGCATCCAAGTACTCCCACCTGGAACCGGTCAGCGGCGGCGGGCTGGTCTGGCTGCGCTGGCCGATCTCCGGCGCGCTGGGCGAGACCTTCGCCAGCCCCGACAACACCTCCGGCAAGCCCACCCTGGAGCACTTCGACCTGACCAAGGCGCGGCGCACCGAACTCACCAGCGCGATCGACGAGTTCGCGCTCAGCGGCGACGGCTCCCGGCTGGTCGTCAACGACGACGGCGAGCTGCGTGCGGTCCCGGCGGCCGAACTGGCGGACAGCGATTCGACGGTCTTCCTGGACCTGCGGCGCATCCTGCACGACGTCGATCCGGGAGCGGAGTGGCGGCAGGCGTACGACGAGGCGGGCCGGATCATCCGGGCGTACTTCTGGGAGCCGCGGATGTGCGGCATCGACTGGGACGCGGTGCTCGCGCAGTACCGGCCGCTGGTCGAACGGGTCGCCTCCCCCGACGAGTTCGCCGATCTGCTGCGCGAGGTCCTGGGCGAGCTGGGCACCTCGCACGCGTACGTCACCGGCGCCCGGCGCAACGAGGGGCCGCCGCACTACCAGCGCGCGATCGGCCTGCTCGGCGCCAACTTCGTCTGCCGGGACGGGCGGTGGGTGGTGCAGCGGATCCTGCCCGGCGAGTCCTCGGACCCGAAGGCGCGCTCGCCGCTGGCCGGTACGGGCATCCGGGAGGGCGCGGCGCTCACCCATGTCGACGGGCGGCCGGTGGACCCGGTCACCGGGCCGTACCCGCTGCTGGCCGCGGCCGGCGGCACCACCGTCGAGCTGACCTTCATCCCCGCGGAGGGCAACGGGCACGCCCGCCGGGTCGCGGTGGTGCCGCTGGTCGACGAACGGCCGCTGCGCTACCAGGACTGGGTCGCCAAGCGCCGTGCGGTGGTGCGGGAGCTGAGCGGCGGCCGGTGCGGCTATCTGCACATCCCCGACATGGGCGGCTCCGGCTGGGCGCAGTTCAACCGCGATGTGCGGATGGAGATGTCGATGCCCGCGCTGATCGTGGACGTACGGGGCAACGCCGGCGGCAACATCTCGGAGCTGGTGATCGAGAAGCTGACCCGCACCATCATGGGCTGGGACCTGACCCGGGACGCCGAGCCGGTGTCGTACACCAGCAACGCCCCGCGCGGCCCGGTCGTGGCGGTCGCCGACGAGATGACCTCGTCCGACGGCGACATGATCACCGCGGCCTTCAAGCTCCAGGGCATCGGCCCGGTGGTGGGCATGCGCACCTGGGGCGGCGTGGTCGGGATGACCGGCCGGCACCGGCTCGGCGACGGCACCACGATCACCGTCCCGATGAACGCGGCGTGGTTCCGGCTCTACGGCTGGGGCGTGGAGAACCACGGCGTCGAGGTGGACATCGAGGCCCTGCGCTCGCCGCTGCACTGGGCCGAGGGCCGGCATCCGACGCTGGGCGTGGCGGTGCGCACCGCGCTGGAGCTGCTGGAGCGGCACCCGGCGGCGACGCCCCCGGACCTCTCGGACGTCCCCGACCGGCGGCGTCCGGCCCTGCCGCCGCGCGGCGCGGGCGGCGATGCCGAGGAGGCGGCGGGGGCCTGAGCGGGCGGCGCGGGGGGCGGGTTCCGCCAGCCGGTTGCCGGGCGCCGGGTCACCCCGGGCCGATCAGGAAGGTCTGGTCGTCCGCGCCGGTGCGGCACGGGACGCCGACGGCCGGGGCGCCCGCCGTCCGGCCGCTGAGGCCGACGCACCGGTCGCCGTCGCTGAGCCGGAGCCGGTAGGCCGGGCCGCCGCCGTCGGTCGGCCCGTCGACCGGCTCGAACCGGAACCGCTGTGCCGGCCCGCCCGCCGTGCAGTCGTTCTGCGGCTCCAGCAGCCCGGCCAGGCCCGGTGCGCGCAGCAGGACCAGACAGCCGACGCCCTCGTCCGGGTGTGACCACTGGACGAGGCGGCGGCCGTCGCCGGCCGCCGTCAGCCGGGTGTGCGGGGGCACCGCCTGCGCGCACGGCCGCACCACCGCGACCGTGTGGTACTCGTGCGCCCGCAGCACCCGCCCGTCCGTCAGGCAGAGCCCGGGCGCCCGCAGCGGACGGATCCGCACCTCGCCGGTGGGCGGCGGGGCGGGGTCCGCACCGCCGTCCCCGGTCAGCAGCGGGACGCCGACGGCGAGCAGTACGGCCCCCAGCAGTGCGGCACCGGTCAGCAGCCGCCGCCGTCGGGCCGGACGGCGAGCGGGGCCGGGGGGACCTGGCGCTGAGACGGGGTCGGGAGCGGGAGCCGGGCCGGCGTCGGGGCCCGGAGCGGGAGCCGGACCGGCGTCGGGGCCCGGAGCGGGAGCCGGGCCTGCGTCGGGGTCCGGAGCGGGAGCCGGACCGGCGTCGGGGCCCGGAGCGGGAGCCGGACCGGCGTCGGAGTCCGGACCGGCGTCGGGGTCCGGAGCGGCGTCGGGGTCCGGAGCGGGGGCAGGCGGAGCCGCCGCGCTCTCCTCGATGCGCCGCCGGGCCGTGAGCCATTCCCCGACCTCGCCCTCGGTGCGGCCGCACGCCCGCAGGAACGCCGCGAGCACCTCGGCCCGCGGCAGGGACTTCCGGCCCAGTACGTCCGCGAGGGTGCTGCGGGCGAGCACCTCGCCGCGTTCGGCCGCCCGCTGCTCCAGCTGACGGTAGGTCAGCCCGCTGTCGTCCTTGAGGCGTTGCATCAGTGCGACGAGTGCGGCGGGGTCGTGGGCCGCCGCGGGCCCCGCACCGCCGGTTCCCCCCGTGCGTGTCATGCCGGTCATTGAACCGTCGCCCGACCGCGGCCACAACACCCCCGCCGGTCAGTCCCGGACAGCGCCCGCCACCCGTCCGGACAAGCCCCGCGTCCCCCGCCTGACCTGCCCGGACAGCGAGCGGCCTGTCCGGGACGGCCAAGGGGCCTTGCCGGACACCGGCCGGCCCAGCAAGGTCGTGTCCTGCCCGGCCGGGGCACACCGCAACAGCCACCAACCACCGCACACTCAACGGGAGATGTCCGATGCGCATCCGTCACCGGATCGTTCCGCTCACGGCCGCAGTCGTCCTCACCGGCGGCCTCGCGGCCACCGAGGCCGCCCCCGCGCTGGCCGCCCACCCGGCGCCCGGGAAGTCCGCCACGTCGACCGCGGCCGGCGGTACGTACCTGTACTTCAACAAGAACCAGCGCCACCCCAGCAAGTCCAAGCTCTGGCTGATGAGGAGCATCCCGCACGCCAAGGACCAGGTGATCGCCAAGTACCGTGCCGGCTCCGGCAACGGCCACCGCAACGGCACGAACGAGTGCGCCAAGATGCAGGGCTGGCTGCCCACCGGCGACTACCGGGTGCTGAGCCACACCAAGCGGCACAACGGTGGCCGCAGCGGCATCAACGGCTATGCGATCCAGGTGCAGGACAAGGTGTGCAAGGACCACCGGACCAAGCGCACCGAGCTGTTCGTGCACAGCGAGATGAACGTCAACGGCACCCAGGGCCCGCGGTGGCCCGGCCATGACAGCCCCTACCGCTGGGACGGCGACAACGACTACTTCTCGCTGGGCTGCATCAAGCTGAAGCCGACGGACATCAAGAAGCTCTTCGCCCAGGCCGCGCGCTCCGGCTGGCCGACGAGGCTCAAGGTCGTCGACTGACCCGGTAGGGAACGACGGAGGTCACGGGGGCCACGGGGGAACAACGGGGGAATGCAGTTGGGGCGCACCCGGTCGACCGGGTGCGCCCCGCGCGCATGGCGCGTACGCCGCCACGCGTCACCTTCAGGACTGCGGATCAGCTCTGGAAGCGGTCCCGCTCGTCGCGCAGTTCGTCCATCGGGTCGGGGGCGGGGCGACGGCCCTGCTGACCGCGCTCACGACCCTGCTGGCCGCGCTGACGGGCCCGGTCCTGGCCCTGCCGGCCGCGCTCGTCCGCCTCGTCGCGAGCGCTGCCCATGGCCTTCTGGGCCTGGTCCTTGAGCTCGTTGGCCTTGTCCTGGAACTGGTCCTTGATGCCCATGCTGTTCACTCCTAGTGGGGCGTAGGGGGTGGGCCCCGCACCAGAGTGACACGCCCGAACATTGCTCGCATTTCGATCACGTTCGATTACCAGGAGTCACAACCTCCTGGCCGGACGGGGGTCCGCTACCGGCCCGCCCGGGCCTTGCCATCCGCCTCGCCGCCCGCCCGGGCCTTCTCGTCCGCCGCGCCGCCCGCGCCGACCAGGCCGACCCGCATGCCCTCCAGCCGGTCCCCGAACCGCCGCATCTCCCGCTGCCCCACCGACCCGATGACCGACGGCAGGTATCCGCGCAGCGACTGCATCCCGCGCAGCCACCACTGGCCGTAGACGTGCGCGGAACGGCGTTCGACGCCCGCCACGATCCGGTCCACGGCGGGGCCCAGCGGATAGGTCTTGTTCGACGGCCAGGGCAGCCGGGAGCGCAGTTCGCGCATGATGGCGTCCTGGTCGGCGCCGCGCACCATGTCGGTGTCGGTCCAGCTCAGATAGCCGACCCCGACCCGTACGCCCTTGTGGCCGACCTCGGCGCGCAGGCTGTGCGCGAACGCCTCGACGCCCGACTTCGAGGCGCAGTACGCGGTCATCATCGGCGCCGGGGTGATCGCGGCGAGCGAGGCGATCTGCAGGAAGTAGCCGCGGGACTCCATCAGGACGGGCAGGAAGGCCCGGCCGGTGACCGCACCGCCTATGAGGTTGACCTCGATGACCCGCCTCCAGGAGACCGGGTCGGAGTCGACGAACGGGCCGCCGGTCGCCACCCCGGCGTTGGCGACGACCACGTCGACCTTGCCGAAGCGGTCCTTGACCTCGGCCGCGACCCGGGCCATCGCCTCGTGGTCGGTGACGTCGGCGTGCCAGTGGTGCGCCGGGCCGTGCAGCGCGGCGGCCACCTTCGCCAGCTCGTCCGGCTCCAGGCCGGCCAGTGCCAGCGTCGCACCGCGCGCCGACAGCTTGCGGGCCAGCAGCGCCCCGACCCCGCGCGCCGCGCCGGTCACCACGACGACCTGTCCGTCCAGGCTCCTGCTCCCGCTCATGCGGTCTTCTCCTTCTGCTGCGCGGACTGCTGCACGTTCTCCTGGGCGGCGTCCCGCGCGGCGGGGACCGCGGCGCCGGTGGTCGCCGCCGTGGACCGGCCGCCGCCGGCCACGAGGTGGTCCCGGACCAGGTCCCGCAACAGGCCGGCGACCGCGCCGGGGTCCTCGATGGGCGTCATATGGCCCTTCCCCGGCAGCTCGGTCAGCCCGCGGAAGTCCGGGAGCACGGAGGCCAGCCGGCGGGACTGCACCGGTGGGGTCAGCCGGTCGGCGGCCCCGGCGAGCACCGCCGTCGGCACCTCCAGCCGGCTGACGCCACCGGTCAGTTCGAGCACCGAGAGCACCTTGCCCCAGCGGGCGCGTACGGCCTGCGGGCAGGCGTGCACGATGCGGGCGCACGCCTCGACCTGCTCGGGGGTGGCCTCGGGGCTCATGGTGGCGTACTTCAGCGCGCGCCGGGTGAGCGGCGACACCGGGCCGAGCGGGGCCCGGGAGCCCAGCAGCAGCCGGTGTGCGAGGCGCCGGGCGGCCTCGCTGCGGAACGGGAACACCTGGGAGGCGGCGGGCAGTCGGGCGCAGCCGGTGCTGCACAGCATGGCGGCGGCGGCCCGGGCGCGCAGTTCCGGGCGCTCGGCGGCAGCCATGATCGTCATGCCGCCCATGGAGTGGCCGCCCACCACGGCGCGTTCGTCCTGGCCGAGGGTCGCCTCCAGTACGGCCACGAGGTCGTCGGCGAGTGCCGTCGTGCCGTAGCCCGCCGGGCCGGTGGCCGGGCTGCGGCCGTGGCCCCGCTGGTCGTAGACGACGACCTTGTGGTCGGCGGACAGTTCGCGGACGACCGGGGCCCAGAAGGCGGTGGAGCAGGTCCAGCCGTGGGCCAGCACCACGGCCGGGGCGCCCTCCGGGCCGTGGGTCTCCGCGTAGATCCGGGCACCGTCGGCCGAGGTGACCTCGGTCGTCGTGCGCGGGACCGGCGGCGCGTAGGGGCCGCTGGTGACGTGTCCGGGCCGGCGGCTCATGCGGCCACCTCCGCCCGGGCGTCGGCGGAGGCGCCCGCGGGGCGGGCCGCGGTGCCGGCCTTCGGGCGCAGCACCTCGTACTCGGCGAGGTCGACCTGGCGGGTCAGCCGCTTGAACTCGCCGGTGGTCCCGGGCCAGGCGGTGGTGTTCCGCCCGTTCGCGTCGAGGTACCAGCTGTCGCAGCCGCCGGTGTTCCACACGGTGCGCTTCATCCTCTCCTGGATCATGCGGTTCCAGTCCTCCACCGCCTCCGGGCGGGCGCTCAGCGCGGTCTTCCCGCCGAGCAGGTCCAGCTGCCGGAGGTAGTCGGCCAGGTAATTCAGCTGGGCCTCGATCATCAGGATCATCGAGCTGTTCCCGAGTCCGGTGTTGGGCCCGATGAGGGTGAGGAAATTCGGGAATCCGGCCGCGCTGGCGCCGCGCAGCGAGGCCATGCCGTCCTTCCATTCCTCGGCGAGGGTGGTGCCCTTGGCGCCGGTCACCCGCTCGGCGATGGGCATGTCCGTCACATGGAACCCGGTCCCGAAGACGATGGCGTCGGCCTCGACTTCTTGGCCGTCGGCGCCGATCAGGGTGTTTCCGCGCACTTCCTTGAGTCCGGAGGTCACCAGGTCCACATTCGGCCGGGCGAGCGCCGGATAGTACGTGTTGGAGAGCAGGATCCGCTTGCAGCCGATGCGGTAGTCGGGCGTCAGCGCGGCCCGTAGCGCCGGGTCCTTGATCGCCTTCTTCATGTGGTTCCGGGCCAGGAGCTCGATCAGGCCCAGCTGGTCGGGGCGCTTGGTGAACGCGCTGACCTGCAATTCCCGGATGCCCCAGAGCAGTTGGCGGCGGGCCGCCCGGGTCGCCGGGACCTTGGTGTGCAGCCATTTCTCGACCGCGGTGATCCGGCGGTCGGCGCGCGGCAGCACCCATGGCGGGGTGCGCTGGAACAGCGTGAGCCGCTGCACCTCCGGCTGGACGGCGGGCACGATCTGGATCGCCGAGGCACCGGTGCCGATCACGGCGACGCGCTTGCCACGCAGTGCGTAGTCATGGTCCCAGCGCGAGGAGTGGAAGACCTTCCCCGGAAAGGAATCCAGCCCCGGAATGTCCGGGATCTTCGGGTCGGACAACGGGCCGGTGGCCGACACCACCACCTCGGCGGTGAGCCTCCCGCTCGCCGTCTCCACCTCCCAGTGCAGCGCGTCGCCGTTCCACCGCAGGTGCCGTACCTCGGAGTGGAAGCGGATGTGCGGCCGCAGCCCGAAGATGTCCGTCACCCGCTCCAGATACGCCCGGATATGCGGCTGTCCGGAGAAATTCCGCGGCCATTCCGGATGGGGAGCGAAGGAGAACGAGTACAGATGCGAGGGCACATCGCACGCGCACCCCGGATAGCTGTTGTCCCGCCAGGTCCCGCCCACCGAGTCGGCCCGCTCCAGGACCACGAAGTCGGTGATCCCCTGGCGGCGCAGTCGTACGGCCGCCCCCAGACCACCGAATCCCGATCCGATCACCGCCACCCGCACATGCTGCGCTTCGCGTCCGGCCATCCGCCGCCTCCCGAGTCCGACGCTCTTCCTGCCCGCCCCGCCGCCCACGCATACCGCGGCCACGGGCCGTTCCGCACACCGCCCGTCAATCGCGCCAGCAATCACTGGCACGATTGGGCACAAGGGGAGCGTAGGGCAGCCACGTACCGAGCGGTAGGGGTCGGGCGGCAGGAAGTTACCGGCAGTTGCACCCCGGAGTTCTGTCACATCTCCGGCATAGGCTGACCCCGTGGCAGCGAACGAGAAGCCGAAGGACGACCACGCGGAGGCCGGGGACGACCGCCGCCCCGCGCGCGAATTCCGCATGACCGAGCTGGCCGAGGAGGCCGGCATCACGGTCCGCACGCTGCGCTTCTACCGCGAACGCAAGCTCATCCCGCCACCCCGCCGCGAGGGCCGGATCGCCTGGTACAACGAGCACCACCTCGCCCGCCTGCGCACCATCGGCGCCCTCCTGGAGCGCGGCCACACCCTCGGCGGGATCGCCGAGCTCCTCGCCGCCTTCGAGTCCGGCCGCGACGTCGGCGAACTCCTCGGCCTGCGGCCCCCGTTGCTGCCCCCGTGGTCCGAGGAGACCCCGGTGCGCCTCACCCCGGAGCAGCTCGCCGACCACTTCAGCAAGGACATCACCCCGGAGAACCTCTCCGCCTCCCTCGACATCGGCTATCTGGCCGTCGACGGCGACGAGTTCGTGCACATCAGCCGCCGCCTCCTGGACGCCTCCACCGAGCTCGTCAACAAGGGCATCCCGCTGGCCGCCGTCCTGGAAGCCGGCCGCAAGGTGCGCGCGCACGCCGACGCGCTCGCCGACATCTTCACCACCCTCATCCGCACCCACGTCCTCGCCGACATCCTCGAACGCGCCTCGGCGACCGACCCGCCCACCGCCCAGGAGGTCGAGCAGATAGCCCGCACCATCGAGGCCCTCCGCCCCCTTTCCAAGGGCGTCGTCGAGGCCGAACTCTCCATGGCCATGGACCGCCGCGTCCAGGCCGAACTGGAGCAGTGGCTGAAGGAACAGGGGCCGGAGCGGGACTGACGTACCGACGCCCCGTCAGTACGCGGGACGGAGCGGGCCGGTGTCCCGTCCTGTCCCGGAGGCCAATTGTCCGGGGATCGGCCGCGTGGTTGGGTGCGGCGTCAGGTATGACACGACCGCATGATCGAGGGGGACATCCACGTGCGCATCCGTACGGGGGCCGCTTCCGCTGCCCTGGCCGGCCTGCTGGCCGTCGCCGCCACCGCCCCGGCTCAGGCCGACGACCGCGACCCGATGCAGCCGCCGAGCAGCACCTACAGCAACGGCCACGGCCCGGGACTGGCCGCCGGCGGGGGCGTCGGTGCCTTCGTGACCGAGGGCGACCGGGTGCACTTCTCGCACACGGTGCGCGGGGCCATCAACGCGCACGGCTGGTGGAAGCGGCTGAACGGCCCGGCGAAGAAGGCCAAGGTCACGGTCTGGCTCCAGGTCAAGAACAACGGCCACTGGTACACCCTCAACAAGGGCGTCAAGACCGTCTACTCCGGCGGCGGCAGCGGCAAGCGCGCCTCGGCCGCCTGGAAGTGCACGAACCTGGTCGCGAAGTACTCGTTCCGCAGCGTCATCGACGTGGACATCGTCGGGTACCCCGACGACGCCCACAAGAAGATCACCGACACGCAGACGCTGTTCTGCGGCACCTGAGCAACACCTGACGGCGGCGCTGGAAGGTAGCCTTCCGGCGCCGTCCGTCTTTCCCGGGAGTGCCTGTGTTTCCCCCCACCGTGATCATCGGCCTGCACGGCATCCTCCGGCGCGCACCGTGGTTCGACCGCGTCGTCGAGGCCCTCACCGCAGAGGACTCCGCCGAAGAGGCCACCGCCGAGGAGACCTCCGAGGAGACCCCCGAGGAGACCCCCGAGGAGACCTCCGTCGAAGAGCAGGTGCTCAGCAGCCTCGTGATCGAACGGGCCGGTGCCTACGGCTGGCAGACCGTGACCAGCTGGCTGACCGAGAACGGGCAGGTCACCGCCCGGCACGAGCCCACCGCGTGGGCGCACGAGGAGGTCGGCGGCGACTGGACGCCCGATGGCCGGATCCACCAACTGGCCTGGCTGCAGGCCGGAGTCCGCACCGACCCGCCGCCCCTCGGGCTGCCCGTCCGGCCGATCACCCTGGTACTGGCCGAAGCCCTGGCTCGCCTGGGCACGGTGACCTTCACCGGTCTGCACGCCCTGCTGCCACTGCCCGCCGCCCGCCGCAACACGGCCTTCCACCAGGCCGAGTTGGCACCCTGGTTCGCCCTGGCGGACCCGGACGCCCGGCACGAGGTCATGGTGACGGTCTCCTGCCACCCCGGGAAGGCCGCGGTGTCCAGCGACGATGCCGCGGCGGTGTGCGCGGCGGTGCGGGATATGGCACAGGGTGCGGTGGAGCTCCCCCGCCCCGGTGCGCACTCCGCACCACCCGTCACGTCCCCGGCCGCCCCACCCGGCCTGGACCTCGATCTCGACCACGCCGTACACACGCAGGGCATGCGCGAGGCGTTCCGGTTCGGCTGCACCACCCGGGAGTGGTCACCGGACCTCGCGGTCTGGCTGGTGGAGATGGTCGCCGACGCCCTGCGCGCGGCGGGGCGGGTGGCACCGGTGGTGGTGACGGCGTCGCTGCCCCTCCCGCCGGCCTGAACCGAGCCACACGCCTGCTTCCGGCTACTGCCCGTACACCACCGTCACCGGCGCATGATCGCTCCACCGCTGGTCGTACGCCGTCGCCCGCTCCACGTACGCCTTCACCGCGCGCTGTGCCAGCCCCGGCGTGGCCAGGTGGTAGTCGATGCGCCAGCCGGCGTCGTTGTCGAAGGCGCGGCCGCGGTAGGACCACCAGGAGTAGGGGCCCTCGGTGTCGGGGTGGAGGGCGCGGACGACGTCGACGTAGCCGCCTCGGGTCTCGGTGAGGACGTCGGTGAGCCAGGCCCGTTCCTCGGGGAGGAAGCCGGACTTCTTCTGGTTGGCCTTCCAGTTCTTGAGGTCGGCCTCCTGGTGGGCGATGTTCCAGTCGCCGCAGACCACGACCTCCCGGCCGTCGGCCGCGGCGCGTTTGCGCAGGTCGACGAGGTAGGGGAGGAACTCGGCCATGAAGCGTTCCTTCTCGTCCTGGCGCTCGGTGCCGACCTCGCCGGAGGGCAGGTAGAGGCTGGCGACGGTCACGCCGGGCAGGTCCGCCTCGACGTAACGGCCGCTGGTGTCGAACTCGGACGAGCCGAAGCCGATCCGGACCCGGTCCGGCTCCCGGCGGGTGTAGAGGGAGACGCCGGCGCGGCCCTTGGCGGCGGCCGGGGCGTGCACGGTGAACCAGCCGGCCGGCTCGCGGACCTCCTCCGGCAGCTGGGCGGTCTCGGCCCGTACCTCCTGCAGGCACAGCACATCGGCCGCGGTCTCCGCCAGCCACGGGACGAAGCCCTTCTTGGCCGCGGCGCGCAGCCCGTTCACATTCACAGAGGTCACGGTGAGCATCCGGGCACGATACCCAGACCGGGCCGGTGATCGTCTTCGGGCCGGGCGGCGCGGACCGTCCGTCCCTCGTCGGGAGCGGCGCCCCGGCCCGTACCCTTCGTCGGTATGGAGACCCGCCCCGTCCGGACCGGCCCCGTCCAGATACGCCCGGTCCGCTACGACCACCCCGACGCCGTGACGCTCGACGCCCTGGTGCAGCAGGAGTACGCCCGCCGCTACGGCGACGGGGACATGACGCCGCTGGACCCGGAGATGTTCGTGCCGCCGCGCGGGACGTACCTGGTCGCGTACGAGGGTGACCGTCCGCTGGCCACCGGTGGCTGGCGGGTGCAGGAGGACGCCGCCGAGGGGTACGCCGTCGGGGACGCCGAGATCAAGCGGATGTTCGTGCTGCCGCAGGCGCGCGGGCGGGGCCTGGCGCGGCGGATCCTGGCCGCCCTGGAGGCGGACGCCCGGGCCGCGGGACGGTCGCGGATGGTGCTGGAGACCGGCATCAAGCAGCCCGAGGCGCTGGCGCTGTACGCCTCCAGCGGCTATCTGCCGGTGGAGAAGTTCGGGCTGTACCGGACGTACGAGGACAGCCGGTGCCTGGCGAAGACGCTGGGGGACGCGGCGGCCGGCTGAGGCGCCTGTCCTTCAGGGCCCCCGGGGCCGGGGCCGTAGCGGCGCTCCGGCCGCCGTGTGACGGGGATCGCGCGTTTGACAGTGATCTCGACCGCTGCCCATACTCATTCCACTAATCCACTAGCTAAAGGGGGGGATCTGGGTGAGCGACGACCCGAGCCCGTGGGCCATCGAGGCCGCAGGACTGGGGAAGAAGTACCGCCGCGGCTGGGCGCTGCGGGACTGCTCCTTCCGGCTTCCCGCCGGCCGTATCTGCGCCCTCGTCGGGCCGAACGGCGCCGGCAAGAGCACCTTCCTCGGCACCGCGACCCGGCTGGTGACGCCGACCACCGGAACGCTGCGGCTGTTCGGCGTCCCGGTGACCGACCCGGCCGTCATGGCGCGGACGGCGTTCCTCGCCCAGGACAAGCCGCTCTACGCCCGCTTCACGGTCGCCGAGACCCTTCGGCTCGGCCGCGAGCTGAACCCGCGCTGGGACCAGGCGCTGGCCGAGCGGGTCATACGGTCCGGCAACGTGCCGCTCACCGCCCGGATCGGCACCCTCTCCGGCGGCCAGCGCACCCGCGTCGCCTTCGCCCTGGCCTTCGGCAAGCGGCCCGATCTGCTGCTGCTCGACGAGCCGATGGCCGACCTCGACCCGCTGGCCCGGCACGAACTGTCCGGCCTGCTGATGGCCGAGGCCGCCGAGCACGGCACGACCGTGGTGATGTCCTCCCATCTGGTCTCCGAGATGGAGGAGATGTGTGACTACCTCCTGCTCCTCGCCGAGGGCCGGCTGCGGATGGCCGGGCCCACCGACGCGCTGGTGCCCGCGCACCTGCTCGTGACCGGGGTGGCCGCCGGCGACGACGGGGTGCCCGAAGAGCTGCGGCAGCAGCACACCGTCGTCGAATCGCGGGTGACCGGGCGGCAGTTCAGCGCCCTGATCCGGCCCGGCGGCCCGCTCTCCGACAGCTGGGAGGCACTGGCACCGAGCATGGAAGAAGTACTGCTGGCCTATCTGCGGTCGCCCGGCGCACCGGACCTGATCGCCGGCGAAGCGCGGCTCGACGCCTCCGGGGAGGTGGCGGCATGACGACCACCGCCGCTCCCGCCCCCACCACGGCCGCAGCGGGCCGCGGCCCGCTGCGCGGACTGCCCTGGGTGGTCTGGCGCCGGCACCGCACGTTCCTGCGCGCCGCCCTGCTGCTCACCCTCGTCGGCTGTGCGCTCTTCCTCTACCAGCGCATCGGCGTCATGGACTTCCTGCACGGCAAGGGCGCCCCGCCGGAGGGCAGCGAGACGCTGGCCACCGAGTTCCGGAACCGCTTCGGCCCGGACTTCGCACGCGACATGCAGTACCTGCAGTACGTGCCGTTCATCGTCGGCGTCTTCCTCGGCGCACCGCTGATCGCGAGCGAGCAGGAACACGGCACCCTCAAGCTGGTCACCACCCAGTCGGTCAGCCGCAGCCGCTGGCTCGCCGCCACGCTCGGGCTTCCGCTGGCCGTCGCCGTGGGCTGCTCCGCCCTGCTGTCGGCCGTCTTCACCTGGGTGTGGACGCCGGTCCACAGCATGGAGGTGAACGGGGACTGGCTGACCAGCGGCGCCTTCGAGGCCACCGGACCGGTGCCGGCCGCCCGGACCCTCTTCCTGGCCGCCTGCGGTATCGCGCTGGGCATGCTGATCAAGCGGGTGGTACCGGCCATGGCCGCCACCGCCTTCGTCGCCCTGGCCACCTCCGTGGCCTGGGACACGTTCCGGGGCCGGCTCGGCGCCGTCCGCAGCGTCAGCTCCCCCTACAACGGCGACGGGCCGAACCTGCCGTTCGACGCCGCCCGGTTCGACGACTGGGTCGGCACCGCCGACGGCAAGCTCTACGGCTTCGGCACCTGCGTCAGTTCCGACAGCGGAGCCGACCGTGCCTGCCGGGCCAAGCTGGGCATCGTCAACCGCGTGATCCAGTACTTCGACTACGGGCAGATGGCCGGAATGCAGTGGCTCGGTGCGGCCGTCCTGGTGGCGCTGGCCGCCCTGGTGCTGGCGTTCGTCGTGTGGCGCACCCGGGGGCGACCGCTCTGAACGGCACGGTCCGGCGCCGCGCCGGGGGCGGCGCTTTGACACCGCGCACGGGCGGCTTGATCATCGAGCGGTCGGGCCGCACGATCCCGGCGCCGCCCGGGAGCCGCGCGGTGGCGGTCCCGGCGGCACGGGGGAAAGCAGCAGAGAGGTGGTGAGCGCCGTGGAGTTCCGCATCGACCGCCGCAGCGGCGTGGCCACCTACCTCCAGATCGTCCAGCAGGTCCAGCAGGCGCTGCGGCTGGGCATCCTCGTCGAGGGCGACCGGCTGCCGACCGCGGCACAGGTCGCCGCGACGACCAAGGTCAACCCCAACACGACCCTGAAGGCCTACCGCGAGCTGGAACGCGAGGGCCTGGTCGAACCGCGCCCCGGCCTCGGCACGTTCGTCAGCCGTACCCTCGCCCGCCCCACCTCCGCGGCGGACGCCCTGCTGCGCGAGGAGCTGCGCGCCTGGCTGGAACGGGCCCGTGCGGAGGGGCTGGCCCGGGAGGACGTCCAGGCGCTGATGAACTCCCTGCTGGAGGAGCGGTATCCGAACGGCTGAGCCGGGCCGGCCGCAGAGGGCCCTTCCGGAATCGGCAGCCCCGCTTGACCCTCACGTCACGTCAGGCCGCACCCTGAGGCGGTACGGCACCACGGGACGAAAGGCGCTGCGATGAGCTACTCGGTCGGGCAGGTCTCCGGCTTCGCCGGGATCACGGTGCGCACCCTGCACCACTACGACAAGACCGGCCTGCTCTGCCCCAGCGACCGCAGCCCCGCCGGCTACCGCCAATACAGCGACGCCGACCTCGCCCGGCTGCAGCAGATCCTCTTCTACCGCGAGCTCGGCTTCCCGCTGGAGGAGATCGCCACCATCCTGGCGGACCCCCAGGCCAACGCCCTCGACCACCTCCGCGCCCGGCACCGGCTCCTGAACGAGCAGATCGGCAAGCTGCAGCGGCTGGTCGAGGTCGCGGAGCGGGCCATGGAGGTGCAGCAGACCGGGGTCGAGCTGACGCCGCAGGAACGCTTCGAGGTCTTCGGCGAGGTGGCCTTCGACCTCACCTACGCCACCCAGGCCCATCTGAAGTGGCAGCACAGCGAGGGCCACCAGCGCTCGATGGCGCGGGCCGCCGCGCACTCCAAGGAGGACTGGGCCACGCTGATGGCCGAGGCTGCCGACTGGCGCCGGCGGCTGCTCGCCGCCTTCGACGCCGAGGAGCCCGCGGACGGCGAGCGCGCCATGGACCTCGCGGAGGAACAGCGGCAGCACATCAGCCGCTGGTTCACCCCCTGCCCCACCGACATGCACGGCCGGATCGCCGACGACTTCGCCGCCGACCCCCGCGCGTTCGCACTGATCATCCCGCCCACGGAGCAGCGCCCCGGCCTCGCCCCGTACCTGCGCACCGCCGTCCACGCCAACGCCGTACGACACCCGGCCGGCGACGGCTCCTGAGCCCCGGCCGCGCCCTGAGCGCCTGCGCCCCCTGAGACTGCCGCGCCCTTGAGGGCCGCACCCCTCAGCCGTACGCCGGCCTCCCCGCCACCCCGATACACCCCGACCTCCCGAAGGCTGCCCACCCATGCCCAAAATCCTGCTCACCGCCGCCGGCTCGTACGGCGACGTCGCCCCCTACACCGGCGTCGGCGCCCGGCTCCGCGCGGCCGGCCACGACGTCACGCTCGCCACCCACGACGCCTACGAGCCCCTCGTCCGGGCCGCCGGCCTGGAGTTCCGCCGGCTGCCCGCCGACCCGCGCGGCGGGCCCCCGGCCGACGGCACCGCACCCCCGGAGGGCACCCCGCCCGGCCGCCGCGCCCTGATGCGCCGGGCCGCCGCTTTCATCGAGGAGCTGGGCGGGGGCATGGCCGACGCCGCCGACGACGACACCGACCTGCTGCTGCTCTCCGCCACCACCGCACCGCTCGGCCACCACCTCGCCGAGGCGCACGGCATCCCGTCGCTGGGCCTGTTCCTCGTGCCGCAGGCCCCCACCGGCGACTTCGCCCCCGTCGTCAGCGGCGGCCGCTCCCTGGGCCGGACGGGCAACCGCGCCCTCGGACGCCTCTCCCTCCGCGTCATCGACCGCCTCTACGCCGGCGCCACCCGCACCCTGCGTGCCCGCCTCGGCCTGCCACCCGCCACGCCCGCCACGGTCCGGCGCCGCGCCGAAGCGGCCGGCTGGCCGGTCCTGCACGGCTTCAGCGAGACCCTGCTCCCCCGCCCCGCCGACTGGCGCAGCGGCCTCGAAGTGGTCGGAAACTGGTGGCCCTGGCACGCCCCTGACGCCCAACTCCCGCCTGCCGTACGCGACTTCCTCGCCGCCGGCCCGCCCCCGGTCTTCATCGGCTTCGGCAGCATGGCGGGCGGCGAGGGGGAGCGCCTGGGCGAGCTGGCGGTACGGGCCCTGCGGCGCGCCGGGGTCCGCGGCATCCTCCAGTCCGGCTGGGCCGGCCTGTCCGCCGCGCACGCACCCGGCGCGGACGACGTCCTCACCATCGGCGAAGTGCCGCACGCCCTGCTCTTCCCGCACCTGGCCGCGGTCGTCCACCACTGCGGTGCGGGCACCACGGCAGCCGGCCTGCGCGCCGGGGTGCCCACCGTCCCCGTCCCCGTCACCGCCGACCAGCCCTTCTGGGCCGCCCGCCTGGCCGCTTCCGGCCTCGCCACCGCCCCGATCCCCTTCGCCCAGCTCACCGGCGACACCGGCGCCGCCCGCCTGGCCCACGCCCTCACCCAGGCCACCACCGGCCCCGAACGCCACGCCCGCGCCCGCGCCGCGGCGGCCCGCCTCGCCGCGGAGGACGGCGCCGGCGCGGTCGCCGAGACGGTCGACCGCCTGACGAGCTGAGCCCCGGGGCGGCGGACACCGGACCGGGGCGAGGACCCGCTTCGCGGGGAAACCGCCACCCGATCGGGGGCCCGCCGCCCCGCCCCGGGATGCGACCGGCCGCCGCAGGGCGTGGGCTCGCCCTATGACCACGTTCCGCAAAAGCACCCCGCTTCGCAGAGCGCTCCTCCGCGCCGCCCTGCTGGCGGCCGCGGGCCCGGCCGTCACCGTGACGGCGGCCCAGGTCGCCCTCGCCGCCCCCACCGGCCACTGGGCCCACCCGGTGGCCGCCCGCTACCGCATCAGCGTGCCCTACGGCCTGCCCGGCGACTGGCAGGCCGGTCACCACACCGGCATCGACCTCGCGGTCCGCTCCGGGGCGAAGGTCAGGTCCGTCGGACCCGGCACCGTCGTCCTCGCCCGGCGCTCGGGCGCGTACGGCAAGGCCGTCACGGTCCGGATGCGGGACGGCCACTACACGCTCTTCGGCCACCTCTCCCGGATCACCGTCCACCCGGGCCAGCACGTCCGCGCCCGCACCCGCCTCGGCTACGCCGGCGCCACCGGCCGGGCCACCGGCCCGCACCTCCACTTCGAGGTCCGCACCCGCCGCCACTACGGCTCCGACATCAACCCCCTCGCCTACCTGGCCCGCCACGGCATCCGCCTGACGTGACGTCCGGCCACACCCGGCAGGCCAAGGCGGCGAACTCCCCCTGACGCAGACAAAGTTCCACTGCACAAACGAAAATCCCGTCCGATCGAAGCGATCGGACGGGATTCACGAAGTGCGTGGACCTGAGGGGATTCGAACCCCTGACCCCCTCGTTGCGAACGAGGTGCGCTACCAGCTGCGCCACAGGCCCTTGCGACGAGTGAAACTCTAGCATCTCGGTCGCGGTGCTCGGAAATCGCTTCCGTTGCTGGTCAGCGGAGGAGCGGCCGGTGTGGTGCGAGTCACTCGTTGGCCGCGCGGGGGCGGTCCTCGTCCTCGTACTGGTCGAAGAGCGGGGTGCGGCCGCGGGTGCGGCGGCCGGGGGCGGGGCGGTCCTGCTGGAGGGTGTCGGGCTGGGGGTGTTCGGAGGCGGCGCTGGAGCGGGCGGAGCTCCAGGCGTCCTCGGCGTCGAGGTCGACGTGGCTGGTGGCGCGCGGGGCGACCGGGGCGGTGACGTAGGTGGGGAGCGGGACCGGGACGGGGTCCCAGCTGCCGGCGGCGGGGCGCGGGCGCTCGCGTTCGCGCTGCTGGTCGACCCACTCGGCGTGGTCGGTCTCCTCCACCACGGCGCGGCGGCCGGCGGTGGGGGAAGGGCGGGAGGGGGCTGCCGCGCGGGGCGCCTCCGGGGCGGCGTCGGCCGGGTGCTCGGTGCGGGCGTCGACGGGGTGCTCCGGGCGGGCGTCGGCGGGCGGCTGGTCGGCGGCCTGGCGGGGGCGGCGGCCCTCGCGCAGGCGCTGGGCCGCGGCCTCCGCGCGGCGCTGGTCCATGGTGAAGGTGAAGCGGCGGCGCTCCTGGGCGCGCAGGTAAATGATGTACGCGGTCAGGAGGAGGGCGGGGATGGCGGGCGCCCAGAGGAAGGGGGTGCCGCCGACGGCCGCGACGATGGCGCCGGTGGTGAAGGTGAGGAACAGGATGGTGATGGTGCGCCGGCGGCGGGCGAGCACCTTGGCGCGCTTGGTCCGCTCGGTGAGCGAGGGCCGCGGCGGGCTGGACTGCACGCGGGTGGGCGGAGCCTCGGATTCCTCGGCGGGGGCGGGGTCGGCGAAGGGCCCGGCGTCCTCGCCGGCCAGGGCGTCCGGGTCCAGGTCGTCGTCCGCCTCGTCGGCCGGGTATTCCCCGCGCTCCCGGTCGTAGCGACGCTGCATGGCCGCGCGTCCGGACAGCAGCCGGATGGCGGTGCTGAAGCGCTCGGTCGGACGGGCCTCGTTGAGCTCGTCCTGTCTACGGAGCCACATCGGCACCAAGTAGGCGGCCCAGGCCCCGACGATGACTGCGTAGATGAGGCCGCTGCTTCTCACAACTCACACGGTAGAGGGGTTTGCAGGGGGCCATCCGCCAATTGGGCCGGTGTGTCGCACGATCTGGCTGATATCTCGAACTTTTTTGTGATGGTAGAGATCCGTACCCGCCCCCATCCGGCCAATGAGGGATTACATTCGAACGTTTATTTTATTTGTGGGGTGCGCCAGGGGCGGTGCCGGGCCTGCTGGGTTTCCCCCGCCGCCAGCGGTTGAGCAGGCCCTCGGGTACTTCTTCCGCGGTGAGCGCGTAAACCGCGTGGTCGCGCCAGGCGCCGTCGATGTGGAGGTAGCGCGGGCGCAGGCCTTCCTCGCGAAAACCGAGCTTTTCCACCACCCGCCGGCTCGGGGCGTTCTCCGGGCGAATGCAGACCTCGATGCGGTGCAGTCCGACGGTGCGGAAGCAGTGGTCGACGGCGAGCGCCACGGCGGTCGGAATGACACCGCGCCCGGCGACCTCCTGGTCGACCCAGTAGCCGATATGGCCCGAGCACATCGAGCCCCAGGTGATGCCGGCGACGGTGAGTTGCCCGACGAGGCGGCCCTGGTATTCCACGACGAACGGGAGCATCCGGCCGGCGTGCGCCTCCGCGCGCAGATGGCGGACCATCTGCCGGTAGGTGGGCCGGTGCGGCGGGATGAGACCGGGCGGGGGCGGCGGAACGGTGGCTTCCCAGGGGCGCAGCCAGTCGCGGTTGCGGCGGTTGACCTCGCGCCAGGCCCGTTGGTCGCGCAGCTTTATGGGGCGGAGGGTGATCTCACCGTCCGTCAGGACCACGGGCCAGGGCGCGTTCAGCTCGGGCTCCCGGAGGGTCTGGGGTGATCGCCGCCGCGGATCTGGTCGACGGCGTGCGGCAGCAGGTCGGCCAGTACGGCGAGGCCGTCGCGGACCCCGCCGGAGGAGCCGGGGAGGTTGACGATCAGGGTCGTGCCGGCGACGCCGGCGAGGCCGCGGGAGAGCGCCGCGGTGGGCACCTTGGCGCGGCCGGCGGCGCGGATCGCCTCGGGGATGCCGGGGACCTCGTAGTCCAGGACCCGGGCGGTGGCCTCGGGGGTGCGGTCGGTGGGCGAGATACCGGTACCGCCGGTGGTGAGGACGACGGCGTACCGCGACGAGTCGACGGCCCGGCGCAGGGCGGCCTCGACCGGGTCGCCGTCGGGGACGACCTCGGGGCCGTCGACCTCGAAGCCCATGGCGGTCAGGCCCTCGGCGAGCAGCGGGCCGCCCTTGTCCTCGTAGACGCCGGCCGCGGCGCGGTTGGAGGCGGTGACGACCAGGGCACGGGCGGTGGTCATGACCGGCTCCAGTCGCCGGACTTGCCGCCGGTCTTCTCCTCGACGCGGATGTCGGAGATCACCGCGGCCTTGTCGACCGCCTTGATCATGTCCACGACGGTGAGGGCGGCGACGGAGACGGCGGTGAGCGCCTCCATCTCGACGCCGGTGCGGTCGGTGGTCTTGACGGTGGCGGTGATCTCCACGGCCTCGTCGGTGACGGCGAGGTCGACCTTCACGCCGGAGACGGCCAGCGGATGGCAGAGCGGGATCAGCTCGGGGGTCCGCTTGGCGCCCATGATCCCGGCGATCCGGGCGGTGGCCAGGGCGTCGCCCTTGGGCATGCCCTCGCCCCGCAGCAGCTCGATGACCTGCGCTGACACCAGCACCCGGCCGCGGGCGCGGGCGGTGCGGGCGGTGACGTCCTTGGCCGAGACGTCGACCATCCGGGCCGCGCCCGCCGCGTCGAGGTGGGTGAGGTGTTGCTGGCCGCTGCTCATCGTTCTCCCGGTCCAAACTGCCGCCTGTGGGACGACACCGTACCTCCGGCGGCCGCGGGGCACCCGGTACGGGTTTTCGGGGACCGGTTATCCGAGCGGGAGGACGTCCACGTCGGCTCCCTCGGGGACCTCGGTGGTGTCCTCGGGGACGACGATCAGTGCGTCGGCGTGCGCCATGGCCTTGATGAGGTGGGAGCCGGCGCCGCCGACCGGGGTGACGGTGCCGGCGTCGGCGTCGTAGGAGCCGCGCAGGAACTGCCGCTTGCCCTTGGGCGAGGAGGTCAGGGCGGCGGTGCAGCGGGCCCTGGTCGTCGGGCGGTGGACGTCCGGCAGGCCCATCAGGGCGCGGATGACCGGGCGGACGAACAGCTCGAAGGAGACGTAGCTGCTGACGGGGTTGCCGGGCAGGGCCAGCAGCGGGATGCGGTCGGGGCCGATGAGGCCGAAGCCCTGGGGCTTGCCGGGCTGCATGGCGAGCTTGCGGAACTCGACCTTTCCCTCGTCGGCGGAGAGGCCGGCCAGGGTCTCCTTGACCACGTCGTACGCGCCGACGCTGACGCCGCCGCTGGTGACGAGGACGTCGGCCCGGATGAGCTGGTCCTCCAGGGTGGCGCGCAGGGTTTCGGCGTCGTCGGCGACCGCGCCGACGCGGTAGGCGAGGGCGCCGGCGGCCCGGGCCGCGGCGGTGAGCTGGAAGCTGTTGGAATCGTGGATCTGGCCGGGGCCCAACGCCTCGCCGGGCTGGACGAGTTCGCTGCCGGTGGAGACCACCACCACCCGGGGGCGCGGGCGGACCCGGACCGTACCGCGGCCGAGGGCGGCGAGCAGGCCGATCTGGGACGGGCCGAGGAAGGTGCCGGCCCGCAGCGCGAGCTCGCCTTCGGTGACGTCGCTGCCGCGGGCGCGGATGTGGGCGCCGGCCGGGGCCGGGCGGTGGATGCGGACCTGGCCGCCGGCGTCCTCGGGGGCGGCGCTGGCCGCCCGCATCGTGGCGGCCGGGCCCGCTCCGGCGCCGCCGTCGGTCCATTCGACGGGGACGACGGCCTCGGCGCCGGGCGGGAGGGGGGCGCCGGTCATGATGCGGGCCGCCTGGCCGGGGCCGACCTCGGGGAGCTCACCGCTGCCGGCCGCGACGTCGCCGATGACGGTGAGGGTGACCGGGGCGGCCTCGGTGGCCTGCGCGACGTCCGCGGTGCGGACCGCGTAGCCGTCCATGGAGCTGTTGTCGAAGGGCGGCAGGGGGACGGTGACGGTGACGTCCTCGACCAGGACGCAGCCCTGGGCGTCGAGGAGCTGCAGCTCGATCGGGTCCAGCGGGGCGATCTTCGCCAGGACATCGTCGAGGTGCTCGGCCACCGACCAGACGCGGTCCGGGTGGCTGGTCTGGCCGGTGGCGTGGTTCAACGTCCTACATCTCCTCGGTGACGTAACTGCGAAGCCAGGCCCGGAAGTCGGGGCCCAGGTCTTCACGTTCGCATGCGAGTCTGACAATGGCACGCAGATAGTCGCCACGGTCACCGGTGTCATAGCGCCGGCCCTTGAAGACGACGCCGTGCACCGGGCCGCCGAGCGACGGGTCGGCGGCGAGCGCCTGGAGGGCGTCGGTGAGCTGGATCTCGCCGCCGCGGCCGGGGTCGGTCTTGCGCAGCACCTCGAAGACGGCCGGGTCGAGGACGTAGCGGCCGATGATCGCGAGGTTGCTGGGCGCCTCGGACGGGTCGGGCTTCTCGACCAGGTCGGAGACGGTGACCACGTCGTCGTCGCCGGTGGGGGCGGCGGCCGCGCAGCCGTAGAGGTGGATCTGCGCCGGGTCGACCTCCATGAGGGCGATGACCGAGCCGCCGTACTGTTCCTGCACCTCGACCATGCGGGCCAGCAGGGGGTCGCGGGGGTCGATGAGGTCGTCACCGAGGAGCACGGCGAAGGGCTGGTCGCCGACGTGGGGCGCGGCGCACAGCACGGCGTGGCCGAGGCCCTTGGGGTCGCCCTGGCGGACGTAGTGCATGGTCGCGAGGTCGCTGGATTCCTGGACCTTGGCGAGCCGGGACTCGTCGCCCTTGCGGTGCAGGGCCTCTTCGAGTTCGTAGTTGCGGTCGAAGTGGTCCTCAAGGGGGCGCTTGTTGCGACCGGTGACCATCAGGACGTCGGAGAGCCCGGCGGCGGCGGCCTCCTCCACCACGTACTGGATGGCGGGCTTGTCGACGACCGGGAGCATCTCCTTGGGTGTGGCCTTCGTAGCGGGGAGAAACCGGGTGCCGAGGCCGGCTGCCGGAATGACAGCCTTGCTGATCCGTGTGTGCGATGGAGTCATGCGCGACACCATAACCGGCCCATTCGGAACGATGATGAGGGTCCGGTGAATAGAGCATGAGAGCGGGAGCAAGGGCGCACAGTGAGCAAGCAGCACGATAGGAAACGAAGGTTGCGGCGGGATCTCCAGGAGGTAAGGAGATCGTTGCCCCCGGATGTCCTCGCGGCGGCGGGCGAGGCACTGGCCCGACGGACCCTGGAGCTGGAGGAGTTGGCGCCGTTCCTCGCCCCGCCGACGCCCGGCGAGGCGGCCGGTGAAGCGCCCGGTGAAGCGGCCGGTGCGGCGCCCGCTGAGGCGGCCGCCCGCCGGCCGACGGTGGCGGCGTACGTGTCGATGGGCTCGGAACCGCCCACCGGGGCGCTGCTGGACCGGCTGCGGGACGCGGGGGTGCGGGTGCTGCTGCCGGTGCTGATGCCGGACAACGACCTCGACTGGGCGCCGTACGAGGGCGCCGACCGTCTGGTGCCGGCGGGCTGGGGGCTGCACGAGCCGGCCGGTGAGCGGCTGGGCCCGCAGGCGGTCGCGCAGGCGGACGTGGTGCTGCTGCCGGGGCTGGCGGTGGACCGCGACGGGGTGCGGCTGGGCCGCGGCGGCGGCTCGTACGACCGGGTGCTGGAGCGGCTGGACCGGGCCGGGGCGCCGGCGCACCTGGTGGTGCTGCTGTTCGACGCGGAGGTGCTGGACGAGGTGCCGGCCGAGCCGCACGACCGGCGGGTGCACGCCGCGGTGACCCCGTCGGGGGTGCACCGCTTCCGGCACTGAGCCCGGCGGGCCGCCGGATTCCCGGCGGCGCCCCACCCCGGGCCGGCCGGCTCCACGTCGCGCGCCCGGCCCCGGCCCGCCGGCTCCCCCGTCCCGGCCCGCCGGACCGGGCCCGAACGCCGCCGGGCGGGCCGGAGGATCGTCCCGTGGGAGATCTCCGGCCCGCCCGGCGGCTCGTTGCGGCGGCGGCCTTACGGCGACAGCGTCAGGGAGTCCTTGCCGGCCTTCTTGACGGCGTCCTCGCTGTACGCCCAGGGCAGCAGCTCGCCCTTGGCCCACTTGTCGGTCTGGTCGTAGTAGTGGGTGTCGTAGGCGTGCCCGGAGGCGCCGGTGAGGTTGATCCAGCGGGACTTGTCGAGGTCGGCGAGGTTGACGATCATCCGCATGGACGGGACCCAGGTGACCTTGTAGCCGCCGGCCGCGTTCCAGCCGGTGGCGTCGACCGCGGCCTCACCGCCACCGACGTTCCACGGGCCGCGGTTGAACAGGCCCTGCAGTATCCCGGGGCCGTCGGTGCCCAGGGTCTGGTTCTTGAGGAACATCTGGTGCAGCCGGCCCCAGGTCCAGTTGTCGATGTTCTTGCCCAGTTTGGAGGTCAGCTCGTAGCGGGCGTCCTTCATGGCGTGCGCGAGGAGCTGGTCGCGGTTCTTGTCGCCGGGGCGGCCGGGCCGGTCCTCGGTCTTCCACCAGGCGTTGCCGGGGTCGTCGAGGATGTTGCGGACGACCTCGTACCAGCGGTCGCCGCCGTCGGGCTGCGCGGTGTCGCCGGCCCGCTCGCCGCATTCGCGGACGTACTTGTCATTCTCGTCGGCGGGGCCGGTCTCGTCGGCCGGGCGGACGGTGAGGCACTGGCCCTCGGGGCGCAGCGCCTTGGGCATCTTGTTGCCGAAGGCGAGCTTGAGGGTGTTGCGCCAGACGGCGTTGAAGTAGGCGGCCGCGGCGGAGTCGGGCTCCTGGGTGAAGTCCCAGCCCTCCAGCAGCTGCTGGGCGTCGCGGACGTACTTGTCCTTTATGTCGATCTTGGTGAGGTAGGGCGTCAGCAGCCGGGCGATCTCACTGCTGTTGTCCTTCTGGAAGGCCTGCATGTCGACGGTGGAGACCTTGCCGCCGTCCTTGATCTTCGACTGGATCAGGTCGTTGATCCGCTGGCTGCGGGAGCCGTAGCCCCAGTCCTTGGTGATCAGGTACGGGTACTTCTCGTCGACGACGGCCTGGTTGGCGGTGACGATGTAGCCGCGCTGGGGGTTGTACTCGTACGGCAGGGCGCTCTGCGGGATGTAGCCCCGCCACTGGTAGCGCGGGTCCCAGCCGGGCGCCGGGTAGGTGCCGTCGAAGTGGCCGTCGCCCTTGCCGCGGACCGGGATCCGGCCGGGCGCCTGGTAGCCGATGTTGCCCTTGGTGTCGGCGTAGATCAGGTTCTGCGAGGGCACCTCGAAGTGCGCGGCGGCCTTGCGGAAGCCGGTCCAGTCCTTGGCGCGGTTGAGCTCGAAGACGGCGTCCATGGAGCGGCCGGGGTCGAGCGCGGTCCAGCGGAGCGAGACGGCGTAGCCGTCGCCGCGGTCCGGGGCGGTGTTGCCCACGGGGGCGTCCTTGCCGACGTTGCCGAGTTCGTCGTCGCGGTCGGAGACGATCGGCCCGTTCTTGGTGGACCGGACGGTGATCTGCCGGCTCTCACCGCCGGCGACCTTGATGGTCTCCTTGCGCGTGAGGAACGGCCGCTGCTTGTTGTCGTAGAGGTAGCCGTCGGCGCTGACCTTCTCCAGGTACAGGTCGGTGACGTCGGCGCCGAGGTTGGTCATGCCCCAGGAGATGTCCTGGTTGTGGCCGATGACGACGCCGGGCATCCCGGAGAAGGTGAAGCCGGAGACGTCGTAGCCGCACTTGGGGCCGGAGTTACGGCAGTGCAGGCCCATCTGGTACCAGAGCGAGGGCATCTGCGGTGCCAGGTGCGGGTCGTTGGCGAGCAGCGGCTTGCCGGTGGTGGTGTGGGCGCCGGAGACGACCCAGGAGTTGGAGCCGATGCCGTTGCCGTTGGGGCCGAGCAGCGCCGGGACGTCGTTGACCTTCTTTGACAGCGAGGACAGCTGGGACGTGAGGCCGGGGACCGTGCCGCCGGGGCCGGCCGGGGTGGCGTTGGCCGAGCCCTTGGGCGTGAACTTCTTGGTGGCCGGGTCGACCGCACCGCCGTCCACGATCGGCTTGTTCCGCTTGTACGGGTACGCCGGGTACAGCCCGGCGATCTGCTGCGGGGTGAAGCGGCTGGTCATCAGGGACCGGTCGATCTCCTCCTGCATGTTGCCGCGCAGGTCCCAGGCCATCGCCTTGAGCCAGGCCACCGAGTCGGCCGGCGTCCACTTCTCGGGCTTGTAGTCGTTCTCCAGGTCCAGCGCCGCGTACTCCAGGGAGAGTGCCGAGCCCTCGTGGTCCTTGAGGTAGGCGTTGACTCCGGCGGAGTAGGCCTGGAGGTACTTCTTGGTGCTGGGCGAGAGCTTGGTGTCGTACTCCTGCTGCGCGGTCCGGTGCCAGCCCAGCGTGCGCAGGAACTCATCGGTCTTGACCTGGCCCTTGCCGAACATCTCGGACAGCCGGCCGGCGGTCATGTGGCGCCGGACGTCCATCTCCCAGAAGCGGTCCTGGGCCTGGACGTAGCCCTGGGCGCGGAAGAGGTCCTCGTCGGTGTCGGCGTAGATCTGCGGGATGCCGTTGGCATCGCGGACGACGTCCACCGGGTCGGACAGGCCCGGGAGTTTGAGTGAGCCGGTGGTCTGCGGGAACGAGGCTCGGACGGTGCTGACTCCCCAGAACGCGCCGCAGCCGATGCCCGCCACGAGCAGCAGCACGACCGTGATGGCGACGAGGCGGCCGCGCCGCCCCTTCTTCTTCCTGGGGACTGGGCCGGACTTGTTGGCGGGCATCTCTGTCCTTCGAGGGGCAGGGTGGGAGTGCTGGAGCAACCATAGGCGCACGGGTTCGCCGACCCCTACGCGGAGTCACCGCCAGCACCCCAAACCTTCAAGTAATGGTAAATTGTTAGTCTCAGTAACTAGATACGGTAAGGAAAGAGCGCTCAAAGACCACCCCCGGCCCATCGTTTCGGACCCGTGCGAGGAAGGACCAGCTCCTGACTGTCCACCACCTCAATGAACTCCTGCTGCTCTGCTCGCTCGTGCTGCTCGTCGCGGTCGCCGCAGTACGGCTCTCCTCGCGCAGCGGGCTCCCCAGCCTGCTCATCTACCTGGGGATAGGCATCGCCATAGGGCAGGACGGCCTCGGCGGGGTCGTCTTCGACGACGCCGAGCTGACCCAACTCATGGGCTACGCCGCGCTGGTCGTGATCCTCGCCGAGGGTGGTCTGGGCACCAAATGGAAAGAGATCAAGCCGGCACTGCCCAAGGCGGCGGTGCTGTCGACGGTCGGCGTCGCGGTGAGCGTGGGGGTCACCGCGGCCGGAGCGCACTACCTCGCCGGGCTCGGCTGGCGGCAGGCGCTGCTGATCGGCGCCGTGGTCTCGTCCACGGACGCCGCGGCGGTCTTCTCCGTCCTGCGCAGCGTGCCGCTGCCCGCCCGGCTGACGGGTGTCCTCGAAGCGGAGTCCGGCTTCAACGACGCCCCGGTGGTCATCCTGGTCGTCGCCTTCTCCACCGCGGGACCGGTCGACCACTGGTACGTCCTCCTCGGCAAGATCACCCTGGAGCTGGCGATCGGCGCCGCGCTCGGCCTGGCGATCGGCTGGCTCGGCGCCTACGGCATGCGGCACGTGGCGCTGCCGGCCTCCGGCCTCTACCCCATCGCCGTCATGGCCATCGCGGTCGCCGCCTACGCCGCCGGCGCCCTGGCGCACGGCTCGGGCTTCCTCGCCGTCTATCTGGCCGCGATGATCCTCGGCAACGCCAAGCTGCCGCACGCCCCGGCCACCCGCGGCTTCGCCGAGGGGCTCGGCTGGCTCGGCCAGATCGGCATGTTCGTCCTGCTGGGCCTGCTGGTCACCCCGCACAACCTCCTCGACGACGTGGTGCCGGCCCTGGTCATCGGCATGATCCTCACCCTCGTCGCCCGCCCGACGTCGGTGTTCGTCTCGCTGCTGCCGTTCCGGGTGCCCTGGCGGGAGAAGGCCCTGCTGTCGTGGGCCGGCCTGCGCGGCGCGGTCCCCATCGTGCTGGCCACCATCCCGATGGTGAGCGCCGTCCCCGGCAGCGAGGGCGTCTTCAACATCGTCTTCGTCCTCGTCGTGGTCTACACCCTGATCCAGGGGCCGACCCTGCCCTGGCTCGCCCGGCACCTCCGGCTGGGCGACGGCGAGGAGCCCGCCGACCTGGGCATCGAGTCCGCACCACTGGAGCGGCTGCGCGGCCATCTGCTGTCGACGTCCATCGGGCCGGGCTCCCGGATGCACGGCGTCGAGGTCGGCGAACTGCGGATGCCGGCGGGCGCCGCGGTCACCCTCGTCGTCCGGGACGGCTCCAGTTTCGTGCCCTCCCCGACGACCGTGCTGCGGCGCGGCGACGAGCTGCTGGTGGTCGCCACGGACCCGGTGCGCGACGCGGCCGAGCGGCGACTGCAGGCGGTCTCCCAGGGCGGCAAGCTGGCCGGCTGGCTGGGCACCGGCGCCGCCCCGCGGCGGCGCGGCCACGGCTGGCACTGACGCCGGTACACCGGCATGGCGGGCTTCCCCCGAATGTGGCGGACATCTCCAAGAAACCCAAGGAAAAGCGGCTGGAGCTCTGACCAATCCCAGGGCCCCAGCCGCTGGGACCTGTACAATCAAGAAGGAACAACGACGAACCACCTCTGCCTGATGCAGAGCTGGCGCGACCGCTCGGCGGCCGCGGTCCCCTGCCACCTGCAGCCACCCTCTCGGGGTGCGGACCACGCGGTATCACTCGGTCCAGCGCGAGAGGACAGCTCTCGGCGCGTACCCGTGACGACCTCGCGGACGACGCGCTACCAGGCGGCAGAAAGGCCCGGCCGTGGCATCCGCGGTCAAGCAATCCCGTCCCGGTTACGGACAACTGCTCCGCACCCCTGGTGCGTGGACCTTCCTCCTGCCCGGCTTCCTGGCCCGGCAGCCGTTCGCGATGCTGACCATCGGCATCGTCCTGCTCGTCCAGTCCACCACCGGCTCCTACGGCACCGCCGGCGCGGTCTCGGCCACCACCGGCGTCTCGATGGCGCTGTTCGCCCCGCAGAGCGGCAAGCTCGCCGACCGTTTCGGCCAGCGCGCGGTGCTGATCCCCGGCATCCTCGTGCACACCGCCGGCGTCGCGGCGCTGATCAGCCTGGCCCTGGCGCACGCCCCCCTGTGGGCGCTGCTCGCCGTGGCCGTCCCCACGGGCGCCTCGACTCCGCAGGTCGGCCCGATGGTGCGGGCCCGCTGGGCGGCCCGGCTCGGCGGCAGCCCGCTGATGCCGACGGCGGCCGCCTTCGAGTCGGTCACCGACGAGTTCACTTTCGTGGTCGGCCCGGTCCTGGCGACCGCGCTGTGCACCGGCATCCACCCGGCCGCCGGCCTGGTCGCCGAGGCCGCGCTGACCCTGGCCGGCGGCCTGCTCTTCGCCTCCCAGCGCCGTACCCAGCCGGCCGTCCACCGGGCGCAGGCCGACGACCGCCCGCGCGTCTCGGCCCTGTCGGTCCCCGGCGTCCGCGTCCTGATCGTGGCGTTCCTCGGCATCGGCGCCGTCTTCGGCGGCATGCAGGTCTCGCTGACCGCGTTCACGCAGTCCATCGGCCAGCCCGGCATCAACGGCCTGCTCTACGGCATCTTCGCCGGCGGCAACATGCTCGCCGGGATCGTCTGCGGTGCCGTCGCCTGGAAGGTCGGCCCGCGCCGCCGGCTGCTGGTCGCCTACGGGCTGCTGGCGCTGGCCACCACCCCGCTGTGGGCGGTGACCGCGGTACCGCTGCTGGGCGCCGTCGGCCTGGTCGTCGGCCTCTGCATCGCCCCCGCCCTGATCACCGGCTACACCCTGGTCGAGTCCCTGGTCCCGGCCGCCGCCCGCACCGAGGCCTTCACCTGGCTGACCGGCGCGGTCGCCCTGGGCCAGGCCGCTGCCGCCACCTCCGCCGGCCAGCTCACCGACCGCTTCGGCCCCAGCAGCGGCTTCCTGGTCCCCCTGGCCGGCACCGCCCTGGCCCTGGTGGTCCTGCTGGCCCTCCGCGCCCACCTGCTGCCGCGCACCTCGTCCGTGGTGACCGGGTCGGACCTGCCGGGCACGGCGCCGGAGACCGGCACGGACACGGACTCTGCGACGGAGACCGGCACGGCGACCGGGGACCGCGGGCGGGAGCTGGCGAACGCCTGACGGGACGGACCTCGGGCGGGAGCCGGCGAACGCCCTCGGGCTTCCGTTGCGGACAGGCCCCGGACGTGGGGTCGGTCACCGTCTGCCCGGTCGCAGTGGACTGACGCGCCGGAATACTGCAATATGGAGCGTCGTTAGCACTCATCGAGTGAGAGTGCCAGGAGGAAGTCAAGTGCCGACCTACCAGTACCAGTGCACCGCGTGCGGCGAGGGCCTTGAGGCGGTGCAGAAGTTCACCGACGACGCGCTTACGGAGTGCCCCAGCTGCAACGGACGCCTCAAGAAGGTGTTCTCCGCGGTCGGCATCGTCTTCAAGGGCTCCGGCTTCTACCGCAACGACAGCCGCGGCTCGTCGTCCAGCAGCAGCCCCGCGAAGAGCTCCTCCTCGTCGAGCACGACGTCGTCCTCGGACTCCGCCAGCTCCTCGTCGAGCAGCTCCGACAGCAAGCCGGCCGCCACGTCGTCCACCGGCAGCGCGTCGAGCACCAGCTCCGCGGCCTGACCGGAAGCACCGGCAGCACAAACATCCCCGGACCCCGCCGTCACCGGATGGCGGGGTCCGCTGTATGTCCACTTCGGGGGGGCGGAGCCTGCCGTGTGACCGCTCCGGGAGTAGGGCCTGGTACATGCGCGCCTCCGGGGGACGGAGCCGGCTGCGCGTCCGCTCCGGGGGTGAGGCCTGTTACTCATCCGCTTCCGAGGACGGCAGTCATCGCGCTGGCCGGCCCCGCTAAGGTGACCGCCATGGCTGACGCGGAAATAGGCGTAATCGGCGGTTCGGGCTTCTACTCCTTCCTCGACGACGTGACCGAGATCACCGTCGATACCCCCTACGGTCGCCCCAGCGACTCGGTGTTCCTCGGCGAGATCGCCGGCCGCCAGGTCGCCTTCCTCCCCCGGCACGGCCGCGAGCACCGTCTCCCGCCGCACCGCATCAACTACCGCGCCAACCTGTGGGCGCTGCGCTCGCTCGGCGTACGTCAGGTCCTCGGCCCGTGCGCGGTCGGCGGGCTGCGCCCCGAATACGGCCCCGGCACACTGCTGGTACCCGACCAGCTCGTGGACCGCACCAAGGCCCGCGTCCAGACCTACTTCGACGGCGAGCCGCTGCCCGACGGGAGCGTCCCCAACGTCGTCCACCTGACGTTCGCCGACCCGTACTGCCCCGCCGGCCGCCAGGCCGCCCTCGCCGCCGCCCGCGGCCGCGACTGGGAGCCGGTCGACGGCGGCACGCTCGTCGTCATCGAGGGCCCGCGCTTCTCGACCCGCGCCGAATCCCGCTGGCATGCCGCTCAGGGCTGGTCGGTGGTCGGCATGACCGGCCACCCCGAGGCCGTCCTGGCCCGCGAACTGAGCCTCTGCTACACCTCGTTGACCCTGGTCACCGACCTGGACGCGGGCACCGAGACCGGCGACGGCGTCTCCCACGAGGAAGTCCTCCAGGTCTTCGCCCAGAACGTCGGACGGCTTCGCGAGGTCCTCTTCGACGCGGTCGCCGCCCTGCCGCAGACCACCGACCGCACCTGCGTCTGCGCCGACGCCCACGCGGGCTGGGACCTGGGCATCGAACTGCCGTAAGGCGCCTGGAACTGCCGTAGGGCGCCTGACGGGCCGGGGCCCCTGGAGCCGTGAGACGCCGGGCCGGCCGGGCCCTCTGGGGCCATAAGACGCCGGCCGGGGAGGCGCCGGACGCGGCCGCCTTGCCCCGGCCCGTCCCCGTCCCCATCCCCGTCCGTCCTGCTCTCGTCCCCCACCCGAGTGGCGAAGTTATCCACATCCCGGAGCTTCTCCACAGGCCTCAGCAGGTACGGGCGCGATACGGCACGGTGGTCCTCGCCGATTCCACCAGGCTCATCCGGCCTCTCAAACCAGAGCCGAGAAGAGCCCCTCACCCAGGCGGTACCACCATGCCCACCACGCCGTACTCCCCGCTGACCACTCCCTCTGCTGGTCTCTCCTCCGCTCTCCCGTCGCCACCGCTCCCCACTCCCCCACGGTGTGAAGTGCCCCACTTTCCACCGGTACGGCCCGGCGGCGGCAGACGTGGATGGGGCCGGGCCGGGCCGCGCCGGATGCTGATCGCCGGTCTGGCGATGGCCGCCGCAGCACTGGCCGGTGCGGCCTCGTACGGAGCCGTACGAGCCTTACCCGCGACGGGCTGCCCGTCGGCGGCGGCCCTGGGAGGGCGGTAGCCATGCCCAAAGATCGAGTGGCTTCTCCGTACACCGCCCGCGAGACTGCTGCGAGCGGCGGGGCACCTGCCGCGGGAGACCGGGGCCGGTTACGTCGGTCGCGCCAACGGTGGCGTGCCGCCCGCACCGGAACCGCCGGACCGCTCCACCGGACGAAACCGAAGCCCTTCCGCCAGCCCCGCACTGACGCACTGGCCGATCGCTGGTTCGTACTGCCCGGCTGGACATCTCTGCCGTGCCCTGCCGTAAGTTGCGGTGCTGATTGTTCGTGCACCGTCCGTGGTGAGCGTCGTGAGCGTGGAAAGAGGCTGTCAGGTGAGCGAGAGCAAGGGCGTCCTGCAGGGGTTCAAGGATTTCCTGATGCGGGGCAACGTCATCGAACTCGCGGTCGCGGTGGTCGTCGGTGCGGCCTTCACGAACATCGTGAACGCCGTGGTCAAGGGCGTGATCAACCCGATCGTCGGCGCTCTGGGCTCGCAGAACCTCGACAACTACAAGGCGTGCCTCACCACCTGCCACACGGACAAGAAGACGGGCGCGTTCACCGACGGCATCTACATCCTCTGGGGTTCGGTGCTCAGTGCCGCACTGACCTTCCTGATCACCGCCGCGGTCGTCTACTTCCTCATGATCCTTCCGATGAACAAGTGGAAGGAGCGCCAGGCGGCCAGGAAGGCGGTCGACAGCACCCCGCTCGCCCCGACCGAGGTCGAGCTGCTCACCGAGATCCGCGACGCCCTGATCGCCCAGCGCACCGCCTCTCCCGCCATCCCCTCCCCCACCTCCGGCACGATCGGCACCCAGAAGACCCGGGACTAGCGGGTCAGAGACGGCCGTCACCCCAGGCGTCCGCCCTAGAGGTCCCGGGCGCCTCAGAGGTGATGCGGCGGCTTCTCGTCGAGAAAGCGGGCGAGGTCGGTGGCACTGTCGCCACCGGCCGGTCGTTCGCCCCAGCCCCTGTCGGTGTCGTCCGAGGACTGCTGGCTCAGCGGGTCGTCGAAGATCAGAGCCGCGGCAGACTTGCGGTCCGGGCGCGGGGCCGCGGGCACGGGCGCAGACACGGCCTCGGAGACGGCCCCGGCCTCAGCGCCGGCCTCGGTCTCGGCGACGCCCGCCTCCGCACGGCCGCGGTCACTCTCGACCGCGCAGTCCGGGGCAGCAGAATCAGCCTGGGGCTCAGCGCCCCGCTCAGAATCAGGGGTGGTGCTCACCCCTCCAGAGTACGGGCGACCCGAACAAGGCCCCGCACGGCGATCCCCCGGCTCCTCCAGCGGCACACCGCCACGGCAACCTCCGGTCTCGCCCGGCCCGCCGCCACCCACCGATACCGCTTGCGTGCGTGGGCATCGCCTGCCGGGGCGCGCACGTTGCGTCGTCGCCCCGACCGGTCGGGCAGGGGCAGGTGGCTGCGTTCACGAGAACGGGAGTTGACCTCTTCGGGAGTCGCTCGCCCAGCCTCATCCATGATCAACGTCGATGAGTTCGGGAGTCACTACGGCCTTCGACCGCCGGGCATGACCGCTCGTCTTGTCCTCGCGGCCTGGTTTCTCGTGCGGTGCGGGTCGTGATCAGCAGTGCTGCGATGCACGCGGCGGCGAGGAGGATGCCGAAGCCGACTGTCAGAGCGGTGGTGTAACCGTGCACGGATGCCGCGGTCGACGTGGCGTTGCGCGATGACGCCAGGTATGTGGCCGAGGCGCTGGCTGCAAGGGTGTTGAGCAGTGCGGTCCCGAGCGCTGCTCCGAGTTGCTGGGAGGCGTTGTAGGCGGCCGATGCGGCTCCGATGTCGTGCCCGTGCATGTCCGCTGTGGCCAGGCTGGCGGTCGGGGGGATGACACAGCCAAGGCCGATCCCGGTGAGTACCAGGGCGGGTACCAGGTGAAGCGGCAGGACGTCCGTGCTGTGCGGTGTCAAACGGGTCAGGATGAGCATCCCGACGGCCGCGACGATCAGACCCGGCAGGATCAACGCCGCAGGCGCGACGCGTCCTTGCAGTTTCCCGGCGATGAATGTGGAGCCGAGCAAGGCAGCCACGGCGTTGATGATCAGCGTCAGGCCCGCCTGGACCGGCGAGTAGCCGAGGACGGTTTGCGTGTAGTAGCTCATGAACAGGTAAAAGCCGAACATCGCGACGAACATCAGGGTGATCGAGATGAGCGCACCCGCGCGAGCACGGTGCAGGAGTACACGCATCGGCAGTAGCGGGCGGGAGGCGCGGGCCTCGACGACAGCGAACGCGGCCAGCAACAGGGCACCAGCAGCCATCAATGCCAGTACCTTCGGTGAATCCCAGCCGAGCGGTTCGGCTTCGTTGAAGGCATAGGCCACAGCGGCGAAGCCCGCGGCGCTGAGCAGTGCGCCCGGAATGTCGAGCCGTCCGTCGCCACGGAGGGGGCGGTCCGGTGGCATGAACGTCGTGCCGAGCGCGGCGATCAGGGCGACAGGAACGTTGATGTACAGGCACCAGCGCCAGCTGGCGTACTCAGTGAGCAGTCCCCCCGTGACCAGACCGAGCGCTGATCCGGCTGCACCGACCGCGGCGAACACACCGAACGCCCGACCGCGGGCGCGCGGCTCGGTGAACGTCGTGGTCAACAACGACAATCCCGCGGGTGCGAGCGCGGCGCCGAAGGCGCCCTGCAGGGCCCGGGCTCCGAACAGCATCTCGGGATTCACGGCGGCCCCGCCCAGCGCGGACGAGGCGGCGAAGCCGGCCAGGCCGATGATGAACGTGCGCCGGTGGCCGAGCGAACCGCTGATTCTGCCGCCGATCAACAACAGCCCGCCGAAGGCCAGGGCATACGCGGTGATCGCCCATTGTCGGCTCGCGTCAGATATGCCCAGCGCGCTCTGCGCGGAGGGCAGCGCGATATTCACGATCGTCCCGTCCAGAACCACGAGGAGCTGGGCCACGCTCACCGCTAACAGGACCCACCACCGCCGCTGTGCGGAGCCTGGTCCTGCCGCGGTGTCGCGGGTCTCGACGTCCGGCTCCGCAGCGGGCGGTTCGATGTCTCGAGCAGTCATACCTGCAAGTGTTTCGTTGAAGTGGCCCCGGAGACTTTTCCTCCCTTCCGAGCGACAGCTCAGGGCCGATACGCGGGTAGCCCTCAACCGCTGCTTGAACCTGGTGCCCTCTCATGGCGACTGACGGGGCGGTGTGAGCCGCCTCTCCCCGTCAGCGGGTCCGAATCCCGCCGGCACCGCGGCCGACCAGGACCGCGTTTCCACCATCGGGCGACGCCGTTCTCTAGTGGCCCTTGTCGTGGGTGGGTATGGGGCGCGGGCGCTGGCCGCCGTTGGGGCGGGTCGGCGGGCTCTGCGAGGCGTGGCTGCGTTTGTGGGGGCGGGTCCGGTCGGTGCTGCCGGGAAGGGCGTGGCGAGCCGGTGCGGATGATGAGCGAGGGGAGGACATGGGAGCTGGTCACCTTTCCTCGTAGGCGAATCGCTGGCGGTGCCGGCCGGTTCGGTCGCGCATGCGGGGCCACGGGAAAGAGCCGGCGCACGCGATGACGAGGACGGCGGCGAGGTCGACGCCGTGGAACATGCCGCAGGCGACGGTCGGCGTCGGCGTCGGCGTCGGCGTCGGAGGAATTGACGTCCAGGACTTCCGGGACCGAGAGCCGCATTCCGTAGCCCGGCCGGCGCCGGTCGATGCGGTGAACGTGAACCGCCCCCAGATGAGCGGGCAGGCGATCAGAGCGGTGAACAGGCAGCCCGGGGAGGGGAGTTGGAGGGTGGGCCGGCGGGCGGTGGGGCGGGCGCCGAGGAGCAGCGCGACGGTGGAGGCCGCGAGTGTGGCGCGGGCGATCGCCGTTGATCTGGTCGGCGACGCCTCCCGCCCGGGCGCCCCGGGACGGATGGTCGCCTTGCTGCCGCCAGTTGCCGTAGGCAGCCCGGTTGGCGCGGACGCCCCGGTTGCGTTATGTGCCTCGGTCCCGTCCGGGGTGACGGACGGGTCGGATGGGGCGGCGTCTGGGGGTCGGGGCACGAGGCCACGCTAAGCAGCTACGGGGCAGTTCGCTCGTTTTGCGACCTCGGCGGGTGACGTACCCAGCGACCTACTCGGTCGTAAGCGGTGACGCGCTCGGTCGTACGCGGTGACCTACTCGGTCCCTACGGGCAGGCCGGTGTGCGTCCCTGCAGGGCCTCGTGCCACCACAGGTCGCGGCCCGGCTTCCAGGACACCGGCCGGGAGCAGCGGTTCACCACCAGGACCCTCTGCACCGGCGTCTCCCCCGACGCGGTGGCGCGCGCCAGTGCGTGGTCGAGCAGCGGTTTCACCGGCCGTACCGCCCCGTCCCAGAACGCCGCGTCCGCCGTGATCACCACTCGTGCCGACGACTCCCGCGTACGCGCGACGAGTTCGGGCACCGTCAGGGAGACCGGCAGGGTCGTACGAATCGCCTCCAGCCGACCGCAGGCGAGCGTGGCGATCACGGATTCCGGCACCAGCGGCAGATGCACCGCGACCCGGTCACCGGCCCGGACCCCGAGCCGGGCGAGCGCGTCGGCGGCCCGTTCGGCCTGGTCCAGGAGCGCGCTGTGGGTGAGCTCTTCCAGGCGGCCCGGTTCCCCGCTCCAGGTGAGGGCGATCCGCGAGGAATCGGGCTCTTGTATTTCCCCGGCGGGGTCTGCATGCTTGGTGATCACACGGCGCAACATGCGGATCAGCATGGAGATCACCGATCAACGATCGCTGAACGTCCGCTGTACGGGGCTCCGCGCCCGCCCCTTCTCGCACCCAGGCCTCGTGCGCGAGCCTTGCAACCAAGGCAGTTGGCTCGCCCTCTGACGTCTCATGCGTCATGCGTCATGCTTCCTGCCCCGTTCCGGTGCGCTTCATCCCTCCTCTCCGCTTCCGTTTTCCGTTGCCTGCCGCGCGCGTCGCACAAGGTGTTGCACGAGGTGTTGCACGAGGCGCCGCATCAAGCGCGTCGCGTACGGCAGGGCGCCGTGAGAGGTGGTTCGTCCCTTCCCATGTCCATGTCCATGCCCACGCCCCGGTTCTCTTCCCTGTCGACGCGTCGGCAGGCCCGCTGGGCGCTGGCCGCCGTTGCGACCGGTGCCTTCTGCGTACAGCTGGATTCCTTCGCGCTGAATCCGGCGCTGCCCGTCATCCGAGCCGACTTGCACGGATCTGCGGCCGCCACCGCATGGGTCGTCAGCGGCTATCTCCTCGCCGCCGGTTCGCTGATGCCCGTCGCTGGCCGGCTCGGGGACCTCTACGGCCGGCGCCGGATGCTGCTCCTCGGGCTGGCGCTGTTCGCGGCGTCCGCCTCCCTCTGCGCGCTTGTGCCCTCACTGCCGCTCCTGGTGGCGGCGCGGGTGTTCCAAGGGGCGGGTGGTGCGTTGATCATGCCCACCGGGTTGGCGCTGCTGACGAACGTCTGCCCACCGGGCCGCGAGCAACGGGGGCGGGGGCCCGGCGGGCACCGGGCCATCGGTCGGGCGCTGGGCCTGGCCGGGGTGGCCACGGTCTGCGGGCCGCTCCTGGGCGGTGTGCTGGCCGCATGGGTCTCCTGGCGGGCCGTCTTCTGGCTCACCGTGCCGCTCGCCGTGGCCGCCGCGCTGTGTGCCCTGCGTGCGCCCGCCTCGCGCGCCTCCGACCCGCACCCCCTCGACCTCACCGGTGCGGTCACCGCCACCGGGGCGCTCGCCTGCCTGGCCCGCTGGTTGCAGCAGCCCGCAGAAGGGCTCTGGGCGGCCGCCGCTGCGCTGCTCGGCGCGCTGTTCGTACGGGCCGAACGCCGGGCGGCGGCACGGCAGCAACCCCTGGAGCGTCAGCTCCTGGAGCGCCGCCCCCTGAAGCATCAACCCCTGGAGCGCCGCCCCCTGGGGCATCACCCCCTGGAGGGTCAGCCCCTGAAGCATCAGTCCCTGGAGCGCCGCTCACCCGCGCCGCTGCTCGATCCGTCGCTGTTCCGCAACCGGCCGTACGTGACGCTGACCGCGGCCGGTGCGGTGGCCAACGCGGCGACGGTGGCGCTGCTGTACGTCCTGCCGCTGCTGCTGTCGCGGGGGCGGGGGTGGCCGGTGCCGGGCGCGGAACCGGCACTGCTCGCTGCGGCCGCTGCGCTGGCCGTCGGCGGTCCGCTGGCCGGCCGGGTGCGGCCCGCGGCGGCCGTACGGGTGATGACGCTCTGCCTGTTCACCGCGGGTGCGGCACTCTGCGCTCTCGGGTGGGCGGGAGCGGGAGTGGAGGCGGGGGCGAGGGGAGGCGCCGGATTCCCTGCGGAGGCCGCCGCCACCGTGGCCGCGGCGGCACTGGGTGTGGCCGGTGGGCTGGCCCTCACCGGCACCCAGACGGTGGTACGCCGCGAACGCGCCGGCGAGGCGTCCGGCGTGACCAAGGCGGTGATGACGGTCACGGCAGGCCTCGGTCTCACGGCCGGCGGCAGCGCGGGCCCGTCGCTGGTAATCCCGGCCGCTGCCTGTCTGGTTGCTGCCTGCCTGGTCGCGGCGGCGCTCGTACGCGTCCGCATACGGCGCCAGGGGCGGCAGTGACCGGTGGACAGCCGTCGGACTACGGGCCCAACGGCGTCCACGGTGCCACGACGCCCACAGTGCCCACGGCGTCCACGGCGCCCTCCGCGCCCACGGCGTCCACCGCGCCCGCGACGCCCAGCGCGTCCACCGGTGCCACAGGGCACGGTGTCCGCCGCTGCCGCCTCAGTTCCCGGCCATCGCCTCGTATCCCCCCACCACGTCGCACACATCCCCGAACCCGCGGGCCTCCAGGAGGGCCGCTGCGATCACCGAGCGGTTTCCGCTGCGGCAGTAGAGGATGACCGGGCGGGCCGGGTCCAGTTCGGTGATGCGGTCCGGGAGGGTGGCCAACGGGATGCTGCGGGCCCCCGGGAGCGCGCCAGCCGCGTACTCGGCGGGATTACGGACGTCCACCAGCTGGGCATGGGCGCATCGCTCGGGGCCCGTAACCGCACCTGCACCCGGACCGGCATCCGCACCCGCGCCCAGACCCGGGCCCGCACCCGCTCCCGCACCCGCACCCGCACCCAGCCCCGGCCCGGCACCCGTACTTGTGCCGCTGACGGCCAACTCGACCGAGTCCTTCAGGAGTTCCTCGGGGGTGATGCGGTGGCTGCGGCGGACGAGTTCCGGTTCCCGGTCCAATACGGCGGCCGGGTCGGGGAGATGGCCGAGGACGTGGTCGTAGCCGATGCGTGCGAGGCGCAGGCGGGCCTCCTGTGCCTTTCCCGGGTCGGCGAGCAGCACGATCGGTGTGCCCGGGGCGACCACGCTGCCCGCGTACTCCGCGAACCGCGTGTCCAGGCTCGTGTGCAGCGACCCCTTCAGATGCGCCCGGGTGTAGGCGGCCAGTGGCCGGCAGTCCAGCAGCACGGCCCCCTGCTGCGTGCGGGCCGCGAGAGCCTCCTCCAGGGTGAGGGCGGGCAGCTCGTCGGTCTCCAGGAGCGGGTGGCCGTCCCGGTTGAGGGCGGCGTCGTGGGCGAAGTAGCCGGGTGTCGCGGGTTGTTCGGCGGTGACCAGCCGTACGAAGTCGGTGACCGGCATGGGCTGCAGGGCGTAGTTGAAACGGCGCTGGTCCCCGATGGTGGAGCTGGTCTCGGTGGACAGGTTGCGGCCGCAGGCGGATCCGGCGCCGTGTGCGGGAAAGACCCGGGTCGCGTCCGGGAGCGTCAGGAGTTTGGTGTGCAGGGAGTGGTGCAGGCGTACGGCCATGTCGTGCGGGGAGTGGCCGGCGGCGGAGAGCAGGTCGGGGCGGCCGACGTCACCCACGAACAGGGTGTCGCCGGTGAGCACGCCGAACGGCACGGGGTCGTCGGGGTGTTCGTGCACGACCAGGCAGAGGGACTCCAGGGTGTGGCCGGGGGTGGCGAGCACGGTGAGGGTGACGCCTCCGCCCTTGCCCCCCTCCTGTGTCCTGGGCCCGTCCTGGGGCCCGCCTCTGCCGCTGTCCCCGATCGGGCGCCCGCCGTCATCACCCCTGCCCCCGTCCTGGGGCCCGCCTTCGCCCGAGTGCGCGCGTTTCCCCTCGCGCCCGTTCTTCTCCTCCCCGAGGAAGATGCGCTCGCCATCGCGTAACCGCCGTATGGGGAAGCCGGTTCGGGCGGCTTCGCCGAAGGCGATGGTGGCGCCGGTGGCACGGGCGAGTTCGAGGTGGCCGGAGAGGAAGTCGGCGTGTACGTGCGTCTCGATGACGAGCTCGATGTGCAGGCCGGCGGCGGCCGCGTCCCGGAGGTA
Organism: Streptomyces sp. NPDC021749; assembly: GCF_040640655.1. Classification (NCBI taxonomy): domain Bacteria; kingdom Bacillati; phylum Actinomycetota; class Actinomycetes; order Kitasatosporales; family Streptomycetaceae; genus Streptomyces; species Streptomyces sp. NPDC021749. The sequence goes on along the minus strand of NZ_JBFACE010000005.1, from coordinate 62,491 downwards.
GTCGTCGATGTCACGGCGCGGGTCGACGAGGACGGCGCGTCCGGTGGTCTCGTCACCGATCAGGTACGACGCCTGGGAGAGGCAGTCGAGGTAGTACTGCGTGAAGTGCACGGTCGGCCTCCAGGGGTGTACGCCCCGGGCGGCGGCTGAGGTCCGCTCGGGCGGGCGGGACGATGCGTTGTGCGGATGCACGGATGTACGTACATTAGGGAGCCGGGTTGGCGGGCGACAAGCCGGGGTTCCGGTGCGGTCACGCCGAATTGACCTGTCATCAGCAGATCCGTCCTGCCCCGTCCCGCCCGCCCCGCCCTGTCCCGTCCCGTCCCGTCCCGTCCCCTAGGCCCGCGGAGGGTGTCCCGCATATGTCGACCGAGCCGGCAGACCCCCCGCACGGTACGAACCCCGAGCACGGTGCGAGCCGTGACCACAGCGCGAGCCGCGAGCACGGTGCGAGCCGTGACCACGGTGCGCACCGCGCTCGTGGTGCGCATCCTGTACCCGGTGCGCACGCCCCGCGTCCCCTGGACCGGCGTTCGCCGCTCCCCCTCTGGGCGCAGCTGCTCGCCGACCTGCGCCGGCGGATGGACGCCGGTGCGTTCACCGAGGAGTTCCCCGCCGAGCACCGGCTCACCGCCGAGTACGAGGTCAGCCGGCACACCGTTCGCGAGGCGCTGCGCAAGCTGCGCGCCGACGGCCTGGTGATCGCCGAACGCGGGCGCGCCAGCCGCCTGGACACCCGCCGCATACAGCAGCCGCTCGGCTCGCTCTACAGCCTCTTCCGGGAGCTGGAGGGGCAGGGCGTGGAGCAACGCAGCGAGGTGCTGCGCCTGGAACGGACCGCGGACGGCACGATCGCCGGGCATCTGGGGCTGGTGCCGGACGCACCGCTGGTCGTACTGGAACGGCTGCGGCTCGCGGACGGTGAACCGCTCGCCCACGACACCGCGTATCTGCCCGCCGAGATCGCCGAGCCCCTGCTGGAGGCGGACTTCGGGCACACCTCCCTCTACGGCGAGCTGGCGCGGCGCTGTTCGGTGAAGGTCACCGGCGGCCGGGAACGCATCCATCCGTTCCTGCCGGACATCCGGCAGGCGTGGCTGCTGGGGCTCGCCGACCGGGAGCCGGCGTTCGCGATCGAGCGGCTGGGGCGCTCCGGGGCACGGCCGGTGGAATGGCGCGAAACGGTGGTCCGCGGCGACCGGTTCACGTTCGTGGCGGAGTGGTCGGACACCAGCCCGGCCGTCGCACTGGCCCCACGCGCGGCGAACCCCTCCGTCGAACACGCCTCGGCCCCCTCTGCCCCACGCGCCTCGGACCCATCACCCGACCCACACACCTCGGGCCCATCCGACCCTCACGCCTCGGGCCCATCCGACCCCCACGCCTCGGGTCCGTCCGCCTCGCGCGACTCGGATCCTTCCGCTCCACCCCCCGCACATCCCCGCTCGTATCCCTCCTCGTGTCCCTCCGCCTAGCGTGTCCGTCCTCATAGCCGCCGCGGCGCTGCCGTGCGGGCTGCTGATAGGTCTGCTGCTGGGGGCGCTCGGCGGCGGCGGTTCGGTGCTTGCGGTGCCCGTGCTGGTGTACGTGCTGGGGCAGTCGCCGCACGAGGCGACCGCGGGTGCGCTGGTCGTCGTCACGGTCGGCGCGGTGAGCGGCCTGCTGTGCCACGCCCGTGCGGGCCGGGTCCGGTGGGCGGCCGGCGTCACCTTCGGCGCCCTCGGGACGGCCGGCAGCTACCTCGGCTCCCGTTGGAGTGCGGCGGTTCCCCCGGCCGTCCTGATGGCGGCGTTCGCCGGGCTGATGCTCGTAGTTGCGGCGCTGCTGCTGTTACGGAGCCGGGGCGAGCGGCGTACGGCAGGGGCTGCCCGGTCTCCCACATCTCCCACGTCTCCCCGGGCCGCCCGATTACAGAGGCCTCGCCCCCACCGGCCGAACTCCGCCCTCCGCTCCGGCCGGGTCGTCGTGACCGCCTCCTGCGTCGGCCTGCTCACCGGCTTCTTCGGGGTCGGCGGCGGCTTCGTCGTCGTCCCGGCCCTCACCCTCGTCCTGGGCCTGGAGATGCCGGTCGCCATCGGCACGTCGCTGCTCGTCATCCTCATCAACTCCCTGACGGCGCTGGCGACCCGGGCCGGCACCGGCCCACTGGACTGGCCGCTGCTGGCCGGCTTCGCGGCCTGCGCGGCGGTCGGCAGCCACCTCGGCAACCGCCTGACCAGCCGGCTGCCCGCCCAGGTCCTGACCACCGCCTTCGCCACCCTCGTCACGCTGCTCGCCCTCACGACCGCAGCCGCCGCCCTCCCCCGCCTGTGGCCCCCGTAACCCAAGCCCCCCACCACCCACACCGCCAGCACCACCAACACCAACACCAACACCAACACCAACACCAACAACCCAAACCGAAACCGAAACCGAAACAGCAACAGCAACAGCAACAGCAACAGCACCACCAACAGACCGCCCTAGGAGGCCCCCTATGCCCCCCGCCCCCACCCCCACCCCCTCCCGTCACCAAGTCCTCATCGTCGGTGGCGGAACCGCAGGTCTCACCGTCGCCGCCCGGTTACGCCGGGCCGGGGTCGCGGACATCGCGCTGCTGGAGCCGTCCGAGACGCACTGGTACCAGCCGCTGTGGACCCTCGTCGGGGGTGGGCAGGCGCCGTTGCGTGCCTCGCTGCGTACCGAGGCGGAGCTGATACCGGCCGGTGTGCGCTGGCTGCGGGAGCGGGCCACCGGCGTGGACCCGGTCGCCCGTACCGTCACCACCGCCTCCGGGCGGGTGCTCTCCTACGGGCGGCTGGTCCTCGCCCCCGGTCTTGCCCTCGACTGGGACGGCGTACCGGGACTGGCCGCCGCCCTCGGCCACGGCGGGGTGAGCAGCAACTACCGGCCCGATCTCGCCCCGCTCACCTGGGACCTGATCCGCCGGATGCGCCGTGGTACCGCGCTGTTCACCATGCCGTCGGGGCCGGTGAAGTGCGGTGGCGCACCGCAGAAGATCGCGTATCTGGCGGCCGACTACTGGCGCAAGCGCGGCGTCCTCGGCAACATCCGCATCATCCTGGTGCTGCCCGAACCGGCGATGTTCAAGGTCCCGGTCTTCTCGGAGGCGCTGACGGAGACGGCCCGGCGGTACGGCATCGAGGTGCGGCTGAGTTCCGAGATGACCCACCTGGACGGTGCGGCGCGCGAGGCGGTGATCACCGATCACGCCACCGGCAGCAAGGAGACGGTCCGCTACGACCTGCTGCACGCCGTACCGCCGCAGCGGGCTCCCGAGTGGCTGGCGGACGGCCCGCTGGCCGACCCCGATTCCCCCTTCGGTTACGTCAAGGCCGACCGCGAAACCCTCCAACACCCCGATTTCCCCACGGTTTTCGCGCTGGGGGACGTGGCGTCGCTGCCCACCTCCAAGACGGGCGCGGCCGTCCGCAAGCAGGCCCCGGTCGTGGTCGCCAACCTCCTCGCGAGTCTGCGCGGCCGCCCGGCCACCGCCCGCTACGACGGCTACACCTCCTGCCCGCTGGTTACCGCCCGGCACAAGATGCTGCTCGCCGAATTCGACTACGACCTGCGGCCCGCCCCCTCGTTCCCCTTCCTCGACACGACCCGGGAGCGGACCGACATGTGGTTCCTCAAGCGGTACGGCCTGCCCCAGCTCTACTTCAAGGGCATGCTCAAGGGCCTGGCATAGGCACCGGCCTGAAGGTCGCTACGCCGCCGCGGCCGCCGCCTTCACGTCCGCCACCACACACCCCACGTTGTCGGGCGCGCCCGCCTCGTGGGCCAGGGCGATCAGTTCCGTCACGGCCTCGGCGGGACCGGGGGCGGTGGCCAGTACCCGCTGGATCGTCTCCGGCGGGACCACACCGGTCAGGCCGTCGGTGCAGAGCAGGTACCGCTCGCCGGGGCGGACCTCCAGGAGTGTCACGTCGGGGGCGAAGTCGGTGGCCGGGTCGAGGGAGCGCAGGAGCTGGGCGCGCTGGGGGTGGGTGGGGGCCTCTTCGGGGGTGAGGCGGCCCTCGTCGATCAGGGACTGGACGAGGCTGTGGTCGTGGGTGAGGCGGATGAGGCCGGTGTCCCGCAGGACGTAGGCGCGGGAGTCGCCGATGTGCAGGAGCCCGAGCTGCCCGCCGTGCTGGAGGAGCGCGGTGAGTGTCGTACCGGTGGTGTGGACCGTGCTCCCGGCGTCCGCGGAGCCGACCGCCAACGGGGCGTCCCGGAGGGCTTGGTGGGCGTTCCCGGCCGCCTCCTCCAGCGCGGCCAGGAGGTCCGCCGGGGGCAGGGTGGCCCGGCCGTCGGAGTCGTCGGCGTCGAGGTGCCGGAGGGCGTCGATGGCCGCGGTGGCGGCCGCGGCGCCGTCGGGACCGTAGCCGTCGGCGACGGCGAGCAGTCGGTGGCCCGCGTGGGCGGCGTCCTGGTTGGCCGGGCGGACCAGGCCGCGGTCGGTGCGGCCGGCGGCGCGCAGGGTCAGCGGGAGGGGCGAAGCGGTCATGGTGGTGACGTCCTTCCTGGAGAGCTGGTCCACGAGGAAGGCGGCCAGGTCGCGGCGGGCTGCCGTGTCGGCCTCGACCTGCGCCCAGTACGCGGCGACCGCCTCGGCCGCCGCGGCCGGTGCCAGCTCGCACACCTCACGGATGCGGGCCAGCGGCATGCCGAGCCGGCGCAGCCAGGCGACGAGCCGGGCCCGTTCCAGCTGGGCCGGGGCGTAGTGCCGGTAGCCGCTGTGCGGGTCGACCCGTGCCGGGGTCAGCAGACCGAGCTCGTCGTAGAGCCGCAGGGCCTTCGGCGAGAGCCGGGAGGCGCGGGCGAACGCGCCGATGGTCAGCAGCTCCACGCCGCACCTCCCGTCTCCATGCCGTCCTCCTCGTGCCGGGCTCCTCGCCCGGTGCCACCGATGCTGGGGCTTCCCCCAAGGGCAAGGTCAAAGGGCAGGGCCACTCGCCCGCCCGTGCCGCTCCCCCAGCGTCACTCGCCCGCCCGTGCCGCTCCCCCGACGTCACTCGCCCGCCCGTGCCGCTCCCGCCAACTGATTGAGGGCCGCCGCCGTCAGTGCCTCGACGCCCATGGTGAGGGTGGGCCGGACCACCGGGGCGAAGTGCGGCGAGTGGTTGGAGGGGATGTCCTGGGCCAGCCGGCCGGCGGCCAGCGCGGTGCGGAACGCATCGGGGTCCCAGCCGCCCAGCCACCAGTAGTAGAGGGGTGCGCCGGCCGCGGTCGCCAGCAGCCCGGCGTCCTCGCTGCCGGTGGCCGGTTCGTAGGCGAACAGCCGTTGCTCACCGAAGAGTCGGGTGAAGTCCTGGTTGACCTGCGTGAGGACGCCGGTGTCGTTGACGGTGACCGGGAAGGTGTCCAGGGTCGTGATCTCGGGGTCCCGGTCGGCGCCGGAGGCGGCGGCCTCGGCGCGGGCGATCCGTTCGACGGCGGCCAGGACGGCGGTGCGTACCGTCTCGTCGAAGGTGCGGACGCTCAGCCGCACGACGGCGCGGTCGGGGATGACGTTGGCGGTGTCGCCGGCGTGGAAGGAGCCGACGGTGACCACGGCCCGGTCCTTGGGCGCGACCTCGCGGGCCACCACGGCCTGTACGCGCTGGACGAAGGAGGCCGCCATCAGGATGGGGTCGATGGTGGTCTCGGGCCGCGAGCCGTGGCCGCCGGTGCCGTGGAAGGTGATCTCCAGGCTGTCGGCGGCGGCCATGCAGGCGCCGGGGCAGTACGCGATGAGTCCGGCGCCGAACGGGGCGACGTGCTGGGCCAGCACCACGTCGGGGGTGGGGACCAGGCCCTCGCTGTAGAGCCCGGCCTCGATCATCGCCCGGGCTCCGCTGCCGACCTCCTCAGCGGGCTGGAAGAGGACGACGAGGGTGCCGGACCAGTGTGCGCGGCCCGCGGCGAGCAGGTCGGCGGCGCCCAGCAGGCAGGTGACGTGCACGTCGTGGCCGCAGGCGTGCATCCGGCCGGGGACGGTGGAGGCGTAGTCCAGGCCGGAGGCCTCGGTGACCGGCAGCGCGTCCATGTCGGCGCGCAGCAGCACGACCGGGCCGGGGCCGTTGCGCAGTACGCCGGCGACGCCGGTCTTGGCGATGCCGGTGGTGACGTCGTAGCCGTGGCCGGTGAGCCGGCGGGCGACCTCGGCGGCGGTGCGGGTCTCCTGGAAGCCGAGTTCGGGGTGGCGGTGGAGGTCTTTGTAGAGCGCTTCGAGGTCCGGGAGGCGGTCGTCGAGCGGGGCCAGGACGGCGGCGCCGGCCGCCTGCGTCGTGTCGGCCGCCCTCCCCGTACCGGCCGCTCCCGCCCTGTCGGTCCGTTCCGCTTCTGCCGTACCGGTCTTTCCTGTCGTGTCGCTGTCGCTGTCGCTCATACGCGCATTCGACCATGGACCGCCGCCCGCCTTCGAGGGCCGGCCCCCGGTCGTACGCCCGCTGCCCTGGCCGGACTTAGCGGTTGGCCACCGCGGTCTTCGTGACACCGCAGCCCACTGCTGCAACCGTGGCTCACCCGCCTGCGACCGTCGATCCGCAGGCCGAGCCGACGAACGGAGGCTGACGTTGGCCACCTCATCCCAGCGACCGACCGGCGCGCCCCAGGACATCGCGGCCCACCTGATGGACCACGCCATGGGCCACCTCTTCTCCGCGGCGTTACGCACCGCGGCCCAGCACCGCCTCGCCGACCACCTCGCCGGCGGCCCGCGCACCGCCGAGCAGCTCGCCGCCGCCACCGGAACCCACGCCCCGCACCTGCGCCGGGTGCTGCGCTACCTCGCGACCCGGGGCATCTTCCACGAGGACGCGACCGGCGCCTACCGGCTCACCCCGGCCGCCCGCCCGCTCCGTACCGACGTGGCCGATTCCCTGCACACCGCCGTCCTGATGGTCACCGACGAGCTGTTCCTGCGGACCTCGGCCGGGATGCCGGAGGCGGTACGGCACGGCGGGGCGTCCTTCGAGCGGCTCTTCGGCGCGCCGTTCTTCGACCATCTGGGGGCGCACCCGACCACCCGGCAGCTGTTCGACGACGGGATGGCGTCGCTGTCCGCGCAGGTGGACGAGGCGGTGGCCGGTGCCTATCCGTTCCCCGAGACCGGCACGGTCGTGGACGTCGGCGGCGGCCGCGGCGGGCTGCTGCGTGCCGTGCTGCGCCGCCGTCCGCAGCTGACCGGGGTGCTCTTCGACCAGGCGCCGCCGCTGGCCCACCACCTCTTGGACGACGACGAGTTGAAGGGCCGCTGGCGCACCCAGGAGGGCGATTTCTTCGCGGAGGTACCGGCGGGCGGGGACGTCTACGTCCTCAAGCACGTGTTGCACGACTGGCCGGACGACCACTGCCGGCGCCTGCTGCGGGCCTGCCGTGCGGCGATGGCGCCCGGCAGCCGGCTGCTGGTCGTCGACTGTGTGCTGCCGCCGGGCAACGCCCCGCACTTCGGCAAGACCCTCGACGTGGCGATGATGGCGGTCCTCGACGGGCAGGAGCGCACCGCGGAGGAGTTCTCGACGCTGCTGTCGGCGGGCGGCTTCCGGCTGACGCGGGTGCTGCCGACCGCGGCGCTCCCGTCGATCGTGGAGGCCGTCGCCGAGTGACCGGCGCGCCGCGCCCCCGGGTGCCGCGCGACACGCCGTGCTCCCCCTCAAGGGCGGCACCCGGCGCCCGCGCTCTGCTGACCCGGTCCGCTCCGGCCGTACGGGCCCCCGGACGGCGGGTCCCCGGCCGACGAGAGGAGCCGACGCGCCGGTCCGCATGCGCGCCCGCCACCGCGACGAGGCGCACCGGCCGCCACCCCGCTGGAGCTCTCTTCGACCTGTGTTTCGTCGTGTCGGTCGCCCAGGCCGGCCGCCAGTTGGCGTATGCGCCGGCCGAGGGCCACTGGCGACACGGCGTGTCGGGCTTGCCGGTGTCGGGCTTGCCGGTGTCGTCCGTGCTGGTGCCGGTGTGCGCCTTCGCGGGGCGCCGGGCGGTGCTCGCGGCCGGGCTGGTGGCGTCGGCCACGGTCGCGGTGGCTGTCACCCTTACGGCCCGCCAGGGCACCGCCCTGGCGGAACAGGCCCGGACGGGACCGCCGGCGGGGCCCCGGAAGGGCGTCCCCCATAAGCGTGCCGAACGGCCGTACCTGCCCGGGCATCACCCTGATTGCGCATCAGATCCGGCCATCTTAGGACCCGCCCGGCCCCTGGCCAGCGGCGCGGCTCGTCCCGGCAGCCAGCTCATTCACCGTCAATTACCCACTAATGGCTCCCACTTCCCGAGGGCTCGCGCTCTTGTTCCCCCTGCTTCCCCCCCGGCCAGCGGAGGCGGTCCGACACAGACGCGGTAGGGTGCAGATTGCCCTTTTTATGACAGGGGGAATTCCTTGAGGGAGACCCCGGAGGGCACGCCCGCCGTCCGTACCTGAGGAGACGCCAGACATGGCCCGCCACGCCCAGAACCGCGTGGGGACGAGACTGTCCCGGCGCAGCAAGGCCGTGAGTGGTCTCGCCCTCTCCACGCTCGTCGGCACCGCCCTGTGGGCGTGGCCGGCCTCGGGCGACGACCACGAAAGCCGGACCGACGCCAAGAGCACCACGTCCACCACGGCTTCCGGCCCGGACACGCCACGCACCCCCGCCGCCGCGGCGAAATCCGCCCCGAACGCCGCACCCGGCGTCCCGGCCGGCCGCCCGATCCCCGGCCTCAGCGACGCGGCCCGCAAGGCGATACCGGCGGACTCCCGGCAGGTGCTCGTCGTCACCGGCAAGGACATGGACTCCTACGAGTCCCAGGTCGTCCTCTACACCCGCGACGAGGACTCCGACAACTGGGAACCCGGCCCGACCTGGTCCGCGCACAACGCCGCCCACGGCTGGACCGACGACCACCACTACGGCGATCTGCGCTCCCCCATCGGCGTCTACCCCCTCACCGACGCCGGCGGCCGGCTGCCCGCCCCGGACGGCACCAAGCTCCCCTACGACCACAACGACAGCTTCGTCGCCGACGGCACCGGCGTGGAGGGCGAGCCGCTGGCCGGCGCCTTCGACTACGTCATCGCCATCAACTACAACCGCGAGGCCGGCTCCTCCCCGCTGGACCCGCGGCGCCCCTGGGGCGACTACAAGGGCGGCGGCGTCTGGCTGCACGTCGACCACGACGGCCCGACCCAGGGCTGTGTGAGCCTCAAGCCCGAGGTGATGCGGGAGCTGCTGCGCACCCTCGACCCGGAACTGCACCCGGTCATCGTGATGGGACCGGCCCATTACTGAGCAGGCCGCGGCCGCCGGGCTCCCCGCCGGGCCGCGGGACGCACTGACCGACGTCCTCGGCCTGCGGGTCGGCCACGCCGGGCGGACCGGCGGGGGCGCGCTGACCGGCACCACGGTCGTCCTCGCGCCCGAGGGCGGCGTGGTCGCGGCCGTCGACGTGCGCGGCGGCGGGCCCGGCACCCGGGAGACCGACGCGCTGGACCCGCGCAATCTCGTGCCGCGCATCGAGGCGGTGGTGCTGACCGGCGGCAGTGCCTACGGCCTGGACGCCGCGTCCGGTGTCCTGGGCTGGCTGGAGGACCACGGCCGCGGCTTCCGTGTCGGCCCCGACCCCGCCCAGGTCGTACCGGTCGTCCCGGCCGCCGCGCTGTTCGACCTGGGCCGCGGCGGCGACTGGCGGGCCCGCCCGGACGCCGCCCTGGGCCGTGCGGCCGCCGAGGCCGCCGCGGCCACCGGTCCCGGCGCGCCGGTCGCCGAGGGCAACACCGGCGCCGGCACCGGAGCCGTGGCCGGCGGCTTCAAGGGCGGCATCGGCACCGCGAGCGCGGTCCTCCCTTCGGGGGCGACGGTCGCCGCGCTGGCCGCCGTCAACGCCGCGGGCTCGTTCGCCGACCCCCGCACCGGCGCCCTGTACGGCCTGCCGGACGCGGCCCGGCCCGACCCCGAGGTGCACACCGCCGCGCTCCGCCGGCTGGCCGAGGCCCGGGAGCTGTCCCAGGCCCGCGCGGCCGCCTCGGTCCGTCCCCCGCTGAACACCACCCTGGCCGTGGTCGCCACCGACGCCGCGCTCACCCGCGCCCAGGCCCAGAAGCTCGCCGGCACCGCGCACGACGGGCTGGCCCGCGCGGTCCGCCCGGTGCACCTCCTCTCCGACGGCGACACCGTCTTCGCACTGTCCACCGCCGCCCGCCCGCTGGCCCCGCCCGAGGCCGTCGCCGACCCCGCGTTCGGCGTCCACGTGGAGGCCGGTGCGCTGAACGACGTACTGGCCGCCGGCGCGGACGTGCTGGCCCGTGCCGTGGTGCGGGCGGCGCTCACCGCGGAGACGGTGGACGGGCCCGGCGGCTGCTTCCCCTCGTACCGGGACCTGTACGAAGGCGGCTGAGCGCCACTCCGGGATGCGGGCGGTGTGCACCGGGAGACGGTGGACGGGGCCGGCAGCCGCGTCCCCTCGTACCGGGACCTGTACGAAGGCGGCCGAGCGGCCTTCCGGGGGCGGCCGGTCAGACGCCGGCGGCGCCCAGCAGGGTCCCCGCCACGTAGGTGACCGCCATGGCCAGCGCGCCGCCGCCGGCGTTCCGCAGCACCGCGCGCCCGGGCGGCGCGGCCCCCATCCGGGCGCTGGACCAGCCGCAGCCGGCCAGCGCGACCAGCACCGCGGCCACCGTGATCCACAGCCGGTGCGCGGCGGGCGGCAGCACGATCGCGAGCAGCGGCAGCAGCGCACCGGCGGTGAAGGCGAGGAAGCTGGCGGCGGCCGCGTGCCAGGGGTTGGTGAGTTCGTCGGGGTCGATGCCCAGCTCGACCTCGGCGTGCGCGCGCAGCGCGTCGTGTTCGGTGAGCTGCTCGGCGACCTCGCGGGCGAGCTGCCGCTCCAGCCCCTTGCCCTCCAACAGGTCGGTCAGCTCGACCAGTTCCGCCTGGGGTGCGGTCGCCAGCTCCCGGCGCTCCAGCGCCAGCGCCGCCTTCTCCGAGTCGCGCTGGGTGGACACCGAGACGTATTCGCCGGCCGCCATCGACATCGACCCGGCCAGCAGCCCGGCCAGACCGGCCGTCAGCAGCGTCGCACGGTCCTGGGTCGCGCCGGCCACCCCGACGACGAGTCCGGCCGTCGACACGATGCCGTCGTTGGCGCCGAGCACCGCCGCCCGCAGCCAGTTGAGCCGGCTGCCGAGGCCGCCGCCGTGCGCCTCGTCGTGCTCCGGAGTCTGCAAGGTCACCTCCCGAGGGTCTCATCCGACCCCGTGTGCCCCGTCCGACGCCCCCGCCGCACCCCGGTTCGCCCGGTGGTAGAAACGGCCGTATGTCCGCACCGCCCCCCTCCCGTCCTCCCCAACACCCGCCGCCCACGCTCGTCCAGCCGGCTCCCGAGGCGCCCGGAGCGCCCGCGCCACGCCGCCGGCTGTGGTGGCACCGGCTGATATTCGGGCTCTGGTACCGGCCGGTGGAGGTCCTGGACGAGGCGCGGGACCGCAGCGCGTGGAGTGCCGCGGTGCTGCTGTCGTTGATCAGCGGTGCCATCGGGGTGCTGTCGGTGGACGCGTTCCGCGGCCAGTGGGCGGCCGACCGCTCGGCCGCGCTGCAGCTCGTGGGGCTGGCCGAGGCCGGGGTGCTGGTGGCGAGCCTGGCGCTGGGCGCGGTGACCCATGCGATCGCCCGCACGCTGGGGGGCAGCGGCCGGTTCGCGCCGACCGCGAGCCTGTTCATCGTGCTCTTCTGGGTGACGGACCTGCCGCGGCTGGCGATCGCCGCCTGGCTGCCGACCGACGCCACCTTCGTCCAGGCCGCGACCTGGACGACCTGGGGATTCGGCTACGTCCTCGCGGTGCTGCTGATACGCGGCCAGCACCACCTGCCGACGGGGAAGTCGGCGCTGTCGGTGACGGTGCAGATGCTGGCCGCGCTGGCCCTGCTCAGGCTCGGCCCGGTCCACTGAACCGGGCCGGCGCTCCCTCACTCGTCCCCGGGGCCGGCCGTCCGCGTCCGGCCCCGCGGCGCCGGTCAGCTACGGCTGGTCAGCTGCCGCACGAGCTCCTCGAACGCCTCCCGCTCCTCGGCGCTGAGCTCCACGCACTCCGCCGGGGGCCCGGCCGGCCCGGTCTGCCGCGGCACCGAGCCGAGCAGCTCCGGCGGTTCGGGGAGCCGCTCCGGGGCGGGCGTCGCGTACCGCATCCGCATCTCGCGCCGGTCGCGCCGCATGGCCGCCTCGTACCGGCCGTTCCGCAGCAGTCTGACGATGCCGACGACCCAGAGCACGGCCACCGCGAGGAGCACGCCGAGGCCGATCTGCTGCAGAATCGATACGGAGGGGAGCATGCGGTCCTCCAGGACGTATGAGGCGCTGGGCTAGAGCCAGTAGACACCACGCATCCACGGTTACAACAGAGGATCTTGGGACTTAAGTCCCGAAGTGACGCATCTCCTATGACATTTCGCCACATTTCTGGCGCCGCTCGTGGTCCCTACGACTGCATATACGTCCCCAAGGGGCCGATCCGTCAGGGTCGGGAAGGTTTCGTTGGACACCCCGGACGCTTCCGCGCGGAGCGGCGGGCCGCCCACGATGGCGGCACACCGCCCGCGACGTGAGGAGCCCGCCCGTGCCGCAGCCGCCCCGACCGCCCGCGTCCCCGTCCGCCCGCGCCCTCGACGGCATCCTCGTCGCGGACTTCAGCCGGGTGCTGGCCGGCCCGCTGGCCGCCGCGACGCTCGCCGACCTCGGCGCCGAGGTGATCAAGGTGGAGCGGCCGGGCACCGGTGACGACACCCGCGCCTGGGGCCCGCCGTTCGCTCCCGACGGGACGGCCGCGTACTTCGACGCCGCCAACCGCTCCAAGCGGGGCCTCGCCCTGGACCTCGCCGACCCGGCCGACGCGGCCGCGGCCCGCGAGCTGGCGCGCCGGGCCGACGTCCTGATCGAGAACTTCCGCCCCGGCGCACTCGCCAAGTACGGCCTGGACCACACCGCCACCCGCGCCGCCAACCCGGGCCTGGTGCACTGCACCATCACCGGCTTCGGCTCCGGCGCGGGGGCCTCGCTGCCGGGCTACGACTTCGTCGTGCAGGCCGTCGGAGGGCTGATGAGCATCACCGGCGAGCCCGGCGGCCCGCCCCTGAAGGCGGGGGTCGCGCTGGTGGACGTACTGACCGCCAAGGACGCCACGACCGGCATCCTGGCCGCGCTGCGCCACCGGGACCGCACCGGCCGGGGCCAGCTGGTGGAGGTCAATCTGCTGTCGTCCCTGCTGGGTTCGCTGGTCAACCAGGCGTCCGGCCACCTGGCCACCGGCCGCGACCCCGGTCCGATGGGCAACCGCCACCCGAGCATCGCCCCGTACGAGACGCTGGCCTGCCGGGACGGGCGGCCCCTGGCGGTGGCGGCGGGCAACGACCGCCAATTCCGGGCCCTGGCCACGGCACTGGGCGCCCCGGAGCTGGCCGACGACCCCCGCTTCGCCCGCAACCAGGACCGGGTGCAAAACCGTACGGACCTCATCAAAGCGCTGGAGGAACGACTGGCCTCCGACACCCCCGAGAACTGGACCGAGCGGCTGCTCGCCGCCGCCGTCCCCTGCGGCCCGGTCAACACCGTCCCGCAGGCCCTGGAGTTGGCGAAGCGGCTCGGGCTCGACCCGGTCACCCCGGTCGGCGAGGGCCGGATCCCCCAAGTCACCAGCCCGCTCCGGCTCTCGGACACGCCGGTGACACCGCCGACAGCGCCACCCCGCCTGGACGAACACGGCACCGCACTGCGAACCTGGCTGTCGGGACCGGCCGACCACCCCCTCCCACCGGAATGTGACCTTCATCACAACATGGCCTGACCCGCAACCAAATCTGCCCGTAGGTGCTGTTTACCAGCACGGAAATACACAACACCCCTGTATGGAGCAGCTCGTGACATCGCCGGACACCCCCGCGCCCGATCCGTCCCGCACCCCGCACCAGCTGTTCCCGTCAGCCGAGCAGCAGGTGACCGGCGCCCCGCGCCGCACCCGCCGGATGCGCCGCACGCTCGCGGTGACCGCCCTGCTCGCAGCGGGTGCGCTGGCCCTGTCGGCCTGTGGCGGCGACGCCGAGGCCGGCGGCCACGACGACGGGAAGAGCGGTCAGGCGGGCGCGGACGCCGCGGCCAAGAAGGACGCCTCGGACGCCAAGATCACGGTCTCCTCGAAGGACGGCGCCACCGACGCCAGCATCAACGGCACCGGTGTGAAGGTCACCGGCGGCAAGTTGACCGACGTCAAGCTCACCGTCGCCGACACGGGCGCCACCGTGGCGGGCGCCATATCGCCCGACGGCACGTCCTGGAAGCCCGGCGTCCAGCTGGAGCGCGGCACCAAGTACAAGCTCGTGGCGAACGCGAAGGACGCCAAGGGCCGTTCGGCCACCGAGAACGCCACCTTCACGACGGTCTCGTCGGCCAACAGCTTCATCGGCACCTACACCCCCGACAACGGCAAGACCGTCGGCGTGGGCATGCCGGTGTCCTTCAACTTCGACAAAGTGATCACCAACAAGAAGGACGTCCAGTCCCACATCAAGGTGACCTCCAGCAGCGGCCAGGAGGTCGTCGGCCACTGGTTCGGCTCCCAGCGCCTGGACTTCCGGCCGGAGGACTACTGGAAGGCCGGCTCCAAGGTCACCATGAAGATCGACCTGGACGGTGTGAAGGGCGGCAACGGCATCACCGGTGTGCAGTCCAAGACGGTCTCCTTCACGATCGGCCGCTCGCAGGTCTCCACGGTCGACATGAACACCCAGACCATGACGGTCAAGCGGGACGGCAAGGTCCTCAAGCGGGTCCCGATCTCCGGCGGCAGCCCCGAGCACCCCACCTACAACGGCCAGATGGTGATCTCGGAGAAGTTCGAGCAGACCCGGATGGACGGCTCGACGGTCGGCTTCGGCGGTGAGTACGACATCAAGGACGTCCCGCACGCCATGCGCCTGTCGTCGTCCGGCACCTTCATCCACGGCAACTACTGGGGCTCCCCCTCCGTCTTCGGCAACTCCGGCACCAGCCACGGCTGCGTCGGCCTGCGCGACAACAAGGGCGGCGGCGGCGACACCCCCGGCAAGTGGTTCTTCAACGAGTCGCTGGTCGGCGACGTCGTCGTCGTGAAGAACTCCCACGACAAGATGGTCCAGCCGGACAACGGCCTCAACGGCTGGAACCTGTCCTGGTCGGACTGGAAGGCGGGCAGCGCGGTCTGACGCGTATCCGTACCGAGCACGACGGTGGCCGGTCCCGGGGAGGGGCCGGCCACCGCGCTGTCGGCCCGGGGCCGGCTCCCGTCCGCCGGGAACGCTCAGGCCCGCCCCCACCCGCCGGCCCCCGCTGCGGACCAGCCGGGTACGTGGGGCCCGCTACAGCAACAGCTCGACGACCCCCGCGAACCCCTCGCTCCCGTGCCCCTGCGCCACCCGCCGCTCCATCAGCGCCAGCACCGGCGCCCACAGCTCCGGGCTGACCCCCTGCGCCCGCGAGACGTCCCCGATGGCGTCGTGCGAGACCTGCATGGCCAGGGGTGAGCCGGTGACCGAGTAGTCGCCGGAGTCGATCTGCTCCGCCATCTCGGGCAAGCCACCGGTCATCGCCTGGAGCCACGGCACCAGCAGCGTGCTCGTGAACTCGGCGACCGGTCCGCCCGCCGAGCGGATCAACGCCGCGGCGTGCGCGAAGCCGCCGAACATCCCGTACATCCCGCTCAGCAGCGCAAGATCGTTGAGCGGTGCGAGCCCCGGATCCTCGCCCAGGTAGACGCTCCGCGCGAAGGAGTCCAGCAGCCCCCGATACGTGTCGAAGACCGTCCGGGACCCGCTGTACAGCACGAACGCCTGCGGCGTCGCCAGCATCTCCGGGACGGCCATGATGCCGCCGTCGAGGTACTCGCCCCCGAGCGCGGTCACCCGCTCCGCCATCTCCCGGGCCTCCTCGGGCGACCCGTTGGTCACATTGACCACCACCCGCCCCTGCAATCCACCCTGGCCGCCGGCCTGCTCCAGCAGCGGCCCGACATCGCCGTAATCGAGGATGCAGACGATCACGACCTCACTGCCGTCGACCGCCTCGGCCACCGATCCGGCCTCCCACGCTCCCCGCGCCACGAGCCCCCCGGCCTTCCCCGGCGTACGGTTCCACACCCGCACCGCATGCCCGCCCGCCAACAACGCCCCGGCCAGCGCGCTCCCCATACTCCCCAGCCCCAGCACCGCAACACCGGTCTTCTCCACCGACACGCCACAACTCCCCGTCTACCTGGTTACTCGCGATCTCTCGCTTCGATCTGGCGACCTCTCGCTCTCGCGATCAGTCTTGGCCCAGGCGAAAGGAGGGACAAGTACCCACTTTTTAGTGCGTACTTACCTGGAGGTGGCTGACTTACCTCCAGGTGAGCGAGGCACGGAGGCAGAACCGACATCTGCCTCCCCCGCCGCGAGACCCGCCCCCGTACCGGACGAGCCCCAGCCCGGCATGCACCACCACCGCGGCCAGCATCACCACCGCGGCCAGCACGGGAGGGTCCTTGCGCGGGCCGTGGGCGCACGCGAAATACAGCGCCGCGGTGCCCGTCCGCCACTGCGACGAAGCCGGGGCCCCGGGCCGCCTGGGGTGGCGGTGGGGCCCCGGTGGGGCGGGGGTCAGGCGGTGGCCGGGACGCCGGGGTGGTCGGGGGACGGGGTCCCGGCGGGGGTGGCGGGGGTCGGCTTGCGGAGGCTCTTGAGGAGGAGGACCAGGGCCGTGCTGACGCACGTGCCAACAGCGATGGCCAGCAGGTACAGCAGTGGCTGGCCGATCAGCGGGACGACGAAGACGCCGCCGTGCGGGGCGCGCAGGGTGCAGCCGAAGGCCATCGACAGAGCGCCGGTGACCGCGCCGCCGACCATCGCGGAGGGGATGACGCGCAGCGGGTCGGCGGCCGCGAAGGGGATCGCGCCCTCGGTGATGAAGGACGCCCCGAGCACCCAGGCCGCCTTGCCGTTCTCCCGCTCGGTCTTGGTGAAGAGCCGCCCGCGGACGGTCGTCGCCAGTGCCATCGCCAGCGGCGGGACCATACCGGCGGCCATCACCGCGGCCATCACCTTCAGGCTGCCCTCGTTGGGATTGGCGAGGCCGCCGACGGCGAAGGTGTAGGCGACCTTGTTCAGCGGGCCGCCCAGGTCGAAGCACATCATGAGGCCGAGCAGCGCACCAAGGATGATCGCGTTGGCGCCGGTGAGCCCGGACAGCCAGTCGGTCAGCCCCTTCTGCAGTGCGGCGACCGGCTTGCCGACCACCAGGAACATCAGGAAGCCGACCAATGCGGACGACACGAGCGGGATCACGACGACCGGCATGATGCCGCGCAACGATGCCGGGACGTTCAGGCGCTGGATCGCCATCACCACCCCGCCCGCGAGGAGACCGGCGATCAGACCGCCGAGGAAGCCCGCGTTGATGGTGAGCGCGATGGCCCCGCCGACGAAGCCGGGGACGAGTCCGGGCCGGTCGGCCATGCCGTACGCGATGAAGCCGGCCAGTACGGGGACGAGGAAGCCGAATGCGACGCTGCCTATCTGGAACAGCAGGGCCGCCCAGCTGGCGGACTCGGTCCAGAGGAAGTGGTCGGCGACGGACGGCGCCTTGTTGATCGTGTAGCCGCCGATCGCGAAGGCGAGCGCGATGAGCAGACCGCCGGCGGCGACGAACGGAACCATGTAACTGACGCCGGTCATCAGCCACTTGCGCAGGCGGGTGGCGTAGCCGTCGGCGGCGTCGGCGCCCCTGTCCATGGGCGCGGCGGGGCGCGCGGTCGTGCCCGGCTCGCCGGTCCCGCCGGTCCCGCCGGTCTCGCCGGTCTCGCCGGTCATGCCTCGGGCGGCCTTCTCCCTTACCTCGGCGATGAGTTCGGCGGCGCGGTTGATGCCCGCCTTCACCCCGACGTCGACGGTCGGCTTGCCGGCGAACCGCTCCTTGTCCCGTACCTCGACGTCATGGGCGAAGATCACGCCGTCCGCCTCGGCCACCAGCTGCGGATCGAGCCGCTTGAACCCGGCCGAGCCCTGCGTCTCGACGAACACCTCGACGCCGGCGGCCCGTCCGGCCTTCTCCAGCGACTCGGCGGCCATGTAGGTGTGCGCGATGCCGGTGGGGCAGGAGGTGATGGCGACGATACGGAGGGGGGTGGGGGCGGCCGCCGGCGCCGGAACGGCCTCCGGTGCCAGGTCTGCCGCCGACTCCGCGGCGGCCGCAGGCTCCGGAACAGCCGCAGGCTCGGAGGCAGCCGCAGGCTCGGGGACGGCCGTCGGCTCCGCAACGGCCGTCGGCTCCGGAACGGCCGTCGGCTCCGGAACGGCCGTCGGCTCCGGAACGGCCTCCGGTGCCAGGTCCGCGGCCGGTTCCGGAGCGGCCGTCGGCTCCTCCGGTGCCGCGGTCTCCGCCGCTTCCTCCGGCGTCTCGCCCCGTATCAGCGCCGCCGCGCGGCCCGGCTCGGCGGCGGAGCGCAGGGCGCCGGTGAAGGACTCGTCCATCAGGTGGCGGGCGAGGGTGGAGAGGATCGACAGGTGGTCGGCGTCCCCGCCCGCCGGGGCCGCGATCAGGAAGATCAGGTCGGCCGGGCCGTCCGGCGCCCCGAAGTCGATCCCGGCGGCGCTGCGTCCGAAGGCCAGCGTCGGCTCGGTGACGTGCGCACTGCGGCAGTGCGGGAT
Source organism: Streptomyces sp. NPDC021749 (assembly GCF_040640655.1). Classification (NCBI taxonomy): domain Bacteria; kingdom Bacillati; phylum Actinomycetota; class Actinomycetes; order Kitasatosporales; family Streptomycetaceae; genus Streptomyces; species Streptomyces sp. NPDC021749. The sequence continues at coordinate 43,847 of NZ_JBFACE010000005.1, read as the reverse complement.
CCCGATCCCGCCGTCCAGCCCGGTCGGCATCTGGGCCTCGCGTGCCGCCACGTCCGCGAGGAAGCCCTCCAGATCGGTGACCCGGCCGGACGCGGCCATCCGCTCGGCCAGCGACCGTGCGGCGGCGTCCTTGGTTGCTGCGGACAGGTCGAGATCGACCAGGTCCGCGGTGATCAGCTCGCTCATCGCGGGCTCCCTTCAGTACCGGCCCGAGCGCCTGCCGGGCGACCGACCCTCGCGAACAACACGTCGGCGGACGGCCACACCACCCCGTACCTCGCACCGGCCCGGAGTCGTATGACACCCACCCGCCCGTTCATGACACCGGCTCCGTCAGCCGCCGGTCATACGGCACCTCATCGGTGGTCATGACCGCCGCCGGGGCCAGATCCCGCGGCGTCGGCATCTGGCTGCCGGGAAGTTGGACGGCGGCCGCGCCGTGCGCCACCGCCGCGGCCAGCGCGGCCGTCCCCGTCCCGCCGGCCGCGAGGAACCCGGCCAGCGACGCATCGCCGGCCCCCACATTGCTGCGGACCGCGGCGACCGGCGCGCTGCCGAAGTGGGTGCCGTCCTCGTCGACCAGCAGCTGGCCGTCCGCGCCCAGCGAGGCGAGGACGGCGCGGGCGCCGCGCGCCCGCAGTTCCTCGGCGGCCTTGACCGCATCGCCCACGCTCGCGAGCGGACGGCCGACGGCCTGTGCCAGCTCCTCCGCGTTCGGCTTGACGACGTCCGGGCGTTCCCGCAGGGCCGCGGTCAGCGAGGGGCCCGACGTGTCCAGGGCGACCCGGGCCCCGGCACCGTGCGCACGGGCGACCAGCTGCGCGTACCACGCGGGCGCCAGCCCCCGCGGCAGGCTGCCGCAGCAGGCGATCCAGCCGGCGCCCGCCGACCGCTCGCCGACCGTCGCGAGGAGCGCCTCCGCCTCGTCGGCGGACAGCTCGGGACCGGTCGCATTGATCTTGGTGAGGGTGCCGCCGGGCTCGGCGACCGAGATGTTGGAACGGGTCTGGCCGGCCACCGGTACGCCCGCCACCTCGATCCCCTCCGCGTTCAGCAGCCCGGCCAGCGCCGCACCCGCGGGACCGCCCAAGGGCAGTACGGCGAGGGTGCGGTGTCCGGCGGCGGCGAGCGCCCGGGAGACGTTGACGCCCTTGCCGCCGGGGTCGATCCGGTCCGCGGTGGCCCGGAGCACGGCCCCGCGCTCCAGCGCCGGGATCTCGTACGTACGGTCCAGGCTGGGGTTGGGCGTGACGGTGAGGATCATGGGCCGCCTCTCCGCCGGGCTCACGGACGTCCCGGAGGAGCTGAGGGACCTCTCGGCGGGAATCATGCGCGCACCACTTCGGTGCCCGCGCGCTCGATGGCGAGGGCGTCGTCGGGGCTCAGTCCGGTGTCGGTGATGAGCAGGTCCACGTCCGAGAGGTCGCCGAAGCGGGCGAAGTGCCGCTGCTCGAACTTGCCGGAGTCGGCGAGCAGGACGACCCGGCGGGCGGCGCGGATCAGCGCCCGCTTGACCGCGGCTTCCGCGAGGTCGGGGGTGGTCAGCCCGCCGTCGAGGGAGAAGCCGTTGGTCGCCAGGAACAGCACGTCGGCGTTGATCTCGCGGTAGGCGCGCAGCGCCCAGTCGTCGACCGCGGCCCGGGTGCGGTGCCGGATCCGGCCGCCTACGAGGTGCACGGTCAGCCCCGGGTGGTCGGCCAGCCGCGCGGCCACCGGCAGGCCGTGGGTGACCACCGTGAGCTCGGCCTCCAGCGGGATCTCGGCGGCGAGCCGGGCGGCCGTCGTACCGGCGTCCAGGATCACGCTGCCGAAGCTGCGGCCGCTGCGGGACCCGCCGCCGTGCTCACCGTTCTCATGGCCCGGGAGTTCGGCGAGCGCGGCGCGGGCGATGCGCAGCTTCTCGTCGGCGGCGACGGCGTCCCGCTCGGCGAGGTCCGGCTCGAAGTCCAGCCGGCCGGCGGGGATGGCACCACCGTGCACGCGGCGCACCAGACCGGCCCGGTCCAGTGCCTTGAGGTCGCGCCGTACGGTCTCGGCGGTGACCTGGAATTCCTCGGCGAGGGAGAGTACGTCGACCCGGCCGCTCTCACGGGCCAGTCGCAGGATCTCCTGCTGCCGCTCCGGTGCATACATCGCGTTGGTGTCCGTTTTCCTGCCCGAATCTGTGGTTTCACTGCGATGCTACGCCCACACCTTGGTGAAGTAAACAGACTCGGGCGACGATCGGACTCAAACAGACACACCCAGGGAGAGGAACGGAGACACGTCCGGGCACCCCCGGCGACACAAAGGAGCCCCGACGCCGCGAAGGGCACCGGGGCTCGTCCTGCTTGCCGGGGGAGGGGTTTGCGTGGTCGTTGCCTGTTTCCGTGGGGGTATGCGGCTTGGCCGTGGGGTTACGCGGCCGCGTCGAACCCCGTGTCGTGCGCCATCCGCTTCAGCTCCAGCAGCGCGTGCTTCTCGATCTGCCGGATCCGCTCGCGGGTGAGGCCGTGCTGCTTGCCGACCTCGGTCAGCGTGCGCTCGCGGCCGTCCTCGATGCCGTAACGCGCCTTGATGATCGACGCGGTGCGGTGGTCGAGGCGGTCGATCAGGTCCTCCAGCTCCTCGCTGCGCAGCAGCGTGAGGACCGACTGCTCGGGCGAGGCCGCGGAGGTGTCCTCCAGCAGGTCGCCGAACTGGGTGTCGCCGTCGTCGTCCACCGACATGTTGAGGCTGACCGGGTCGCGCGCCCAGTCCAGTACGTCGGTGACGCGGGCGGGCGTGGTGCCCAGCTCGCCGGCGACCTCCTCGGGCTCCGGGTCGCGGCCGTTCTCGCGGTTGAACTCGCGCTGCACCCGGCGGATCCGGCCCAGCTCCTCGACGAGGTGCACGGGCAGCCGGATCGTGCGCGACTGGTCGGCGATGGAGCGGGTGATCGCCTGACGGATCCACCACGTGGCGTACGTCGAGAACTTGAAGCCCTTGGCGTAGTCGAACTTCTCCACGGCCCGCACCAGGCCGGCATTGCCCTCCTGGATCAGGTCGAGCAGCGGGAGTCCGGCACGCGGATAGCGGCGCGCCACCGCGACGACCAGCCGCAGGTTGGAGCGGATGAAGACGTCCTTGGCCTTGGCGGCCTCCGCGGCCAGCGCCTCCAGCTCCTCGCGGCTGGCACCTGCGGCATTGCCGTCGGTGACCTCACCGTCCAGGATCTGCTGGGCGTAGACACCCGCCTCGATGGTCTGGGACAGCTCGACCTCCTTGGCGGCGTCGAGCAGGGGCGTACGCGCGATCTCGTCGAGGTACATGCCGACCAGGTCGCGGTCGGCGATCTCCCCGCCTACGGCGCGAACGCTGTGGGCCCCGTCAGAAGCGCTGGTGCTGCTTTCCTGACGACGGGCGACGGCACGGGTTGCCATGCGTGTGCTCCCTTTGCGATGAGTCGGTCGCGGGACGGTGGGGCGGGCCGGCTGGTGCTGCGACGTGCGCCGATACCGGGTGGGCATCGACTGCGATGCTTGCCGAGTGGCCCGTCCGAAGGAAACAACGGCTGGAATCCGGACAGAATTCCCACTCGGCGCGCCTATTTTTCTGATCATGCAGTACCCTGCCCCCTCACCGAGGGAGGTCGCATGCCGGTCGGGCAAGGGGAAGTGCAGGTCAGAGCGGGCGTCGAGGCGGACCTGCCGGCCCTTACGGATCTTTACAACCACTACATCCGTGAGACTCCGATCACCTTCGACCTGGAGCCCTTCACGCCTGAGGAGCGCCGCCCCTGGCTGCTCTCCCACCCTCAAGACGGCCCCCACCGCCTTCTGGTTGCGCAGGTACCCGCAGAACGGACAAAAAACCCACACGACGAACCGGTCCGGGAAGGTGCGGCTGCGGCCCGGCGCCCGGACCTGGCCCCGGCGCCTGCCCCGGAGGCCACTCTGCTCGGCTACGCGACCAGCAGCGCCTTCCGCCCCAAGGCGGCCTACGCCCCGTCCGTCGAGGTCACCGTCTACTGCGCCCCGGAGGCCGCCGGCCGTGGCGTCGGCACGCTCCTCTACGAGGCCCTGTTCGAGGCGCTGGCCAAGGAGGACGTGCACCGCGCCTACGCCGGCATCACCCAGCCGAACGAGGCGTCCACCCGCCTGCACACCCGCTTCGGGTTCCGCCCCATCGGAACGTACACGGAGGTGGGCCGCAAGTTCGGCCGCTACTGGGACGTGGCCTGGTACCAGAAGGACCTCGGCTGATCGGCCTGCCGCCCGCCTCTGAGCAGTCCGACGACCGCCTCTCATCGGTGCGGCGACCGCCTTTCATCGGTGCGGCGACCACCTCGTAGGTCACCCGGCAGGTCACCTCGTAGGCCATCTCGTACGTCACCTCGTACGCCACCCCGTGCGGCTCCTCGGCCGCTCCGGTTGACGCGGCGGCCCCCCGGGTGTCGCCTGGATTGAAGGCGTGCCGGGAAAGCCGTCGACGGCAAGGCGCCCAGGCACGGCACGTGAACGGCACGCAGGCATACGGGAGTGGGCCCGGGGACGCGGGCCCAGGACCCGTGGGGCGATCGAGAGGAGCCCGCCATGGACCAGCACGCCCGCCGGCACGGCGCGAGGGCCGCCCGTTCACACGGCGAGGTCGAGGTCGAACACGGAGCGACCGCCGGCCCCGGCCCCGCGGACCGCACCGCGGGAGACTCGAAGACCTCACGCCTGGCGGCCCTGGCCGAGCGCGTCCCGGCCACCGTCACCTGGCCGGTCATCGCGGCAGTCACCTTCGGCCTGTTCACGATCTTCCGCACCCACACCGCCGGCACCAAGGGCGGACCGGCCCTGCTGTACGGAGTGGCCGCGGCCGTGGTCAGCGGCGCCCTCGGACTGCTGCTCGTGCGCTACCAGTCGTCCATGCTCACCGAGACCCGGGCGCTCTCCTACGGCGCGCTCTTCGGACTGTCGATGGGCTGGGTCTACAGCCTGGGCGGTGAGCCGATCCTGAAGTCCTGCATCTTCGGGTTCATCATGGGCGGGATCATGTTCCTCTCCGCCCTGTACCTCTTCCGCGCCCACAGCGCCCGCGAACCACACGGCCGGCACCGCCGGCGCCAGGCGGACACCACCCGCCACCGGCGCCTGCCCGCCGCCACACACTGACGCTGGGCGGGCCCGGCCCCACCGGGCCCGCGCCGGCGGAGCGCCGGCAGGGGCGAGCCACCTCACCCCACCCGCAGCGTCGCGTCCTGCGACGTCCTCCGTATCCACTGAGCCGCGGTGCGCCGTCCCGCCGGAGGGTGGCCAGCACGTGGTGCCGGTACGCCCCGAATCGCGCCCCCACCCGGCCGGCCAGCTCGGGCACCGCCTCCTCGGCCGCCGACCAGGCGACCCCGGCGATCGCCGCGTCGCCTCGCCTCGTCCGGCCGTGGTTCAAGCCGTCACTCATACCTCTCATGCCGTCGCTCATGCCGTCGCTCATGCCGTCGCTCATGCCGTCACTCTCCCCCCGATACCCGACACCTCCTGTCGGGATTTCCGCGTCAGTTCCCCTCCGCGCCTCTCCCCCGCGTCCGCCCCGCACCGTCCCGCACCGCAGCCTTACGACCAGCGCAGTAAGCCCAAAGCCCGTTACGTTCCCGCCCGCGGCCGACCTAGCCTCGGGCCATGGCCACGACGAGCGGCACACTCGACGAGGCGTTACAGCGCCTGCACGCATCCGGCCCCGAATTCAAGGGGTTCCTGAGCAACCACGGCCCGATGGCCATCGAAGCGATGGTCCGCAACGGCCAGGCCCGCACCGTCCACCGCTGGCTCGACACCTACGAGCACAAGCTGGAGGACGTACCGGTCGCCAAGGCGGCCGTCACCGACGCCAACTGGCAGCAGGCGCTGGGCGAGACCGCCCGGGTCACCGACTGGACCGCGTACTTCGCCGAACGGGTCGCCGAACGGCCCTGGCGGGACGTCCTCGCCGAGTGGTGGCCGCGGCTGCTCCCCGGTATCGCGGGCGCCGCCACCCACCCGGTCATCCGCCTGGGCCACGCCGTGCGCAGCCTCCTGACGGAGGGTGAGAATCCGCCGCGCCTGGCCGAGTTCGCGCACGCCCTCGGTTACTGGGCCGCCCGGCACCTGCTGCTCCCCACTGCCGTACGCCCCACGGGCCGCGCCACCCCTGCCGAGGCGCTGGCAGCCGTGCCCCGTATAGCCGACCAGCGGGTGGCGCCGGAACAGGGCTATGCCCAACTGCCCGAAACGGACGGCTGGTTGGCGACGGCCGAGTCGCTGCACGTCCCCGAGGACCCGGAGGCCGCACGGGAGGCACTGACCGCGCTCGTCCGGGCCGCCACGCTCAACTACGGCGAGTACGGCCACGGGAACGGCATCATGCTCGTCCACGCCGCCACCGCGCCGAACGCGGTGCTGCGCATCCTGCCCGCGCTCCCCCGGGAACTCTGGGCGGCCTCCTTCACGGTGGCCTGGGCCGCGACCTCGGCGATCACCGCCATCTACGCCGCGGACTCCCCGCGCCGGGCCCCGGACGCCGGCTCCCTCACCCCCGAGGAGGTCTTCGCCCGGGCGGTCGCCAACGGGAACGAGCACGCGATCAAGTTCGCCGACACCGCGCTGGACGTGGCCGCGGGCGCCGAGGACGGCGACACCCGCGCCCTGTCGGCGGCCCTGAACGCCGTGGAACTGATCGACGAGGACGACTGACCCACCCCTGATCACCCCTCGTCGAGCGGCCCCGGACAGCCCGCTCGGCCGTACACACTCAGTCGCACCCGCGCACCCGCGCATCCGTAGGAGCCCGGCCGCACCCGCGCAGCCGTACGAGCCCGGCCGCACCCGCGCGGCCGTCCGCCCTCACCCGTACTGCAGCGACCGCTTCGCCAGCCCCATCCAGAACCCGTCGATCACGCTCCGCCCGCTGTCCAGCTGCCCCTGGGCGTCCGCGGCCCCCAGGGTCACGAACAGCGGCGCGAAGTGCTCGGTGCGCGGATGCGCCAGCCGTCCGGCCGGAGCCTTGTGGAGGAAGTCGAAGAGGGCGTCGAGGTCCTGGGCCTCCAGGGCCTGCCGGCCCCAGTCGTCGAACTCCGCCGACCAGGCGGGCGCGCCGTCATGGGACTGCCGCAGCGCCGCCAGGTTGTGGGTGAAGAACCCGCTGCCGACGATCAGTACGCCCTCGTCGCGCAGGGGGGCGAGCCGGCGGCCGGTCTCGTACAGGAGGCGCGGATCGAGCGTGGGCATCGAGAGCTGGAGGACCGGGACGTCGGCGTCCGGGTACATCTCGACGAGCGGGACGTACGCGCCGTGGTCGAGCCCCCGGTCCGGGAGGTCCGCGACCGGGGTGCCGGCCGTCCGCAGTGTCTTCCGTATGCGCTCGGCCAGCTCCGGTGCACCGGGGGCCGGGTAGCGGACCTCGTAGTAGTGGCGCGGGAATCCCCAGAAGTCGTACACGAGCGGCACGGTCTCGGTGGCGCCGAGGGCTATCGGGGCCGCCTCCCAGTGCGCGGAGATGATCAGCACCGCCTTCGGGCGCGGCAGCTGCGCGGACCAGGCGGCCAGTTGGCCGGGCCACAGCGGGTCGTCGGCGAGCGGCGGCGCGCCATGGCTGAGGTAGAGAGTCGGCATTACGGACATTACTTCTCCACGGCGTCACACTGGCGGTAGTCGGTGATGCAGAGACATCCGGCCACCGCACACCCTATTGCTTGAATCTTCAAGCATCAGTTGCCAGTCTAACCCGACGTTGTTAAAACTTAAATAACTCTCCTAGCGGTGAGAGAGTGAATGGCATGAGCAACGAACCCGCACCCGAGCCACGCTGGCTCAGTGACGAGGAGCAATACGCCTGGCAGTGCTACCTCCACGCCACCACGCTCCTGGAGGACCACCTCGACCGTCAGCTGCAGCGTGACGCCGGTATGCCGCACGTCTATTACGGGCTGCTCGTCCAGCTCTCCCGGGCACCGCGGCGCCGGCTGCGGATGACCGAGCTGGCCCAGAACGCCAAGATCACCCGCTCCCGGCTCTCGCACGCGATCGCCCGCCTGGAGAAGAACGGCTGGGTGCGGCGCGAGAACTGCCCGTCCGACAAGCGCGGCCAGAACGCGTACCTCACGGACGAGGGCATGCGGGTGCTGGAGAAGGCCGCCCCGGGACACGTCGCCGCCGTCCGTGCCGCGATCTTCGACCGCCTGTCCCCGGAGCAGGTCGGTCACCTGGCCGAGATCTGCCAGGTGATGACCGAAGGACTGCAACCCCAAGGCGCCGACCTCCCCTGGCTCCGCTGACCCGTCAGCGGAACCGGAGAAGGCCGGCGCCCGTGAAAGCTCCTTGCCACCACGCCGCCCCGTACGGGACGGATGACTCCGCCCGTTCGGGACGGATGACCCGCCCCCGAGGGAGCGGGTCACCCGTAAGAGCGAGGTAGGAGTCCGGTAAGAGCCGGCGCGGAGCGCCTCAGTGGGCCATCACCGGGACCGGGACCTCCTCCGCGCCCTCGGCCGCGTTCTCGGCGTCCGCCGAGGAGGCCACCGGCGAACCGGCGCCCGGACGCCCGGTGTTGATGAGGGTGAAGGCGATCGCGCCGGCCAGCAGCAGGATGCCCACCGCCCACCAGATGGCGGTGCTGTAGCCGTGCACCATCGACTGGAGCTTCAGCAGGTCGCGGGAGTGCGCACCGGCCGCGTGCGAGGTGGCGTACGCCGTGGTGGCGCTCGCCGCGATCGTGTTCAGCAGCGCCGTTCCGATCGCGCCGCCCACCTGCTGCGAGGTGTTGACCATCGCGGAGGCGACACCGGCGTCGCGCGGCTGGACCCCGTGGGTGGCCAGCGACATCGCGGGCATGAACGCGGTACCCATGCCGAGGCCCATCAGCAGGAAGCCGGGCAGGATCAGCGCCGGGTAGGACGTGTCCAGGTCGATCTGGGTCAGCACCAGCATGCCGGTCGCGGCCACCACGAAACCGGGGGCCATCAGCAGCCGCGGCCGGATCCGGGTCATCAGCCGGGCACCGATCTGCGTCGAGCCGGTGATCATGCCCGCGATCATCGGGAGGAAGGCCAGACCGGTCTCGACCGGCGAGTAGTGCTTCACGATCTGCAGGTAGTAGGTCAGGAAGAGGAAGAGACCGAACATCCCGATCACGGCCAGGCCGAGCGACGCGTAGACGCCGGCGCGGTTCCGATCGGTGACCACCCGCAGCGGCAGCAGCGGGGCCTTCACCTTGGACTCGACCAGCACGAAGGCCAGCAGCAGCACGGCGGCCGCGGCGAACAGCCCCAGCGTCGGGCCGGCCAGCCAGCCGTCGGACTCGGCGCGGGTGAACCCGTAGACCAGCGAGACCAGGCCCAGCGTGGCCAGGACGACGCCCGGGACGTCCAGCCGGGAGGGATTACGGCTCCCCGCGGGCTCCCGGACGACCAGGTAGGCACCGGTCGCGGCAACCACGGCGAACGGGATGTTCACGAAGAAGGTCCAGCGCCAGTTCATGTACTCGGTGAGCACACCGCCGAGGATCAGGCCCACGGCGCCGCCACCACCGGCGATCGCACCGAAGATGCCGAACGCCTTGGCGCGCTCCCTGGCCTCGGTGAACGTCACGGCGAGGAGGGAGAGCGCGGAGGGCGCCAGCAGCGCGCCGAAGACGCCCTGCAGTGCGCGCGCACCGAGCAGCACGCCCTCGTTGGCCGCGGCCCCGCCGAGCGCCGAGGCGATCGCGAATCCGGCCAGTCCGGTGATGAAGGTCCGCTTCCGGCCCCACAGGTCGGCGACCCGCCCGCCGAACAGCAGCAGCCCGCCGAAGGCCAGTGCGTAAGCGGTGATCACCCACTGCTTGTTGACGTCGGTGATGCCGAGGTCCTTCTGGGCGGAGGGCAGCGCGATGTTCACGATGGTCGCGTCGAGGACGACCATCAGCTGGGCGAGGGCGATGAATATCAGCGCTTTCCAGCGCCGGGGATCGACGGACGGGACGGTTTCAGGCATGGCGGGATCCACCTAGTGGCGTGCGAGCGAACAGGAGCGGAGTACAGGACGGAAGGAGAAGAACAGGAAGGAAGGAAAAGAACGGGACGGGACGAACGGGAGGGTCGAACGGAGAGGGGGCGAGGGGTTACGGGACGGTCGAGCGGGCGAGGACGGGTGGCGCGGGGACCTGTGGCGCGTCAGGCCTTCCGGCGCCTGAGGTCCTCCAACGTGGCGGCGCAGCCGGGGAGTTGGGAGCGGGCGGGGGCCTGCAGGCCGTCCAGGAACAGTTGCAGGTGCCGGTGCACGAACTTGTCGAAGTCGACGCAGGCACTTCCGGGCAGCGGCCGGGTGAGCTGGGTGATCGCGACCATCAGATCCCCGACGGCGATGTCGGTACGCAGCTGGCCGCTGTCGCGCGCGGCACCCATGAGGGCCTCGACGGCCGCCTCCAGGCGGTCGCGCGCGGCGACCAGATCGGGGTGGTCACGGTCGATGCCGTCGGAGAGCAGCGGGCACAGGGCCCCGATCTTCTCCCCCACCGCAGCGTGGACGAAGCGCCTCAGCGCTCGGAAGGCATCGGACTCCTCGACAAGGACGGATTCCGCCCGGTCCGCGGTACGGGACATGACGGAGAGCGTGACGTGGTGGATCAACTCCAGGCGATCCGCAAAGTGACGATAAAGCGTCGCATTGCCGACCCCCGCACGTCGAGCGATTTCGTCGAAGGGGACATCGGCCCCGAACTCGACCATCGTCTCGCGGGCGGCCGCGATGATCCGCTCCCGATTGCGCAGCGCGTCCGCCCGCAGCCGGGGTGACGCCGTACCGCGCTTCGCCTTCTTGACGCTCGTGGCACTCGTGGCGCTCGTGGCGCTCGTGGCGCTCGTGGCGCCGGCAGCTACGGCCATCCGACTCACCCCTTCCGGCTTCCGACGATTCCAACCGGGGAAACCCTCCCCGCTTCGACCGAACGACTGGTTAAACGGGGAACCGCTCCCCGGATATTTCACGCCGGCATGTGACCTGCCACACACGGCCGCGGCACCCGCCTCCCGCCCCCTCTCGCGCTGCCAGGTGGCCCCGTGCCTCCGATTGATGTAACTCCGCGCGCGAGCGCTCACCCCGCGTCCCAAGGTGATCGTTATGAAGCTCAAGGCATCCGCGGTGCTGGCCGCCGGTGCGGCCACCGCGGCGGCGGCCATAGCGCTGGGTTCACCCCCCAACGCCGTGGCCATACCTCCTGGGCCCGGCGCCCGGCCCAGCGGCCCCTGCGCGCTGCACGGCATCGACAACGACGTCGCCGAATCGGCCGACACCCCCGCCGGTTTCGCCCGCTCGTCCGGCGTCGTACGGGCCCTGACGCTCTTCATCGACTTCCCGGACGCCCGCGCCACGATGCCGGCCAGCGCCCGCTTCGCCGAGTTCTTCCCGGCCACCACGGACTTCTTCCGCACCAGCTCGTACGGCAGGCTGACCTACCTGCCGATACCGCTGTTCCGGTGGATCCGGATGTCCCGGCCGCTGGCGGCGTACGGCATCGAGCGCGGCACCAACTTCGACCCGGCCTCGGACGGCGGCTATCACGCGCTGTCGCAGGAGGTCGTGCGCGCCGTCGACCCGGTCGTCAACTTCCGCGACTACGACGTCATCAACGTCATCGCGGCGCCCAACGCGGGGCCGCCGGCCACCCGTACGGTCCTGTCGGTCACCTTCAGCGGGGGCGACCTGGGGCTGAAGACGGCCGACGGGGTGCCGTTCCGGAACGCGTCCTTCATCTGGAGCCGGCAATCCGGGCTGAGCGCCTTCCGCGTCCTCAACCACGAGAACGCGCACAGCTTCGGCCTGCCCGACCTCTACTACACGGACGACCGCCCGGAGCCGCCGCCGGTGGGCCACTGGGACCCGATGGACGAGGACTGGGGGCCGAACAACGACTTCGTCGGCTGGCACAAGTGGAAGCTCGGCTGGCTGTCGCCCTCACAGGTGCACTGCGCGCCGCCGCACGGCACGCCCGGCGAACACACCCTCACCCCGGTCTCCACCCCGGGCGGCACCAAGATCGTCGTCATCCCGACCTCGCCGCACAGCGCCCTGGTGGTCGAGGCCCGCAGCCGCGGCCTGCTCGACCCCGCGGTCTGCCGGCCGGGCGTCCTGGTCTACCGCGTCGCCACCGACGTCCCCTCGGGCCGCGGCCCGCTCCGCATCGTGGACGCCACCCCGCACAGCGGCGGCTGCTACCGGGAGAGCCCCTACGTCGACGCGGAACTGACCGACGCCACCTTCCTCCCCGGCGAGACCTACGCCGACCACACCACCGGGGCCGCGGTCACCGTCCTGACGGAGAACCAGGACGGCACCTACCGCGTCCGCGTCACCCCGGCCCGCGCCTGAGCCGCCGCCCCCGCCGGCCGGCCCCAGGGAAGGCCCCCTCATCAGGCACGGGGCCCGTCAGGCAAGGTCCCCCTCCTCCCGCCAGTGCTGCCGCCCGATACTGATCAGCCGCAACTGGCGGCGCGCCGTACGCACCACCTGGTCGGCGGCTCCGGGCGCCCCGTCCTCCTCGGCGTCGAGCAGGGCTGCGGCCGTCGTGACCAGCCGGTCCACGTACAGCTCGGCCAGCATCCGCACGTCCTCGTCGCGCCACCCGTCCGAAACCGGCTGCGACTTGAGCGCCGCCGCCACCTCCTCGGCGAACCGGTCGAGTTCGTCCGCGATGGCCTGCCGTACGGCCCGTACGCCGCCGTGCCGCTCGCGGGCGATGAACCGGATGTGCAGCGGGTAGGCCCGTACGTGCCGCTCGACGACCGCGACCGTACGGTCTATTCGCTCCTCGGCGCCGTCCTGCTCGGCGAGGATCGCCCGCACCATCACGTGCAGGCTGCCGAGCGCCTCCTCGACCAGTGCGACACCGAGCTCCCCCAGGTCCTTGAAGTGCCGGTAGAAGGCGGCCGGGGCGATGCCCACCACCCGCGTCACCTCCCGCAGGCCCAGGCTGCTCAGGCTCTGCTCCGCCAACAGGCCGAGCGCCGCGTCGAGCAGTGCCTGACGGGTCTTCTGTTTCTGGGCCTGGCGTGCCCCAAGAGTGTGACTCATGTCATCCAGTAAACAACCGTTCTCTTAACTTCTCCACCCATGAGCCGCCGTATGCTGGAGGCACTGAGTGAACAACTGTCCTCCGAGTGGAAAAGGCGGATCATGCTCTTCCTCGTCGCAGCCCTCCTCCTGATGGGGATCATGCTGGGCACCGCGGCACACCTCCCCGTCCCCGTCACCCTCCTCGCGGCCGCCGCCATCAGCGGCTGGCTGCTCGTCTTCTTCCTCCGCGAACGCCGCCACAAGACCGAGGTGACCTCCCGATGACCGCGCTCAGCGAAGCCCCGCGGACGGCCTCCCCCGCGCCGGCCGCCGCCCCGCGCGCCACCCGCCCGCAGGCCGACGGCATGGCCGTGGCGTCCTTCATCCTCGGCCTGCTCGGCACCCTGGTCCTCAACCTCGTCCTCGGCCCCTGTGCCCTGATCCTCGGCGGCCTCGCCCTGGCCCGCGGCACCACCCGCCGCGGCCGCGCCCTCCTGGGCCTCGCCCTCGGCGCCACGGACCTCCTCCTGCTCGCCCTGCTCGTCACCACGGACGGCACGGTCAGCTGGCACATCGCCGGCTGACCCGACCCAGGAGGCGCCCCCGCACACCCCGCAACACCCCTGCCACGACCCCGCCCCGACCACGCTGACCTGCCGAAAGGCAAACCTTGCAAGCGCGGATCCCTTATCCGCTACGCTAGTCGCCGGATCACGCCCGTGATCCCCGCCTCCGTAGCTCAGGGGATAGAGCACCGCTCTCCTAAAGCGGGTGTCGCAGGTTCGAATCCTGCCGGGGGCACAGAGAAACGCCTGTTCAGAGGCCCTTCCGCCCATCGGACGGGAGGGCCTTCGTCCTCGCAGCACACGCGATGACGTCGCGGAGACGGGCAAGCTCGGGGACGTCAGGCGCGCTGCTCGGGAGGCGGGCCGCCGACTTGGGTGGAAGCCCGTCACCAGGCTCGTCGGCGGTCGACGCTTCGTCATCGACGCGCGGGAAGTACCCGAGGAGATCGCGCGGCTGGCCGGAGATGCGGCTGCCGAAGCCGTGGACCGGGCGCGACGACCACTGAGCAGGCGGCGGCCTCAGCCCGGGAAAGCCGAAGGATCCGGGCCCACTGCGCTGAGGCAGTCGGCCCGGCCCCTTCGGCTACAGCCACCCGGCACGCGTCAAGCACACATCACGCTGCGACCCCTTCAAGACGGCCACCGTCTCTGCGGCCTTGCGCGCCTTCTTCTCCGCCTTGATCGACGGGTGTCGGTCGCCCGCCGATCTCCTCAACTCGGGCACGTGGCTTGATCAATGGGCGCGTCCGGGGCACCCCCCATAGGCGAGCCAGTGCCGTAGCAGGGGACACCGATACCGCCGAGTCTGTGCCGGGACCCTTTGCGCGGCCCGCGCCGCCGCTGACCACACGTCTAAGGCGTCGCCGTGGCCGGTTCGGTGGTCAGGCGGGCCCGCCAGTCACGGACGCAGTCATGGGAGATGGAGGCCAGGCGGGCTATCTCCGCGTCGTCACGGCCGTCGGCCCACGCCAGGATCCGGGTCACGGTGCGGTTCCGCGCGACGCGCAAGTCCTTGAGCACGCCTTCGAGACGTTCGACCTCCTCGCCTTCGTGGACGAGTTGCCGGTCGACGGCGGCCCGTTCGTCGGCGCGCAACTGCCGGAGATAGGCGGGCAGGCCCGTCAGGACCAACCCCTCCTCGTGCGCGGCGCCCTGGAAGCGTTCGGCCAGGGCCGCCAGCACACAGTCCGGCACATCGGCGAGAGTGGCTCCGGGCGGCTTGGCCGCCTCCCAGGTGCCCCTGCCGGCCTCCGTCGCCTCCAGCCAGAGGCGGGCCTCCGTAGGAGTACGGTCGCCGCACGCCTGGGCGCGATAGGCGTACAGGGCGGCGCGGTGACCGTAGAAGGTGAAACCGTCCTCGATCCGCCGGTCGGCGGCGCGGCACATCCGCCCCGGGACACCGCCGTAGCCCGAGTCGGGCCGGTAGTCGGCGTAAGCCTCCAGTTCCGCGTCGGTGGCCACTCCCCAGGACGGCTCGCACAGGTCGGGGTTGCTCGCGAGGAACGCGCTGACCTCGGCCCGCCACGCGGGGACCGGGCTCATCCGGAGCCTGGGCCAGACGACAGCTCCGGAGGGCGCGAAGGTGTAGGTGGCGGCCTGCTCGATGTCGTCCCAGGCGGTGGCGGCCTCGGCGGACCACTCCAGTTCGCCGGCCGGCCCCGTGCGGTGTATCGAGTCCACGAGCCGCTGTACGGCGGGCAGTGTGCGCAGCGCGAGCGCATGCAGTTCCTCGGCGGTGAAGAAGCGCCAGGAGTAGCCGCGCTGCTCGTCGTGCGCCAGGTGGGTCAGCAGGTACACGAGAACGCCGGGGGGGCGGCAGCGTCCCGTCACCGAGTGCGCTGCGCGGGACACCGGGGAGCTGGCTGTCCAGGTGCTCGCGCGAGGCCCGCCAGTCGACGTCCCCGAACCAGACCGCACCGCTCTGCGCGTCGATGGCCAACCACTGGTGGTATCCCACTCCCGGGCCGTACCGCTCCGCTTGCTGCTCGGCGTCTTCGTCGTGCCAGACGTACTCGGCGGGGGGCGGGTTCAGCTCTACGGCCACGAAGCCGTCCTCCGGGCGGTAGCCAGTGAGGATGCGGGCCGTGATCGGTGCGCTGTCGGCGGCGGTCATGAGGGGTTTCCTCTCGATGGAACAGCAACCGCCGCAAACCGTAGAGCGCTGGTCGGTCATTAGTTCAATTTTCAGTCATTTGCGCCTGGCTCGACACGGTAGGCGGGCACCCCGGGGTCTCGATGTCACGCGAGGTCTACGCGCGTGCAAGCGGACACCAGGTTGGCCATATTTCACGCAGCCTCCACGATTTGCTCACTTCACGGCATGCCTTCACCGCTCGTCCTCGATCAGTTGATAGTTTAACATTCTACTACTTGCCAAGGTTGCGCCGCGTCCCCTACGAACGCAACGTGCTCGACTCCAGCCGCCGCCGATCCGGCGCGACCTTTCACCACCGGCATCCCCCGAAAGGCTCCGACCCTGAACACCGCACTCGCAGAAGCCCTCTCTGCCGCCCTGCTCCTGGCGGTGCTGGCATGTGCGGTGATCCGGCCGTGGGGGTGGCCGGAGGCGGTCGTGGCCGTTCCCGCCGCCGGAGTGGTCATCGCCACCGGCGCGATCTCCCTGGACCACGCGGCGGCCGAGGCCGTCCGGCTGGGTCCGGTGATCGGCTTCCTCGCGGCCGTGCTCGTTCTGGCCCAGTTGTGCGACGACGAGGGCCTGTTCCACGCCTGCGGCGCCTGGATGGCCCGCAGGGCGGCCGGCCGCCCCCGTCGCCTGCTGGTGCTGGTGTTCGTGATCGCCTCGCTGATCACCGCGGTGCTCAGCCTGGACGCCACGGTGGTGCTGCTGACGCCCGTGGTGTTCGCCACCGCCGCCCGGCTGGGCGCCCGCGCCAAACCGCACGTGTACGCCTGCACCCACCTGTCCAACACGGCCTCGCTGCTGCTGCCCGTCTCCAACCTGACCAACCTGCTGGCGTTCGCCGCCAGCGGCCTGAGCTTCACCCGCTTCGCCGCCCTGATGGCGCTGCCCTGGCTGGCCGCGATCGGTGCCGAGTACGTCGTCATCCGCCGCTTCTTCGCCACCGACCTGGACGCCGGCGCCCAGAGCCCGCCCACGGAAGCACCCCGCGAACTGCCACTGTTCGCCCTGATCACCGTGGCGGGCACCCTGGCCGGCTTCGTCCTGACCTCCGCGCTCGGCATCAACCCGGCCTGGGCGGCGGCCGCGGGCGCGGCCGTTCTGGCGGCCCGCGCGCTGGCCCGGCGCCGCACCACCCCCACCGCGATCGTCCGGTCCGCGGCCCTGCCGTTCTGCGCCTTCGTCCTGGCCCTGGGCATCGTGGTCCGGGCGGTGGTGGACAACGGCCTCGCCGACGCGCTGGGCCACCTGGTGCCCGGCGGCACAAGCCTCCCGGCCCTCCTCGCCATCGCGGCCCTGGCAGCCGTACTGGCCAACATCATCAACAACCTGCCCGCCGTCCTGGTCCTCCTCCCCCTGACCGCCCCCACCGGCCCGGGCGCCGTCCTGGCCGTCCTCCTCGGGGTCAACATCGGCCCGAACCTCACCTACGCCGGCTCGCTGGCCACCCTGCTGTGGCGGCGCATCGTGCGCGAACACGACACCGATGTGGCCCTGGGCGAGTTCACCCGCCTCGGCCTGCTCGCCGTACCGGCCGCCCTCCTGCTCGCGGTGGTGGCACTGTGGACCTCACTCCAAACGATCGGAGGCTGAACACCGTGACCGTCATCGTCTGGATCGTCGAGGGCACCTGGCCCGCCTGCGTCGATGCCGCACGCGCCCACACGCCCGCGGACGCCGACACGGTGCTGCTCCACGTCACCGGCCACGAGGTACCGGACGCCGCGCACGGCGCCTACGCCGGACTGCTGGGCCGCGCACGCCCCGATCGCGACCCCGGCACCGCAGTGGAACACCTGGCCGCCGCCTCCGCCGAACAACTCCTGGCCAGCGCGGCCGCGCGGCTGGGACGCCCCTGCACCCGGCAAGAACGCTCAGGCCGCGCCGAACAGGAGGTCGTGGCCGCCGCAGAAGGCGCCGACCTGCTCATCGTCGCCCGCGACGGCGACCGCACCCACCTCGGCCCCCGCAGCCTCGCCCCCACCAGCCGCTTCATCGTCGACCACGCCCCCTGCCCCGTGCTCCTCGTCTGGCCGGAGCCCGCACCCACCACCGCCACCATCCCTCCACACCACTGCTAGTACTCCGGCTGAACAGAAGACGTCGCCTGAGCTGGCTCTCCTTGTGTTGCTCGTCGTCCCATTCCATGACGGACTCGATCGGGCCGGTGAGCTGCTCCGCCTCCTCGGCCAGGGCGCCGGACGACGCCGACCGATGACCGCGGCTACCCCGCGGATGACACAGCGTTGCTCATCTACGACTGGTTCATCGACGGCACAGGGGCCGACGGCAACGGCCGACGCGCGCCCGCATTTCCACTGCGCCGCCCGTGCCCGGCGAACAGCACCGGAGCGTCCGCGACGTGCCGGGCCGCGTCGGTATCCATGGAGACGATGCGTGCCTCGGGGATGTGACCTTCATCGCGGTGGTGGAGTCTCAACGCGTTCACCCTTGCGCCGTCCCCCGGCGACGGTGGCGGCGGCTCATCCCCCGTCGATGAAGGTCATAGGGGTGTGGGCGGATGCGCACGGCAGAAAACGCCGGGCGCGCGGAGAGCCATATCTGTGTCCGCGACATGAGAAATAGGTTCGGGGCCCGACGAGCATTACTCCGGGCGTCGACCGGCGCGGAATTATTGACCGCGCAGGGCTGATCGCACCGTGCTACTGTCGATCTCAGTTGCAGGTGTGGTTGCCAGAAGGTTTATTTCCGACGGGGTAATCATCACGGCGACACGGAATTCGCACAGGGCGAATTCCTGACACCGCCTCGAAGGAGAAATAACATGGCTACTGGCACCGTGAAGTGGTTCAACGCGGAAAAGGGCTTCGGCTTCATCGCCCAGGACGGCGGCGGCGCCGACGTCTTCGCCCACTACTCGAACATCGCCGCCCAGGGCTTCCGCGAGCTGCTGGAGGGCCAGAAGGTGTCGTTCGACATCGCGCAGGGCCAGAAGGGCCCGACGGCCGAGAACATCGTTCCCGCCTGACACCGGCGCTGACGCATACTTCGCAGCTGGGGCCCGCACCTCTGGGGTGCGGGCCCCAGCTCGCTGCTTTTCAGGGCGCGACGGGAAGGCTCCACCACATCACCGACCGGTGAGACATTCCCCGTCGCCCGACCCGCCCCACATCGACTGTGGCTCGTCTCGAAATTCTTTGCGCGCTCCTCTGCTGCGGGAATTCCTTGCTACGTGCCCCATCAAGGATGGTTCCGCATGAAGCACACCCGCACTCCCCGCACATATGACCGCTTCGGAGGAGGCGACGGCGCCAACCGCTCCGGTGGTCAGCGCCGTTCAAAGGGCTACGGAAACCACCGGGCCGGACGGCCCGCACACGGCGAGTTCGCGCCGCCGAAGACGATCACGCCCGCACTGCCCGCCGTCGGGTCGTTCGCCGAACTCGCCATGCCGGCGCCGTTGCTGGCCGCGCTCGGCCACCAGGGCGTGACCGTGCCGTTCCCGATCCAGGCCGCGACCCTGCCCAACTCCCTCGCCGGTCGTGACGTACTCGGCCGTGGCCGCACCGGCTCGGGCAAGACCCTCGCCTTCGGCCTCGCCGTACTGGCTCGTACAGCCGGGCGACGTGCCGAGCCGCGGCAGCCCCTCGCCCTTGTCCTGGTCCCCACCCGTGAGCTCGCCCAGCAGGTCACCGAGGCGCTCACTCCGTACGCCCGCTCCGTGAGCCTGCGGCTCGCCACCGTCGTCGGCGGAATGTCCATCGGCAGGCAGGCCGGTGCGCTGCGCTCCGGGGCCGAGGTGGTCGTCGCGACGCCCGGACGGCTCAAGGACCTCATCGACCGGGGCGACTGCCGACTGGTGGATGTCGACATCACGGTCCTCGACGAGGCCGACCAAATGGCCGACATGGGCTTCATGCCCCAGGTCACCGCCCTGCTCGGCCAAGTGCGTCCCGAGGGACAGCGGATGCTCTTCTCGGCCACCCTGGACCGTAACGTCGACCTGCTGGTCCGCCGCTACCTGACGGACCCGGTAGTCCACTCCGTCGACCCGTCAGCGGGCGCGGTCACCACGATGGAGCACCACGTGCTCCATGTGCACGACGCGGACAAGCACCGGACGACCACCGAGATCGCGGCGCGGGACGGTCGAGTGATCATGTTCCTTGACACCAAGCACGCGGTGGACCGGCTGACCGAGCACCTGCTGGGCAGCGGTGTCCGCGCCGCGGCCCTGCACGGTGGCAAGTCCCAGCCGCAACGCACGCGGACCCTGGCCCAGTTCAAGAGCGGGCAGGTGACGGTGCTGGTGGCGACCAACGTCGCGGCGCGCGGGATCCACGTCGACAACCTCGACCTGGTCGTCAATGTGGATCCGCCCAGTGACCACAAGGACTACCTGCACCGCGGCGGCCGTACGGCCCGCGCCGGCGAGTCCGGCCGCGTCGTCACCCTGGTGACCCCCGACCAGCGTCGCGGCATGACCCGGTTGATGGCTTCCGCAGGCATCACCCCTCGGGTCGCCCAGGTACGTTCGGGCGAGTCGGAGCTGAGCCGCATCACAGGTGCCCAGGCCCCTTCCGGCGTCCCGGTCGTCGTCCCCGCGCCGGGCGGGGAACGTCCCCGCGGTGCGTCGTCTTCGTCCCAGGGCCGTCAGGGCCGCCGAGGCCGCGTCGGCCAGGGCCGGCCCGTCAGCGAAGCGGCGCGCCGCAGGGCACAGCGGCGGACCACCTTCGACTCGGCCGCCTAGAGCCGCCGTGATCACCAGCCCGTCCGTCCGGCAGGAGGCACCCATGACGACCGTTCAGCCGCACCAGGTAGCGGACCGCCCCACGGCCGTGGTCCACGACAGGGGCGCGTTCGGGCCTCGGGTCCGTGACGACATGACGGTCGAGGTGGCCCTGTCCCTCATGGCCGGTGCCCGTGTCGATCACCTCGTCGTGTGCGACGGGGACGACCAGAGCACGGGCCTGGTCACCCTGACCCGGCTCGCCGCTCTCCGCGGCAGCCCCGCCTACACGGACCGGATCCGTCTGCGGGACATCCTCGACGGACCGTTCACCTCGTCCGGCACAGTCGGGGAGCACGGCGGACCCCCGGGCGTCCTCGCCCTCGCCGGCTGATCCGCTTCGCCGCTCCGGACCGCTTCGGCGCTGCTCGGGGGCACCGCCTCCACGGAGGTGTGAGGACAGGCGGAAAGCCGCCGTCAAAGAACCGGTGAGGGCCCGGCCGACACGCGTCGGCCGGGCCCTCATCCGTCGTATCGCCGCCCGGCGTCTCGTCGTCCGTGCGAAGGCTCCTGGCCGAGCGGAGGGGCGAGGCGGCGTCTGGCTGCCCGCAGTGGCCGGGACGGATGCATCCCTTCAGGAGCGTCGGCACACATGCCCACACTCGCGTACCAGCCTGTTCGGCCCTGCCCCTGGCGTGACGCGACCGCCGGGGCGACAAGAGGCGGCTGCCCCAAGCCCTGAGGGACCTGGCCAGGTGCTCGCCGCCCAGGACGACCTGTTCCATCCGTTACCGCAGGCCATAGGAGACCTGTGGCTCCTGGGCATCAAAATCTACTCTTGCCAGAGTAGACATTGGCTTCTGGCACGGTTAATCTTTGTCTCGTCGACACGGTCGAGCGAGACCCGGCAGACATGAACTGCCGGGTAGCAGTACCTGAAGTTCGCAGGTCAGCGCGGTTCTGGAGTTCCGAAGCCAAGGTGTTCGAAGAATGGTGACGGGGCTGAGAGCCGCACTGAGCAGCCCGCAGGTCGAGGGGCTGCGCAACAGCATCACCGAGCAGTACCGCAGTACCCGCTCACCAAGTGGTCGGTTCGAAGAAAGGACGGAGGAGTCAGACGCCATCAGGATCGCCCGGCCCGGGCAAGCTCCCGGTCCGGGTACCGAAAGACCCCGGAATGGATGGTGGTCCCCGGTCACGCAGCCGCGATCCCCGCACCCCTCCCCTTGGCGGGCCGGGTAGCGGAAACAGAAGGTCGGCAGAGCATGAGGGCCGACAGATGGTGTTTCATTTCCTTCGGGGCCCTGGTGCCGTACGGCACCAGGGCCCCTCGACGCGTTGCACTACGAGGTGACATGGCAGCAGATACTCCACTCAGCGATCGTCTGGATGACGACGACTACCCCGCATACACGATGGGCCGGGCCGCCGAAATGCTCGGTACCACCCCGGGCTTCCTCCGAGCCATCGGTGAGGCTCGTCTGATCACTCCGCTGCGCTCGGAGGGCGGACACCGCCGCTACTCCCGCTATCAACTGCGGATCGCCGCTCGCGCCCGCGAGCTCGTCGACAGAGGAACCCCGATCGAGGCCGCTTGCCGCATCATCATTCTCGAGGACCAGCTTGAGGAGGCTCAGCGCATCAACGCCGCGTACCACCGTGCCGCGAACGATGCGTCCGACAGCTCCAGTCCCGGGTCGAGCTGATCACGTGGGCGGGGCGGGGCGGCTCGGGCACGCACGACTCCGCGACGCACATGAAGGAAGGCGCACACGGTCGGCCCGTCCGTGCCGACGAGCGCTGGTTGCCGTTCTGGTGGGCATCAAGGCCCGTCCGGCACCGTTCGCCGCCTGTGACGGCCCACTGCGCCGCAGGGCATAACCGTGCGCGATCGTGCGCGGACTGCCCGGCCGAGGGCGTCATGCCGGGGATCGCGCATGCCGCCGCTGCACCGCTGACCAGGGCGAATGGCGCTACGGAGCGGCATCGGGCAGCCCCCGGCAAGGCCGGTTCTGGAGGGTATGCCCCTCTTGGGCCGACCCTTTTGTCTGTGCGGGGAGGAGCGGGCCGGGCGGAGGGGCGGGGAGCCTGCTCGTACTGTTTCTGGGGATACCGGCCGGGCTGAAGGGGCCGGGCACCGGAAGTTATCCACAGGCGCCGCGGGGAGCGGGGCGGAGCTCGTAGGCTTTCGGGGTGGCTCTGGCGGACGTGGGAATGGTCGAGGACATGGATGCAGCAGACACTCCGGAGGCGGGCGAGGCGGTGCAGGTGCTGCGCCGCGTCTTCGGGTACGACGCGTTCCGGGGCAGCCAGCAGGAGATCATCGAGCACGTCATAGGGGGCGGCGACGCCGTCGTGCTGATGCCGACCGGTGGCGGCAAGTCGCTCTGTTATCAGATTCCGTCGCTGGTCAGGCCGGGTGTCGGGGTCGTGATCTCGCCGTTGATCGCGCTGATGCAGGACCAGGTCGACGCGCTGCGGGCGCTCGGGGTGCGGGCCGGGTTCCTCAATTCGACGCAGGACCTGGAGGAGCGGCGGCTGGTCGAGGCGGAGTTCCTGGCCGGGGAGCTGGACCTGCTGTATCTGGCGCCGGAGCGGCTGCGGGTGGAGCAGACGCTGAGCCTGCTGGACCGGGGGAAGGTCTCCCTCTTCGCGATCGACGAGGCGCACTGCGTGGCGCAGTGGGGGCACGACTTCCGGCCGGACTACCTGGCCCTGTCGATGCTGCACGAGCGCTGGCCCGACGTGCCGCGGATCGCGCTGACGGCCACGGCGACCGACGCCACGCACGCCGAGATCACCTCCCGCCTGAAGATGGCGGAGGCCCGGCACTTCGTGGCGAGCTTCGACCGGCCGAACATCCAGTACCGGATCGTGGCCAAGAGCGAGCCCAAACGGCAGTTGCTGGAGCTGCTGCGGGGCGAGCACGCCGGCGACGCCGGGATCGTCTACTGCCTGTCGCGGGCCTCGGTGGAGAAGACCGCGCAGTTCCTGGTGGAGAACGGCATCGCCGCGGTGCCGTACCACGCCGGCCTCGACGCCCGTACGCGCGCGGAGCACCAGGCGCGGTTCCTGCGGGAGGACGGCCTGGTCGTGGTCGCCACGATCGCCTTCGGGATGGGCATCGACAAGCCGGACGTGCGGTTCGTGGCGCATCTGGACCTGCCGAAGTCGGTGGAGGGCTACTACCAGGAGACCGGGCGCGCCGGGCGGGACGGCCTGCCGTCGACGGCCTGGCTGGCGTACGGGCTGCAGGACGTGGTCCAGCAGCGGAAGATGATCGACGGTTCGGAGGGGGACGAGGCGCACCGGCGGCGGCTGTCGGCTCATCTCGACGCGATGCTGGCGCTGTGCGAGACGGTGCAGTGCCGGCGGGTCCGGCTGCTGGCCTACTTCGGGCAGGAGAGCGACAGCACCTCTTGCGGCAACTGCGACACCTGCCTGACCCCGCCGCAGACCTGGGACGGCACGGTCGCCGCCCAGAAGCTGCTGTCGACGGTCGTACGGCTGCAGCGCGAGCGTGGGCAGAAGTTCGGCGCGGGCCAGATCATCGACATCCTGATGGGGAAGAAGACCGCCAAGGTCATCCAGTTCGATCACGACGCGCTGAGCGTCTTCGGCGTGGGCGCCGATCTCCGCGAGGCCGAATGGCGCGGCGTGGTACGGCAGTTGCTGGCGCAGGGCCTGCTCGCCGTCGAGGGTGAGTACGGCACGCTGGTGCTCACGGAGAAGAGCGGCGAGGTGCTGCGCGGCGGGCGTGAGGTGCCGATGCGGCGCGAGCCGGAGAAGGCCGCGCGGGCCGCTAAGGCGAAGACCGCGAAGGGCAAGCGGGCGCCGGTGGATCTGCCCGAGGAGGCGCTGCCGGTCTTCGAGGCGCTGCGCGGCTGGCGGGCCCGTACGGCCAAGGAACAGGGCGTGCCCGCGTATGTGATCTTCCATGACGCGACGCTCCGGGAGATCGCCCTCCTGGGCCCGGCCACCACGGCCGAACTCGGCACGGTCAACGGGGTCGGCGAGAACAAGCTCGTGAAGTACGGCCAGCAGATCCTGGACGTGCTGGCGGGGCGGGAGAGCGACGGGGACGCCGACGGCGCGGGCGGTGGGCCCGCGGCGGCGGTCGCCCACCCCGAGCCCGGGCCCGCCCCGGAGGACGAGGAGGCGCTGCCGGAGCCCCCGGACGACATCGACTGGTGACAAAGCCCCGACCGGTGAGCCGCTCAGCAGGTCGGCCGGGCGGCTTCCCGGGGGAGGCGGAGGGCGGCGCGGGCGGTGCCGACGGCCCGGGCGCCTTGCCGGGGTTGCGGCCTTTGGCCGGGACTGCCGGGTGGATTGTCACGGGACCGATCCCAGAGATCTTGCTGACTGTTACACAACGTACGGATTGCCGTTAAGGACGCTCCGTAAGGTGCCTCCCGTACCGTGACCCCGGGCGGCCCGAGCCGCCCCCGACGAGGAGTACCCATGCGGGCCCAGCGCCGCTCCATGATCCGTACCGCCACCGTCGCCACCGGTGCGCTCGCCGTCCTGCTGCTGCCCGTGGGCGCCGCCTTCGCCGCGGATTCCACCGCGCCGACGGAAAGCCGTACGTCGATCATGCTGCCCGACAACGGACTGGCCGGAATCGCCGAGAAGGCCGGGCACCTGCCCAAGGCGGGCCTGATCGGAGGTGCCGGCGCGCTGTGCGTGGCCGGTGCGGCCGTCGCCGTCCACCGCCGCCGCCAGTCGAGCCGCAGCCACCAGGCCTGAGCAAGGCCTGAGCGCCGAGCCGGGGGCTACTCCCCCGGCTGTTCCTCCACCATCCGCTGCACGTCCTCGTACGCCGGCGCCGCGCCGCCCGGCTCCGGCAGCGGCTGCCCCGTACGGATCGCCTCCGCCGCCCCGAGGGTGGCCTGCAGGGCCGTACGGAAGAGCAGCGAACCGGTGCTGATCCGGCGCACGCCGAGTTCCGCCAGCCGGGCGACGGTGTGCCGGCCCGGCGTGAAGAGGATGTTCAGCGGGGCCTGGACCTCGCGGACCAGCACGGTGATGTCCTCGTCGGCGACGATCCCCGGTACGAACACCCCGTCCGCGCCCGCCGTCAGATAGCTCTCGGCGCGGGCCAGCGTCTCCGACAGCGGGGGCGGGCTGGCCACCCGCCAGTGGGTGTCGATCCGGGCGTTCAGGAACAGCCCCGGCGCCCGCTGCTTCACCGCGGCGAGCACCTCGGCCTGCCGCGCCGGGTCCTGCAGCCCCGCGCCCCCGGGCAGCCCGTCCTCCAGGTTCAGCCCCGCCGCCCCGGCCTCCGCCAGCGCCCCCGCCAGGTCCGCCACCTGCTCCGGCCCGCCGCCGAACCCGCCCTCGATGTCGACGGTGTAGGGGCAGGTCAGCCGGCCGTTGAGGCGCAGTGCCAGGGCGAGGGTGGCGTCCTTGACCTCGGCGAGCCCGCGGCCGTCCGGATAGCCGTGGGCCGCCGCGACCCCCAGGCTCGTCGTGCCGACCGCCGCGAATCCGGCCGCGGCAAGAGCGACCGCCGACGCGACGTCCCAGGCGTTGGGGAGCAGCAGCGGCTGGTCGGCGTGGTGCAGCGCGTGGAAGTGGAAGGTGGCGTACTCCGGGGAGGTGCTCATACGGGCACCGTAGGCACGAGTCCCTTCGGTACGCACCGAAGACTCGCGGCGGACAATCGAGTCATGACCACTCCGGCGTACAGCACCGCGACGAACCGGGCGGCGGCGGACGGCGCTCCGGCGGACGGCGCTCCGGCGTAGCGCACCGGGCTCGCACGGCGCGGGTGGCCGCGGCTTCCTGGCGGGTGGCTCCGGCTTCCTGGCGGGTGGCTCCCGGCCCGCATGCCCCCGGTCGCCCATAGACCGTGATGCGGGCGCCCCGGACCTCCGTGGTGCTGCAGACCTCGAAGGCGTCGCGCAGGGTGGCCCGTTTGGCGATTTCCTGGTCGTTGTCGTCGGTGGGCTGGCCGTCCGGGTCGCCCGCGACGACGATCCGGCGGCTGGCCAGCATCCGGGCGCGGATCGCGTCACCGGAGCGTTCGGTGCCGTAGAGGGTGTGGGAGGCCAACGGGCTCTCGGCCAGGGCGAGGTCGGTCAGACCGCGGAAGTCGTGCGGCCGGGTCGCCGTCCAGATCCGCCGCCGGGCCGGCATGAACAGCAGGCCGTCGCCCGGCTCGGCCACCTCGCGTACGGCCTGGGCGACCGCGGTGACGTCGTCGACCCGGCTGTCCGGGCTGCGCAGATGGACGTCGATGGGCAGCAGGGCGGCCAGCACCAGCGCGACGGCCGCGGTCCGGCGCAGCCGGCGGGCCCGGGTCTGCCCCCGTTCGCCGGCCGGGCGCAGCAGCCGGGCCAGTGCGGCACCGGCGAGCAGTGCGAAGCCGGCCACGTAGTACAGGACGTAGCGGTCGACGTAAGCCGGTTCGACGTGCGAGAGCAGCAACAGGAGGAGGGTGGGCAGGAGCAGCAGCGGGATGCCCAGGGCGCGCAGACCGATCGGGCCGCGGGAGCGGATCCGCACGCGGGCGCAGGCCAGGCCGAGGGCCGCGAGCACGGCGAAGGTCAGCAACTGCAGCGGGTCCGGCCACATCAACCAGCTGATCTGCGCCGACTGCCGGGTGCTGAACACCGCGAGCGGGGCCAGACCGGCCAGGACGGCGCCCGCGGACAGCGCCCAGGCGCGGAGCACCCGGCGGGGCAGCCGGCCGAGGACCAGCGCGGCGGCGTGCACGGGCAGCATCAGGCACGCGAACTCGTGCAGCAGACAGGCGGCCAGCATCAGCGCCGTGTAGCCGAGCCACGGCCTGGGGCCCGGACCCGGATGCTGCCCCGGGCGCGGTTCCGGATGCGGCCCCGGATGTGGCCCCGGAGGCGGTTCCGGATGCGGCCCCGGGCGCGGAGGCGAGTGCGGCGGTGTCGTCGCGGCGGCGGTCACGACCAGCAGGTACGTGGCCCAGACGACCAGAGCGCAGACGGTCGCGTACGAGCGTCCCTCCTGCGCGTACTGCTGGACCACGGGGATGCACGCGAAGGTGAAGCCGGCCAGCAGGCCCGCCCGCCGGCCGACGAGGCGGTGTCCGAGCAGGGCGACGCCCGCGGTGGCGGCGGTCATCGCGGCCACCGACGGCAGCCGCAACCCCACCACCTCGCCGAACGTCCCGTCGAGGGCGGCGTCGTAGACCCGGAACCAGACGTGCATCAGCGCGTAGTACAGGCCGTGGACGACATCGACGTGCAGCAGCGTGTGCCACAGGTCGGGCAGGCTGCGGTGCGCCATGTCGTAGGTGACCGCCTCGTCGCGCCATACGCCGTCCCGGCGGCGGATCCCCCACGCCCCCAGGAGCAGCATCACGCCGGAGGGCATCAGCATCACCGCGCCCTGCGCCGCCCACGGTCTGCGCGTGGCGACGGCGGACGCATAGGCCGGCTTCTGTGCTTGCGCTACGTCGATGACGGGCTCCGGTCACGTACGGGACGGAGGACGGGCGAGCGGGGCGTCCGAGCGGGAGGAGGACGGAAGGAGGACGGAGGGAGGACGGAAGGAGGGCGGAAGGAGGGCGGAAACAGATGGGGCAACCCGGGGATGGACGGTGCCCGGGGCTCCGGTGGTGGTGCGGGGCGGGCCCGCCTGCCGCTGCCACCGGAGCCCCGGGGCCGCTCACCCGAGACGGGTCAGCTTCGCCCCGAAGGCGGGCTCGACGAGGTCGTCCTTCAGGGCGACCGGGACCTTCTGGGTGCTCGCGCCGTTGCCGACCGTCAGCACACCGACCTTGGTACCGGCCTTCGCCTCGTGCGGCAGTTTCTTGCCGCCGGTGCTCATCGAGAACGTCGCCTTCATGCCCGGCCAGCCGACCGCCGACAGGTCCTTGGTCGCCACGACCGGGGTCTGACCGCCGAGGCCGTCGTCCACGTACCCGACGACCTGGCCCTTCTTCACCACGGTGTCGGACACCAGCGCGTTCCGGGCCGCCGTGATCACCGACTGGGTGTTGTTCAGCACCAGGTCGAGCTGCGCGTTGGAGTCCGGGCTGTTGGTGTGCTGGTCCATCGTCACACCGAGGATCAGCTGGTCCTTGCCGCCGACGGTGCGGTAGCTCGCCCACATGAACGTGCCGCCGGCGGGCGTGCTCGAACCGGTCTTGATGCCGGCGACCTGACCGGCCATCGTCGTGAGCAGCTTGTTGTTGTTGTAGATCTTCTCCGGCAGGCCGTCGATCTGGACGTTCTCGGTGCGCACGACCTCGCGGAACACGTCGTTCTTCATGACCTGCTCGGCGAGCTTGAGCTGGTCGACGGCGGTGCTCACGGTCGACTTGTCCAGGCCGCTGGGGTCGGTGTACGTCGTCTTGCTCATGCCCAGCCGCTTGGCGGCGGCGTTCATCCTCTTCACGAACGCCTCAACCGAACCGGCGTCCCAACGGGCCAGCTGCCGTGCGACGTTGTTGCCCGAGGGGATCATCAGCATCTGCATCATCTGGTACTGGCTGAACTTCTGGTCCTTCTTGAGCGGGACGCGCGACTCGTCCCCCTTGTTCGAGTCCGCCTCACCCTGCGCGTCGATCGTGATCATCTCGCCCTTCTCGCCCTTCTTGAGCGGGTGGTCGCGGAGGATCACGTACGCGGTCATCACCTTGGCGACGCTCGCGGTAGGCACCGGCTTGGCCGCACCGGAACTGCCCATCCGGCCGACGCCGACGACCTCGGCGGCGGCCTGGCCCTGGTCCGGCCACGGCATCGAGAGCGTGCCGCCCTTGAAGGTGAACGAGGTGGAGGCGCCGACGGCGAGTTGCGGATCGGGCAGCGGGCGCACCCCCTGGGCGATCACGTAGATGATCGCCAGCAGCACCGCCAGCGGGGTCCAGATCTTGAACCGGCGGACGACCGTGCGCAGCGGGGTCTCGGGCGGCGGCGGGGTGTTGGTGAGCTGCGCCAGGAGGTCGAGCGGCGGCAGCGGCTCCTGCTTGGTCCGCTCGGACTCGGGCAGCGCACCGGGACCGGCCGGCGCGGTGGCGCCCGTCGGGGCGGCGGGCGGCAGGGCACCGGGCGGACCAGCGGGCTTGGCCGACGCGGCGGAGGCGGCGGAGGCGGCGGAGGCGGTGGTTGCGGCGGACGGCAGGGCGCCGGAGGGCTTCTCCTTCGCCGCGGCCTTGCCCGTCGTCTTGTCCGCTGTCTTGTCCGCAGTCTTGCCGGGGGCCTTGCCGGCGGGCTTGGAGGTCGGCTTGCCGGGCGTACCGAGGGGGGTCCGGGGCGCCGTCTTGCCGAGGGACTTGCCGGCCGTGCCGTCGTCCGCCGACTTCAGCGCCACGAACTGGCTGGTCCGCTCCGAGTCACTCTCGGCAGCGGCCCCCTTGCCGCCGCCCTTGCCGCCCTTGCCGTCCTTGCTGGCCTTCTCGCTGCTCTTCTTGGCGTCCTTCGGGTCCGCGCTCTTGCCGGAGTCCTGCGCGGAGTCCTTGTCGGCGTCCTTCGCGGAGTCCTTCGCGGAGCCCTTCGCGGAGCCCTTTTCGGCGTCCTTGGCGGCAGCCTTGGCCGGGGCCTTGGCGGGCGGGTTGATCTTGAGGGCGGTGGTCGCCTGGTCGACCGGTGCGGTCGTGTCGGCGGAGGCGCCCTTCCCCTTGACCTTCGCAACAGCGAACACCCGGGTCACGTCGTCCACTGCCGACCCGTCGGCCCCGTCGCCCTCGTCGGACGCCTCTACGGGCTTGCTCTTCTGCGGCCCGACCGTCTTGAACACAGCGGTCGGCTGGTCAACGGCCTCAGACTTCGCCCTGGCCCCGGACTTGGCCTCGGACGTGGCCCGGGCCTCGGACGTGGGCTTGGCCTTGGCCTTGGGCTTGAGCTCGGGCTTGTCCGCACCCTTGCGCTCGGGCTTGCCGTCCTTGTCGTCGCCCTCGCTCGCCTCGTCGCCCTCGCTCGCCTCGTCACCCTCGCTCGCCTCGTCACCCTCGGGAGCGTCCGCACCGGACTCAGCCTTGGCCGCGGCATCGCTCTCCGACTCGGCGGCAGCCTCGGGCTCACCCTCCGACTCCCGCTCCGGCTTCACCTCCGCCTTTGCGGAAGCGTCGCCGGCCTTCGCACGCCCCTGGTCGCCCTTCGCGCCGTCCTCGACTCCCTTCGCGTCACCGTCATCGGTCTTGGCGCGGGCACCGGCAGCCCCGGCCTCGGCACCGGCATCGGCACCGGCACCGGCACCGGCAGCCCCAGCCTCGGCACCGGCACCGGCATCGGCATCGGCGTCCCCGTCGCGCTTCCCGGCAACCCAGGCCGCCACAGCCGTCCGCAGACGCTCGTCACCGGCCTCGGGGGCCTTCTCGTCGCCGGGGGCCTTCTGCGCCCCCTCGGACGCCTCCGGAGCCTCGGCGCCCCCGGACGCCCCGGACGCCCCGGACTCCTCGGAAGACGCGAACGACGCGAACGACGCGGACGACTCGGAAGAATCAGACGACTCCGCCGATCCGGTCGACTCGGAGTCCTCACCCTCCCCCGTCACCGATTCCTCCGCCGGCTCGGCCGGCTCCCCTCGGAGGGCGGACAGACGCGGATCACGTTCGTCCTGCGTCGTCTCCCCCGACGACTGCTTCTGGTCCGACTTGTCGGGGGACTCGCCCGCCACCGATGTCTCCTTCATATGTCGCACTGCCGCATTGGCTCAGTGTTCCCAAGTGTCCTGTGTTCCGCTGGCAGCACCTCGCCGCCACGCGAACGGGTATGCGCCGCACCCACGGATAGATGTCGCCAACGTGCAAGACGAGAACGACATACCTACCGGTTACCTACCGAACCCCCCACGCACTCTCGACAGATGAATGTGAGAGGGGTCACCCTGTCATTCATCCACGCGGGGAGGCATGGATGGGCAGGAGCCGCAGAACAATTCCGGAGGAGCTTCTGCTGCTCGCTTTGGACCCGGCGACGGGCACCACAGCGCAGCCGCAGTCGCTCGACCTCGGCCTGGCCGGGGCCCAGCTAGTAGAGCTGGCTCTGGCAGGACGGATAGCCCCAGACGGGGATCGTATCGCCGTGGTGATGGCACGGCCGACAGGAGATCCGACTCTGGACTCCGCGCTCGAACTGCTGCGCCGACGCGGCAGTCCGGTGCGCGCGGTCCACTGGATCGGCGGGCCCCGGCTGGGGCTGCGCCAGACGTACCTCACGCATCTCGAACGGTGCGGCATGGTGCATGCCGTGGCGGGCCAGATGTGCGGGGTGCTGCCGACGACGCGCTACCAAGCGACGGAGACGGCCATCAGCCGGGAAATCAGGGCCCGGCTGGACAACGCGATCCGCACCGGCGTACCCCCGGACCCGCGGACCGCGGCACTCGCCGCGCTGGCCCATGCGGTCGGACTCGGCAAGCACCTCTACCCAGGGAACGAGGGGCGGTCATCGCGCTCCCGTCTCCGGGATCTGATCCGGCACGACCCCATGGGCGGGCTGGTCGCCCATGCCGTCATGGACGTGCAGAACGGCGTCGCGGCGCAACCACGGCGGTCGCAGGCCGCCGCCGGGGGCGGCGCGGTACGGCAACCGGCATCCCGCGCCACGGCGAACGCGTCCGGCACGCCGGGCCAGTCGCGGCACGGTCACGGCAGGATGGCCCGGGTGGGCGCCCGCTGACGCCCTGAAGGGCCCGTAACGGCCGGTCGTCGGGCACGAGACCGTACGACCGGGCGCCCTGCTGCACGGACGCCCACCGGTTCCGCACCAGTTCCACCCGTTCCACCTGTTCCACCCGTTCCACCAGTGCACCACCGCCCCACGATCCCGTTCGGGAGCCGCAGCAAGGAAGCGCGGGGTGGCGGGCCGGCCGCTTTGGACGACGGCCGGCCCGCCACCCCACGCACACGCTCGCTCGCCTTCTGTGCGCATTTCACTGCGCGGCGTGACCCGGGAGTGGCAGTCTGCTGACCAGGAAATGACAGCAGTACGGAGCCGGAGGTGCACATCCCGTGGCGTCCCACGTCAATCCCACCGTCAGGCGACGCCGGCTGGGCCAGGAGCTACGCAGGCTCCGCGAGCTCAAGGGCATGACGGCGGAAGAGGTGGCCGATCGGCTGCTGGTCTCGCAATCGAAGATCAGCAGACTGGAGAACGGCCGCCGCAGCATCAGCCAGCGTGATGTCCGCGATCTCTGCGGGGTCTACGAGGTCGAGGACCACCGGATAGTCGATTCGCTGATGCAGATGGCGAAGGACTCCCGCCAGCAGGGCTGGTGGCACGCCTTCGGCGACATCCCGTACAGCGTCTACATCGGTCTGGAGACCGAGGCCGCCTCGCTGCGGATCTACGAGTCGCTGCTCGTGCCCGGGCTGCTGCAGACGCCCGGTTACGCCGAGGCGGTCATTCCCGGCACCGTCCCCGAGCTGGCACCGGACCATTTGGAGAAGCGCATCCAGGTGCGGATGCGCCGCCAGGAGCGGGTGAACGACCACGAGCGCCCGCTGCGGCTGTGGGTCGTCCTGGACGAGAGTGCGCTGCGGCGGGTGGTCGGCAGCCATCTGATCATGTGCGAACAGCTCGACCACCTCGTCGAGCTGAGCACTCTCCCGCACGTGACCGTGCAGGTGCTCCCTTATGACGCCGGTGCGCACGCCGGAATGTCGGGAACCTTCTCCATCCTGGAATTCGACGATGCCGCGGATTCCAGCGTGGTGTACATCGAGGGCGTCACCAGTGACCTCTATCTGGAGAAAACCAACGATGTGCACAAATACACGATCATGTACGAGCATTTGCGGGCGCAGGCCCTGAGTGCCGAAGCGAGCCGGGAGTTCATCGCGGACGCGGCGAAAGTCCATGCGGACAAGATGAGGTGAGGCCGGGACGGCGGGACCGGAACAGGGCCGGGACGGCAGGGCTGGAACAGGACCGAAAGAGGGCGGAATACGGGGTTCCGGAAAGTAGGTTGGCACGGTACACCTGCACCTACCGTCATGAAAAGAGATCAAGGAATATGCCATTCGGACGAGTGAACGGCCCCTGCGGTTGGTGATGTTGGCGCGTAGCGTCGTCATCACCGAATCCGCGGTAACTCAGAGTGAGTTGGAGTGAACATGGCCGTGCAGCCGAATTCCGCATTCTCCTGGACCAAGTCCTCGTACTCCGGTGGTAACGGCGCCTGTGTGGAAATCGCCGTACCGACCACCGCCGCCATCGCCGTGCGCGACTCCAAGGACCCCGAGGGGCCGCGCCTCACCTTCGACAACGCCTCCTGGCACCGCTTCGTGTCGGACGTCGCCGACGGCGCGTTCGACGTGGCGTGACCTGAGCCGGCACGCTCCACAGTCCGCACCCGCGGATACGAGCCCTCTCGACTGGATCGCCGTCCCGGCCGAGGGGGCTCGGCCTTGCCCGCTTCTCCGCGCACTCCCCCGCGCACTCCCCTGCGCCCTCTCCCCGCCCCGTCACCGCCCGTCAGCATCCATCAGCGCAATTCGGCCACGTACCGGTCCGTCCCGGGGACGGTCGGCACGAAAGGCGCCACCAGCTCCACCCGGCCGAGCCCCGCGTCCGCGACCTCCTCCCCCAGGCCCGCGAAGTGCGCCGCCCAGTCGTCGCGGGGATCCCGCTCCAGGAACCACAGCAGCGTCAGCCGGGTGTCGACGCCCTCGACCTGCCGTACGTACGACATCCGGTCACCGGGCAGCGGGGTCGGCCGGAAGACCGTGACCATTGCCGCGGGTGAGCCGGTCAGCCGCCGCGGCAGCTGCCGGTCCCGCAGCCACTCCAGCAGCCCGGCCCGCTCCTCCGGCCCGGCCGCGTCGATCACCTCCAGCACCAGCCCCGCGTAGGGGTGGTCCAGGGCGTGGAAGTCCCGGGGGCCCGCCGCCCCGTCCCGGTAGACCGTCGCCAGGTGGTCCTGGAAGGCCGTGAAGACGTGCGTGCGGTGTTGGTGGATCCGGCCGTCCCGGTTGAGGCGCCGGTTGATCGCCACCGTCCAGCGCATGTGCTCGTCGTAGCGGCCCTCGGTGAGCCAGTACGTGGAGAGGTAGCAGCCGGCCGTGACCGGACGGGCGACCGCGGACTCCTGCGGATAGCGCAGCAGTTGCAGCTCGCGGGTGGCGACCCAGCGGCGGCCGGCGAACATCCAGGGCATCGCCATGGCACCGGCGATGTAGTGGTCGTCCTCATACCAGCGGTTGTAGGCGTACTCATGGCCGGGATGCGGTTCGACCATGGTGATCAGCGCATGCCCGGGGCGGACGCCGTAGGGGCCGACGGCGGCCAGTTCGGCATACGCGGCGACGTGGGTGGCGGGCCGGCCGGTGGCAGGGGTGGCGGTGGTGCCCTCCGGCGTGCTGCTGCTCGTGCGCTCGCTGTCTGCGGTCATGGGGAACAGGTGTAGCTGACGTGGCGTCAGAAGGGGAGGGGTCCGTCCTGCCCGGCGGGGGGAGGAGGGGGCAGCAGCCCTGCCCGTCAGGGGAGGAGTCCGTCCCGGCCCGGCGGGGAGGGGTCCGTCCCGGCTCGGCGGGGAGGGGGTCCGCCCTGCCCGCCAGGGGAGGGGGTCCGCCCTGCCCGCCAGGGGAGGGGGTCCGCCCTGCCCACCAGGGGAGGGGGTCCGCCCTGCCCACCAGGGGAGGGGTCCGCCCTGCCTGCCGACTGCGCATCTTGCTCACCATGTGGGCATGCCTGCACATCCGTTCATGTCCCGCTTAAGCTGCCTGGCATTTACAGCTAACGCGGGTTAACCCGCGGCCGGAGTGAAGGGGGAACCGCCATGCCGGATGCGATCCTCGTCGATGCCCGTACGCCCCGCCCCACGCCCGCCCGTACGCCGCTCCCCGAGCTCGCCGCGCGGGCGGCCCGCACCGACAGTTCGCCGGTACGGGACATCCTGGCGCTCACCGCCCGGCCCGAGGTCATCTCGTTCGCCGGCGGGCTGCCCGCTCCGGAGCTGTTCGACGCGGCGGGGATGGCCGCCGCCTTCCAGCACGTGCTCGCCGATGACCCGCGGCGGGTCCTGCAGTACTCCACCAGCGAAGGCGACCCGGCGCTGCGGGCGGCCGTCGCGGCGCGCACCACCGCCCGCGGGCTGCCCACCGGTCCCGACGAACTGCTGGTGACCACCGGCTCCCAGCAAGGCCTGTCACTGCTGGCCACCGTCCTGCTGGAACCGGGCGACACGGTGCTGGTCGAGGACCCCTGCTACCTGGCGGCGCTGCAGATCTTCTCGCTGGCGGGTGCGCGGGTGGTGCCGGTGCCCACCGACGACGAGGGGCTGGACCCGGCCGCACTGGACGAACTCGCCGCCCGTGAGCGGCCGAAGCTGCTCTACGTCATCCCCACCTTCCAGAACCCGACCGGCCGTACGCTCTCCGCCGAGCGGCGGGCCGCGGTCGCCGAGATCGCCGCCCGGCGCGGACTGTGGATCGCCGAGGACGACCCGTACGGCGAACTCCGCTTCGAGGGAGAGACGGTGCCGTGGGTGGCGTCCTTCCCGGGGGCCGAGGACCGTACCGTGCTGCTGGGTTCGTTCTCGAAGGTGATGGCGCCCGGCCTGCGACTGGGCACGCTGCGGCTGCCGGCCCCGCTGCGACGCCCCTGCGTCATCGCCAAGCAGGCCACCGATCTGCACACCTCGACCGTCGACCAGGCGGCCGCGGCACGGTACTTGGCGACCACGGACCTGGACGCCCATCTGGCGCGGGTGCGCGACGCGTACCGCGAGCGCCGGGACGCGCTGGTCGACGGGCTCTCCGCGGCGCTCCCCGAGGGCTCGCGGTGGAACCGGCCGTCGGGCGGCATGTTCGTGTGGGCCACGCTGCCCGCCGGCCATGACGCGACCGCGCTGCTGCCGGGGGTCGTGCGGCACGACGTCGCGTACGTGCCCGGGGCGCCGTTCTTCGCCGGGACGCCGGACCCGGCCGCGGTCCGCCTGTCGTTCGTGACGCACACGCCGGAGGAGATCCGCGAGGGCCTGGGGCGCTTGCGCGGGGCGCTGGAGGAGGCGCGCGGGGAGGGGTGAGCGCGGGCAGCGGCGGGGGCAGGTAGCGGCGAACGCGAGCAGCGGCAGCGGCGGTTAGCGGCGAGCGCGAACGGCGGCGGAGGCAGGTAGCGGCGAGCGCGAGCAGTGGCGGGGCAGGCAGCGGCAGAGGGGGTAGCGGCGAGCACGGGCAGCGGCAGAGGCGGGGGCTTCTCGATGGCCGCCGCGCCCGGAGGGGCGGCCGAGGAGAGCTGCCGCTTCGGGACGACCGCTGCGGGGAAGGACATGGGTGGGAACACCTTTCCGGGAGGACGGATGACCCAAGGCAGCCCAGACACCCACGGCCCGGACGACCCGACGCGCGGCGCGCCCGCACCCGCACCGGATCCCGCCGACGACTACCCGACCGAGCCGCCCCCTTCCCTGCTCCGCCGTGCGTGGGCCCGGCTGTGCGGCGCCCGGGTGCGGGTGGCCGCCGTCCTGCGCCGACTGCGCTCGGTGGTCCGGCTGCGCCGGGGGCACGCGCACTGACAGGGTGGCGCGGCACCGCCCGCACCCGTGATCCGCGTACGACCGAGGCTGTTCCTTCCCGGCCCGAGGCTCTAATCTGACTCACCGTCAGAATGCGTACGCGGATCACAGCGCCCGGAGGCGGAGATGCTGCTGCGGAACAAGACCGTCGTCGTCTCGGGCGTGGGCGCGGGACTGGGCCATCAGGTCGCGGCGGCCTGCGTACGGGACGGTGCGTCGGTGGTGCTGGGCGCGCGCACGGAGGCGAACCTCGCCAACTCGGCGGCGCAGATCGACCCTTCGGGGGCGCGTACGGCCTGGCGGGCGACCGACATCGGCGACGAGGCGCAGTGCACGGAGCTGGCCGCGCTGGCCGTGGAGCGGTTCGGCGGGATCGACGCGGTGATCCATGTCGCCGCGCTGGACTCGCTGTTCGGCGGGCTGCGGGACGCCGACTTCGACTCCTGGCGCGCCGTCGTGGACGTCAACCTCTTCGGCACGCTGCGGATGACCCGGGCCTGTCTGCCCTCGCTGACCGCGCGCGGCGGGGGTTCGGTGGTGTTCATCGGCACCCAGTCGTCGGTCGCGGCGCCCTCGCAGGTGCAGCAGGCGGCGTACGCGGCGTCGAAGGGCGGGCTGGTCTCGGCGATGTACTCGCTCGCCCGCGAACTGGGGCCGGACCGGATACGGGTCAACACCGTGCAGCCTGGGTGGATGTGGGGTCCACCGGTCGAGGCCTACGTACGCTTCCAGGCGCAGGCCGAGGGCGTACCGGAGGCGGAGGTGCTCGGGCGGCTCACCGAGCGGATGGCACTGCCCGAGCTGGCCACGGATGCCGATGTGGCCGAGACCGCGGTCTTCCTGGCGTCCGACCGGGCGCGCGCCATCACGGGCCAGTCGCTGCTGGTCAACGCGGGCGAGCTGATGCGGTAGTGGGGGGGCGGGGGTGAGGGGCGGGGGGTGAGGGGCGGGGTCTCCTTTACCTGCACGGAGGGGAATACCGCCTGCGCCCGAACCGTTGCGGCCCCCGAGGGGGCGTTCGCGCCCCCTAGGGAAAGTGTTCGACCTTCCCGTAAGGGGCCCGCCGCGTAGGGGCCACGTCGCGTAGGGGCCACGTCGCGTAGGGGCCACGTCGCGTAGGGGCCACGTCGCGTAGGGGCCACGTCGCGTAGGGGCCACGTCGCGTAGGGGCCCGCCGCGTAGGGGCCACGTCGCGTAGGGCCCGTCACGTAGGCACCCGCCACGTAGGGGCCCACATTGCGTAGGGGCCATATTGCGTTAAGGGCCCCATTTCGCACGGAGCCCATCGCGTAACGACCCCAGCCCCTTCGCCCTACGCGCCTACGCCTTGCACCCCCACGCCCTCGCGCCCTTACGCCCTTACGCCCGCGGATACCGTGCCAGCCACCCGGGGGACGAGGTGGCCGGGCCGTGCAGGGCGGGGCCCTGGGTCATTTCCATGGCGAAGTCGTCGGCCAGTTGCAGGATCGTGGCCCGGCCCTCCAGTTCGACCAGCCAGACCGGCGGCAGCGCCGTTTCGCCGTGCAGGGTGCCGAGGAGGTTGCCGCAGATGGCGCCGGTGGAATCGCTGTCGCCGCTGTGGTTGACGGCGAGCAGCAGGCCGTGCCGGAGGTCCTCGGCGACCAGTGCGCAGTACACGCTGATGGACAGCGCCTCCTCGGCCGTCCAGCCCTCGCCCAGCGACTCCACCCGGGCCGGCGTCGGCATGCCCTGCCGTACGGCGCCCAGCGCGCGCTTGAGGGCCTCGGTGGTCTCCTCGTGGCCGGGGCGGGTGGCCAGGTGGGCCAGCGCCTTCTGCACCGCGCCGTCGAGGTCCTCACCGCGGGCCAGGGAGTGGCTGATCACGGCGAACGCGCCGGCCGCCAGGTAACCGGTGGGGTGTCCGTGCGTCTGCGCCGCGCACTCCACGGCGAGCTGGAAGACCAGCTGCGGCTCCCAGCCGACCAGCAGTCCGAACGGCGCGGAGCGCATCACCGCGCCGCACCCCTTGGAGTCCGGGTTCTTCGGTGCCTCCAGGGTGCCCATCACCTCGTCGCCGAGGCCGGTCAGGCAGGCCCGGCCGGGCGCGCGGCGGGAGTAGAGCCACTCCTCGCGGGCCAGCCAGCCGTCGTCCTCCTTGCGCTCGTCGGGGCCCCAGTCGCGTTGGGTGGCGGCCCAGCGGAGGTAGGCGCGGTGGACGTCGGTGGGCGGGTGCCAGGCGCCGGTGTCGCGGCGTACCTGGGCCCGGATCAGCCCGTCGACGGTGAACAGGGTCATCTGGGTGTCGTCGGTGACCGCGCCGCGCCGCCCGAAGGCGGGCACGAAGTCCGTCACGCCCTCCTGGCCGTGGGCCGCGCGGATCGCGTCCAGCGAGTCGAATTCGATACCGGCACCGAGCGCATCGCCGATGGCACCGCCGAGCAGGCAGCCGCGTACCCGGCTGCGGAAGTCCTGCTGTTCTGCGCGCCCCCAGATGGCGGCGCCGCCTCCCGCTGCGCTCACTGTGCCTCCCGAAGCTCACCACGTCCCGGAGGCCTTGCTAAGGCCCCCGGCGCAGCACTGTAATCGACCGGGATTGATCAGTTTCTGGCCAGGTGAGTATGCGCATAGTCACTGGCTAGGCGGCTTTTGGGCGCTACGGTCCGGATGACTGCCGAACTGCGCCTCCGGGAGATCTTGTTATGACACCGCGCTGCGCCGTACTCGACGACTATCAGGGCATCGCCCTGTCCCTGGCCGACTGGTCGCCGCTGGCCGGTGCC
Organism: Streptomyces sp. NPDC021749; assembly: GCF_040640655.1. Taxonomy (NCBI): domain Bacteria; kingdom Bacillati; phylum Actinomycetota; class Actinomycetes; order Kitasatosporales; family Streptomycetaceae; genus Streptomyces; species Streptomyces sp. NPDC021749. Next base: position 4,266 of record NZ_JBFACE010000005.1, on the reverse strand, counting down.
GTGGAGGTCCGTACGCTGCGCGAGCCGTTCCGCTCCGAGGACGAGGTGGTCGCGGCGATCGGCGACTGCGAGATCGTCGTGGCGATGCGCGAGCGCACCCCGTTCCCCGCCTCACTGCTCGCCCGGCTGCCCCGGCTGCGGCTGCTGATCACCTCCGGGATGCGGAACGCCGCCATCGACCTGGCGGCCGCCGCCCGGCACGGGATCACCGTCTGCGGCACCGCCAGCAACACCGAGCCGCCCGTCGAGCTGACCTGGGCGCTGATCCTCGGCCTCGCCCGCAACGTCGTCACCGAAAGCACCGCGATGCGCGCCGGGGGCCCCTGGCAGTCCACCCTGGGCGCCGATCTGCACGGCCGTACGCTCGGGCTGCTGGGCCTGGGCAAGATCGGCAGCCGGGTCGCGCGGATCGGCCTGGCCTTCGGCATGGACGTGGTGGCGTGGAGCCGCCACCTGACCGCCGAGCGCGCCGCGGAGGTGGGCGTACGCGCCGCCGCCACCAAGGAGGAGCTCCTGGAGGCCGCCGACTTCGTCTCCGTCCATCTGGTGCTCGGCGACCGCACCCGGGGGCTGCTCGGCGCGGACGAGCTCCGCCGGATGCGGCCCACGAGTTACCTGGTCAACACCTCGCGCGCCGCTATCGTCGACCAGGCGGCGCTGCTGCGGGCGCTGCGCGAGAACTGGATCGCCGGCGCCGGCCTGGACGTCTTCGACCAGGAGCCGCTGCCGGCCGGCCACCCCCTGCGGACCCTGCCGAACGTGCTCGCCCTTCCGCACCTCGGCTATGTCACCCGCCGCAACTACGAGGGCTATTTCCAGCAGGCCGTCGAGGACATCACCGCCTTCTTGGCGGGCGGTGCGGTGCGTCAACTCAACTGATGCGCGGCGGCGCCGGGGCGCATCCGTTCGATGATGGCGGCGCCGCACGCTGGGCATGCTCTCCCCATGTCCGAGTACGAGTGGGATCGCACCACCATGGCCGTCGTCGCCTCGGCCCTCTCCGGGGACAGCGACGGCGCGGTGGAACTCCTCCGGCCGCTCCCCCAGAGCGACGTCTGCCACATCGCCGTCCGGCTCGCCGCCATGGCCGCCGATGCCCTGATCGTCGCCGCCCAGGACAGCGGGGGTGACCGCGAGGAAGCACTGTCCCAGTGGCAGCAGTGCATCCTCCAGCACGAGTCGGAGTACGACGGGGACTGAGCCGGGCCCCCGCCGCTACGCCCGTCCGCTCAGCCCGCCAGCGTCTCCGTTCGGTCCACCACCGGGAGTCCGCCGGTCCACCACCGGTCTCCGTTCAGTCCACTACCAGGAGTCCGTTCGGTCCACCACCGGTCTCCGTTCAGTCCACTACCAGGAGTCCGTTCGGTCCACCACCGGTCTCCGTTCAGTCCACGACCGGCAGCAGCTCCGGCAGGTGGCCGTCCGAGGCGAGGGCGGCTGCCTGGCGGTCCTCGGGGACCGGGCCGTAGGTCGTGGTGCGGGGTCGGGCGGGGCGGCCGGCCCGGTCGGCGATGGCGATCAGGTCCTGGATGGAGCGGTAGGAGCCGTAACTGGAGCCCGCCATACGGGAGATGGTCTCCTCCATCAACGTGCCGCCGAGGTCGTTGGCGCCGGAGCGGAGCATTTCGGCGGCGCCCTCCGCGCCCAGTTTGACCCAGCTGGTCTGGATGTTGGTGATGTGCGGGTGCAGCAGGATCCGGGCCATGGCCGTCACCGCGCGGTTGTCGCGGGTCGTCGGGCCGGGGCGGGCGATTCCGGCGAGGTAGACGGGCGCGTTGGTGTGGATGAACGGGAGCGTGACGAACTCCGTGAAGCCGCCGGTCTCCTGCTGGATCTCGGCCAGCAGCCGGAGGTGGCCGAGCCAGTGGCGCGGCTGGTCGACATGGCCGTACATCATCGTCGAGGACGAGCGGATGCCCAGCTCGTGGGCGGTCTTGATGACCTCGACCCAGGTGGCGGTGGGGAGTTTGCCCTTGGTGAGGATCCAGCGGACCTCGTCGTCGAGGATCTCGGCGGCGGTGCCGGGGACGGAGTCCAGGCCGGCGGCCTTGGCCTCGCTCAGCCATTCGCGGATCGAGAGTCCGGTGCGGGTCGCGCCGTTGACCACCTCCATGGGGGAGAAGGCGTGTACGTGCATACCGGGGACGCGTTCCTTGACGGCGCGCGCGATGTCGAAGTACGCCGTGCCGGGCAGGTCGGGGTGGATGCCGCCCTGCATGCACACCTCGACCGCGCCCACGTCCCAGGCCTGCTGGGCGCGGTCGGCGACCTGGGAAAGGGAGAGGGTGTAGGCGTCGGCGTCGGTGCGGCGCTGGGCGAAGGCGCAGAAACGGCAGCCGGTGTAGCAGACGTTGGTGAAGTTGATGTTCCTGGTGACGATGTAGGTGACGTCGTCGCCGACCGTGGCGCGGCGGAGGTCGTCGGCGATTCCGCAGAGGGCGTCGAGGGCCGGTCCGTCGGCGTGCAGCAGCGCCAGCGCCTCGGGGTCGGTGAGCCGGGTGGGGTCGTCGGCGGCCCGGGAGAGCGCCTGCCGTACGTCCGCGTCGATCCGCTCGGGCGCCATACCGGGCGCGGCGGCCTCGCGCAGCGCCTCCCAGTCGCCGTAGACCTCGTCGAAGTCGTCCCGGCGGTCGGCGCTGCGGCCCTCGGTGTCGATGGTGCGGTGCAGGTCCGTACGGCCCGAGGAGCTCGCCGTGAAGCCCTCGTCGGGCTCCTGCCACGGCCGGCCGACGACGGGGGCGTCCTCGACGGCCAGGCCGGTCTCGGGGTCGGCGAGGGCGCGGACGTGCGGCAGCAGGCGGGGGTCGAGCCAGGGTTCGCCGCGCTGGAGGAACTCGGGGTAGATGGGGAGCCGTTCGCGCAGGCGGAAGCCGGCGGCGGCGCAGTGCTCGGTCAGCTCCTCGATCTGCGGCCAGGGCCGCTCGGGGTTGACGTGGTCCAGGGTCAGCGGGGACACCCCGCCCCAGTCGTCGATGCCGGCGTCGATCAGCAGCGCGTATTCGCCGTCGACGAGGTTGGGCGGTGCCTGGATGCGGGTCGAGGGGCCCATGATGTGCCGGGCCACCGCGATGGTCGCGGCCAGCTCCTCCAGTTCGGCGTCCGGCATGCCGCGCATCGCCGTGTCCGGCTTGGCGCGGAAGTTCTGCATGATCAGTTCCTGGATGCCGTGGTAGGCACGCTGGATGCGGCGCAGCGCGAAGAGGGACTCGGCGCGCTCCTCGTAGGTCTCGCCGATGCCGATCAGCAGGCCGCTGGTGAAGGGGACGTTGGAGCGGCCCGCGTCCTCCAGGACGCGCAGCCGGACGGCGGGTTCCTTGTCCGGTGAGCCGTGGTGCGGACCGCCGGGCTCGCTCCACAGCCGCTCGGCGGTCGTCTCCAGCATCATCCCCAGGGAGGGGGCGACGGGCTTGAGGCGCTGGAAGTCCGTCCAGGACAGCACGCCGGGGTTGAGGTGCGGCAGCAGTCCGGTCTCCTCCAGGACGCGGATGGCCATGGCGCGGACGTACGAGAGGGTGTCGTCGTAGCCGTGCGCCTCCAGCCACTCGCGGGCCTCGGGCCAGCGGTCCTCGGGCTTGTCCCCGAGGGTGAACAGGGCTTCCTTGCAGCCGAGTTCGGCACCGCGGCGGGCGATGTCCAGCACCTCGTCGGGCGACATGAACATCCCGTGTCCGGCCCGGCGCAGCTTGCCGGGGACGGTGACGAAGGTGCAGTAGTGGCACTTGTCCCGGCACAGCCGCGTCAGGGGGATGAAGACGCCCTTGGAGTACGTGATGACGCCGGGGCGGCCGGCGGCCTCCAGGCCGGCGTCGCGCACCCGGGCGGCGGACGCGCACAGGTCCGTCAGGTCGGCGCCGCGGGCCTGCAGCAGCACCGCGGCCTCGTCGACGTCCAGTGCCACGCCGTCGCGGGCCCGCTTGAGCGCGCGGCGCATCGCGTTCGCCGTCGGGCGGCCCTCGGGGGCGGGCCGGGCGCCCGTGCCGCGGTCGGCCGCTTGCCCGGACGCCTGGTCGGATACCTCGTCGGATACCTGCTCAGGTCCCTGCGCGCTGGAAGTCATTCTCCGAGCATACGAGCGCCCACCGACAGTGCCGCCGCCGGAGAACGACGGCCGGTTGTGCCGCTGATCACTGGGCCGGCCGGTCCCGGCCAACCGGGCTCCTAGATGAACGACTCCAAGGGATGGCCTGCGGATATAGGACGAGGGCGTCCAATGTCAGTGTGTGAAGACAGACCTGGACACCCTCGCGACAGCACTCTATGCCCGGA